>NZ_MQTS01000194.1 GCF_020532825.1 Arthrobacter sp. SO3
TGGGTAAATCGCTTGCGTGATGCGGTCATGCTGATCTCTACTTTCGGTAGACCCCCATTTTAGGAGGGCCCACTGTCCGAAATCACCGCAGCAGCTCAGTCCCGGTCAGGGTGCCGGTGAGAATCCGCAGGCCGACTCCCTGGTCGTGGAGGCTATCGGCGGTGGTGAGGACTTCTTTCACTGACCGGCCGAGACGGTCCAATTTCCACACGCACAGGGTGTCTGACGGCAGGAGGTAGCCGAGGGCTTCGGCGAGTCCGGGGCGGGCGGTGATGCGACTGGAGATTTTGTCTTCGAAGATCCGCCCACAGCCGGCCGTTTCGAGGGCGTCCCGTTGGAGTTGGCGCCTTGTCCGTTGGTGGAGACGCGCATAGCCGATGAGATCGAAATGCCGGGTCGCCTTTCGTCAACTGTCGCACAACCCGTCTCACAACATCGGTGTTCACCGACCTGTTGTGAGACGGGTTGTGGACGGTTTGGTATGGGCACGTCGCTTGCGTCCGGGGTCGTCTCAGTCGTTTCTGGCCCCGGGAAACCTGCCCGACGCGGCAGCGGGTTGCCAGACTGTGATCGGAGCCACGGGGGTTGAGGACCAATGCTCGCGTAAGTCACGCTAAGCATCTTGTCGAGAAACGAGGGGTTGCCGACGCCCGTCCCCGATGAACGAAACGCGGTTCAATCCACGTCGAAGCCGTGTTGGGCAACAACGACGAAAAACCCTGGCCACAACAGAACCGACATGCTCAAGAACAAAATTGCCGACAAATCAAGGAAGACCAATCACTAACCCGGGGTTTTCATCAATGTTGGGCTGAGGGGTGTGTTTAAGAGACGAAAAGGTGCTCTGACAAGGGAAAATAGGG
>NZ_MQTS01000195.1 GCF_020532825.1 Arthrobacter sp. SO3
CTCCAGGTTCGTCTGGATCCGGCAGGTAAACCCCTAGCCATCCGCCACGACGGGACAATCTGGCTTGTCGATCCCGACACAGATTCCCAGCACTGGTTCGGGAGGGACGACTGGTGGGACACCCAACGCACAGCAGCCGTCGGAAGCGGCGACCTCGTCAGCATCGAATTCTGGCGGGTACAGGTCAGATCCGGCACTCATTCCTCCCTCCGGACTGTCACGCTCCGCCGGGAACCGCTCTCCACGCACTGGCTCCTGGAATACATCAGCGACGCCGAGGAAACAACGTAAGAAGAGTGAATGCCCAACCCATCAGGACGTCCCTGAAGTCCTGACCTCAACGGTGCTCCGCGCACAGGGAGCCTTCACCTGACACGAGAATCTTGATTACTCAGGGAGCCGGACCAATCAGTTCCGGGCCGTTGTTCCTGACGCTTTTGACCCGGTCGGTGACCACCCTGGGCGTCACGACCGGCTCCGGGATGGTTATGCTCGATCAATGCAATTAGCCGACGTCCTCTCAGTTTTGGCCGTCCTTGTGGCGGCCGCTTCTTTGGTTATTACGCTTTGGAACGTTCGTAGGACCGTGGAGCGCGAAGACGGCCGGGACAGGGCAGACCTCGTTCTTCGATACACGGAGGACAGCGGCGTCATAGACGTGGACAACGAGGGACCCAACACAGCACTGCAAGTTTCCCTTCTAGCGACTGGCCCGAAACTCTCCCTTGACCTACAAAGCCTGGGGACAATTCCAGCAGGGGAAACTCGGCAGTACAGGATCACAGCCCCACAAGAGTTTCTGGTTTATCTTTCCTGGCGCGATGGACACGCACGTCTGCATCGAAAAAAGTATCGTCTTGTGCCCGGACGTGCCGGCTTCCAAGGAGACGGATGGCCCGAAATGATGAGAATCGTACTCCGCCCAGGGCTACAGAGGGAGGAAGCCCTCAGACGCCTCGACCGGTCCGGAAAGTGGACGGTGCACGAGCCTGATTTGTGGAGAAAAAGACCTTAGATCACGAGCTGGCCCAGCCAACTGGTAGAAGTTCCGGATGAGGCCGAGACAAGGTAGCCGCACATTCGTCGCCACTCGAAGGATTGCGATGAAGTACTGCTGGGCCACCGGTGCGGTCAGTGCAGACGTCGTTGCGGTCGAAGCCCGCGGACACGCCACGATGTCTTCCTTGGGTGGGTCCGGTTCGGAACTGTCATCCCGGTGCTCAAGGCGAGTTGAAGGTGCAACGAGTTGTCAGTCTTACCCAGCGTAGGCTCATCGACCCGGCCGCGGTCATCGCAGGGCTCCCGGAAGATACCGGGCCGCTGCCCTCGGTCAGTGCCTATGACGCGCTAGCTCCAAGCTTAGGAGGCGACCGCACCACCGAAAGAACGGGCGCAAAACGGCGAGATGCAGTAGCTTCGGACGAGGAATGACCGAGAGCGTCACTCCTTCCGCCTTTCCGCCCGACCTCCAAGGGCTGAACTTGAAAACCTGTAGGGGCCACGATGCTCGGATTCTTGTCCAACCTCAGGGACGTTAAGAGCGCCTTGAGCGCCGGCATGCTGCTTCTATTCGCGGTTTGGTTGCTCATCGGTGAGCAGATAGCGAAGGTCGCGCCGGGTGACACACTGGCCGGGAAGGTGGCTACGCTTGTCGACTATCTCGGACCGGTGGCGACACTCGCTGTCATCACCTTTCTCGCCTATGTGGTCGGGCTTATATTCCCATTTCACTTGCTAGTGCTGGCCGGTATCAACCGTCACAACAGGAAGAGGGCTGAACGCGAAGGCGACAAAACGCGGGAGTCTCGGCTTCTCGACTTCATCCAGGATCAGGTGGGGCGGGCCGTGAGAAAGAAATCTGTGGGGGAGCTGACCAAGGATTTGGTGCGCGAAATTCCAGCTCTCACAAAGATGGGGATCCTTTACCCGTGGTGGATTCGTCTTTCGCCTCGATTCCTGAGGTCATCCCTCGAGCGCCGGTGGAACAATCGGGTAGTACGTCAAGCCTTGAAAAGTAAACAGCCGGACGGCAAGGAACCGCCGCAGGTAGGCAGTTTTGGAGCCTACAGGGCTGGGCGTACGGAACAGAAGGATTTGGCCTCGGCACTGCTTCGACGTATCCACTCGGAAAGCGCTCTTCTGGCAGTCGACCTAGGCCAAAAGGATGACAAAGCTTACGAGCGGTTTGACAAGGCCAGGAGCGAATCCGAATTCCGTTCCGGGCTGTGCATACCCTTACTAATCCTCACCACCGTTACCGCACTACAGCTTCCCCCTGACCAGTTTCTTCTGGCAGTGGGAGTGTGCGGGATTGGACTTTTCTCAGTGCTGGTACTCGCGCTGCGAGCGGCACATAAGGCCCGAGAGGCTCAGGAAGAAGTAGACAGCGCGATCGTTCTCGGACGAATCAAGGTCCCCGAACTGCAAGTTCTCGAGGGGGCCATCAACGAGGACACCGCGACTCCTAGCCGCGGCGGTACGATCCTGAGGTCCCTGCTCCCCAAGAAATAGAGCCGGCCGTCCCCGATGCTGAATCGATGGCTCCACCCATTTAATCTTGTCCATCCAAAGTCGTTGATGACGTACCGAATTCTGACTGCGCGCTTGGCCATGTTTCAGTCAAATCAGGAATGCCCTGATCCTTTTGCGCTGAGTGGCGCTCCTGACGCGTCTCGTATCCCTAGGGATTCGAGGCGCACAGGTTACAACACATATCGAGTCGGGTCATGCGGCGGCTTCGGTTGGCTGTAAGGGATGGGCCGAAATCGAAACCCTCAGTACCCTCGCCTGATGGCGTAATCGGCTTAGCTCCTGGGCTGAGCTCGCTTGACCGTATGCAACCTGACAGTAAGCATCGTGTTGATTTCTACAATGTGCTGGTGAATGACCGGTAGCTGCGCGAGCTGATTGTCGTCCCGGAGGAGTTGGCGCCAGTACCACGCAATCGGTGTATGTATTCGATAGTTTGCTCTATGTGCCGGACACCGGCGAGAAGTCATTGTCAGCGATTGCGAAGCGGCCAACTGTTGCTTAGCTGCAGGATGATGTCCACCCGTCGCTGCGAACCTGCATTCGGGCAGGTGAACCACCCCCCTCCACGACCTGCGGGGAGTCACGGAACGGGCCCTCACTTCCCGCCGGAGCTGGACATGAACGGCACGATCCGCTCCTACTGGGCATGGGGCAGGACAGTACGAGCACGTATCCGCCGAGCTTCTCAACGGAACCCAGCCGAATTAGTAGACACGCCCTACTAGACGCGACTGGGTGCGCTCCCGTGCGCGGATCTACGCATTGCCCGTTGATGTGGTCGCCAACAGCCCTTGTCGAATCGTGCTCCAGTCACCGGGGAGGAGCAGGCCATCCTCGCTCGGCGTGCCGCTGAAGAACCCGTACATGATCGATTGCGGTCGCCGTATCGAACGGCGCCCCACCAAGTCGAATGCCGACGCATCCGGTATTTCTGGCTCTGGAGTGTGTGCGCTACCGAGGAAGTTGTGACCCAACTCCTGTGATATCAACGTGGCAAATGTGAGATCACCTCGGGGAAGGATGTTGAGCACTACGCCCGCGACGGAAGCTCCGGGGCCTGGACTCGCAGCCCCACCCCGTGGAGGTTCGCCAGGCTGTTGTACTCGCACGCTCAGGATGTGCTCGACTCGATCGGGATGTCCTTGCGTCTGCTGGGCGGCGTTGAAGTCAGCGAAGCGCTGTCGCAGGGGACCCCAAGCAGGGAAATCGGGGTTGAACGGATTCGGCTCCATCTCATACCGCAGACCGTTACGCCGGACACCGTTCAGCGGGCCGATCCCAGCGCGGACTGGGAAAGCCCGGTGCACGTGCTCCAGTGCTCCCAAGAGAGTGTTCCAAGCGGCTACGGGCATAGGCCATGTGTCGACGACGATCAGCAGTCGCAGGTCCTTCGTGGCCAAGAACTCATGGCGACCTAGGCTAACGCTCCCTACGAGGCTACCTTCACGGTAGAAACGGGCGACCGCCTCGTAGTGCCCTGGGCTCGCCAGACTTGCCCCGTCAACGTAGAAGTTTGCGTTGTCGTACTCGTTGTAGCTTCGGCTGAAGTTCGTGATCTGACCGCTGCCCAGGTTGGCGGGTACCTCAAACGTGACGCCGTCCGGTCGGGTGACGGACAGCGATGCATAGTCCAGCCTTGACGTACGGAAAAGCGGTTCGTCAATGACAATGTCACTTATCGCCGCAGCGGCAACCTGCGGCGGCGCTAGTACATCGGGCGGCACGCCCAGGAAGACACGGAAGAGGGTGTCCTTTCCTGCCACGAGTTCGTATTCGGCAAGCCCTTGGTTGACCTCGAAGCCGAAGACTCGCGGGTCGCGCAGCGTGTTCTCGCGGGAAAGACAGGCTTCCAAGTCGCGTTCTCGAACCTGCAACTGGAGCTCAGCAATGTGCAGCGACCTTTGCGCAGACTGCCGCTGTTCGAGTGTCAAGGCCTCACCCGCCTCGTCCTTGAGATGCAAGATTCTGGCGCGCAGCCGCGCCACCTCGCCGGCAATGCTGTCGCAATCAGACACTTTCGCACCTATCCCTCGAAGAAGCGGGCGAGGTGCTTACGCGCACGTACCCAATCCGTTGTCCGGCCACGATTGCCTCCAACCCTCTAACTGTGGAATTGAGTTGTAAGGCCTTCCAGACGGGACGTCAATAGCAGGGAAATAACCAATGTCGGGTTGGAATGCATGTCGAAGTTGCTGCCCTTTTACTCGGGCCGGATTGCTGACGCGCTTTGCCGGCCAGGCACGCCACTCGTCGATCTCAGCGTCACTCTCGATCAGCTATCCCTCCAGGGCACATGCGGCCGGACATTGACGCCAAGTCGCTCGGCCATGGCGAGGTTGAACGTGGGAGGAGTCGCGGGCGGGATGTACAACGTCGAGAGACCCGGATTTGCGAGTAACTCTTCCGCTAGTGCTCCCAGTTGGACGGGGTGGATCTTTGCTCGGGCTACAGCCAGCGTAGGGGCGCGATATAAGAATCCAGGCTGCTCTGCCGTGTAGAACGTCAGGAGCGCCTCGACCAAGAGCGGCACGTGGCGGCCGTCATGACTGAATGGGCGATAGGAGGGGTCTCCAAAGGAATCAACCTGCCAGAGGATCACTGAGCACGACGGGTCTAGCTTATGCTCGCCGAGGACAAGCTCCGTCGCTTCGTATGACAGGCAACCGTGAGCGCCTGGGTCTACACCCATGTCGGCGTACAGACAGCCCTCCGCAGAGATGCCTGGAAGCATGACTGCGCGATAACCCTCCTCGCGAGCAATCCGAATACACTCGTGCGACGGGTCTACGAAAACTCCGGGGTGACCATAGAAGACGGCGCACACCCTGAGCTCTTCCCGCACATCGCGCATAATCACATTGAACCGTACCGGGTTTGATGCCGCTTCCTTTTTTGTGAAGGATAGCGATTATGCCCAAGCGATACCCCCAGGATCAGCG
>NZ_MQTS01000196.1 GCF_020532825.1 Arthrobacter sp. SO3
CTCGGCTACGGTGCCATCTGGTGGGTTCTTGGTCCGCTGATGATCATGCCGGTCATGATGGGCATGCCCGTGTTCGCCATTGACCTCACCGCCCTGATGAGCCTCATGGGCCACCTGATCTACGGCGTTATTCTGGGACTGGTGGCGGTCCGCGTCCTGAAGAGCCAGGCATGACCGATACCTGCCGGGTCGATGTGGCGGCCACCGTCTCCGGAGACCTGCGCCCGTGGGCCCCGCGGCAACGAGAGGCCGAGACACTGATGGCAGGACCCGCTGACCCGTTCAGCTGTTTGAACGAAGTTGACCTGTTTGCTGACCTGAGCGCGCAGGAGATCGAGGCCATGGACCTCATGGCCCCGGCCCGGCTGTTCCGCCGCGGGGAACTGCTGTTCAGCCAGAGCCAGCCCGTGAAAGCGCTGTTCATCCTCAAGTCAGGCCGGGTGCGTATTTTCCGGGTCGCCGAGGACGGCAAGGCCCTGACGATGGCCATCCTGGAACCGGGCGCGGTGTTCGGGGAGATGATGCTC
>NZ_MQTS01000197.1:0-12413 GCF_020532825.1 Arthrobacter sp. SO3
CGCTGATCCTGGGGGTATCGCTTGGGCATAATCGCTATCCTTCACAAAAAAGGAAGCGGCATCAAACCCGGTACGGTTCACTTCCTTTCCGAACATCTCATGGGGAAGTGAGCAGCAATCTGCATGACCAACCGAGTGGCCGGCCCGCCAGAGTTCTTTCAGCAGATAGGTGGTCTGATGAGCCAACCGACCGCGGTCCCGCGCATGCGCCGTCCCCCCACGCTGCCGCCGGTGCCGTCGTCAACCCGGACAAAGCCGGGGCGTCCGATGCACGATGCTGTCAGGAAATTTTGGAAGGCGTAGGCAGGGCAGATTGCCCCTACACGGAATCGGTCAGCGGTGCCCGTATTCGTGCAGCAGATCGAACGTATCCCGGACGTCTCTGAGGTGCTCGATCCAGTACTTAGCCGATTCCTGTTCTGCCAACCATTGGGCGATCGGGTATCCACGTTCCGCGTCCAGCCAGTCATTGGCGAGTTCTTCGTGCAGGAACCCAAGAATCTTCACGCGCAGACCTGCGGCCCACAGGACTTGCTTGGGGCTGCCACTCAGAGCTGGCCATTTGGCCGGCCACCTGCTGTCAACATCGGCGGAAAAGGTCCTCAACTGCTCCTCATACTGGCGGTAAAGCGCGAGGTCCGCATCCAGGGCGCCACGGCGCGCGGCCGCGTCACGTCGTCTCTTGTCCGATGCTTCCTCGGCGGCGGCTGCTGCTTCATCCTCTCTTCGGTGCCGCAGGGCCTCCTGCCGGCCGGCGACCGCATACTTTGCCTTCCTCAGGTGCTCGGAGTCGAGCCCGCCTGCGGTCAGGCGCCACTGCTCGAGAGGGCCGCCGGCTGCCTTCAGTTCGGGTTCAGTGTCTTCGCCGGCGTGGTAGCTGACGCCGATACGGCATTCCTGTTTGACCCAGCCCCACCAGATCCTGAGGCTCCAGCCGCGTACGGCGAGTTCGGTCTTGAACGCGTCGATGCCTGTGGACTCGAACAGCCAGTCCACCGTGGCGGCGCGGGTCAGGTAGCGGCTGGTACGTTCACTTCTCGCTGTGCCGCTCAACTGCGACCGCTGAACCTCCAGTGCCGCTTCGAAGTTGGGTCCGGTGGCCAGGACATCGGTGCGCCCTTCCTTTACAGAAACTTCCAGCCCGCATGTGAAGCCCGGCATCGCGTTGATCCAGTCGCGCAGGGCGTTCTGGATGGCCAGGTGGGTGTACCGGTCGGCGACGGACCCGGAGACCCCCAGTGCGCAGGTAACACCAGACCGGTGCCGGAAATGGGGGATGTTGACGTCGCCGATAGCGAAGGTCAATTCGGTACCGCAGCCGCCCAGCGCAGTCGAGCAATGGAACGTGTGCGCCACTTTCAGGCGCCAGGCAGCATTCCTGTCCGCCGGCGCAGAAACTGGCTGCTCAGAGTCGGCTGAGTCCAGCACGGCATAGATATCCCGCTCCCCCGGCACCCCGTCGTTCAAAGAATCTGATCTTTCTTCACCACACCGAGCCCCCTTGTTCGTTGCGTTCCCATCTGGCCTTAATCGAAGTTACGCCATTCGGGCGGCCGGGGCCGCAAATTCCAGAGCAGCGTTTCGGGCGATACGGTATGACGTCGTTGTCTGTGGCCACGAGTGGTGCAAAGAAGCACAACGTGCCGGAGGGCTCCACAACTGCCGCAATCCATCACGGTAGGTTGCGCAGTCATCTGGCGCCTGCCAGGGAAGGGAGACGAACCACCCAGCCACCCTTAGGTCAGTGTCCGCGTCAGCCGACGGCGCCACGCCTGAGCGGAGGTCGGCATGACGTCGCTGACAGCCGTCTCAAGTTCCACGCCATGGGCGCGAATGACCCGCATCCCGTGCTCTGGAGCGCCTTCTATCATGGCCTTGATCTTGGCGGCGTCGCTGAAAATATAGGCGGCCAGAATATCGAGTTCATCCCGAAGCTCCAGCTTGAGGTCGAACAACGCGCTCCGAAATCGAATGTATGCACCGAGATCGTCGGCGTCTTCCATCGCCCGTGCGACTACAAGGAGCTGGTGGAATGGGATGACTGCAAGATCCGGGTGATCTACAGCGCCGTGAGGAAGACACTCGTGGTTCCAAACAGCGCCACCATAGGAATGGAGGGGGACGGCTAGCCCATAAACATTGCTGCTTGGAGCCGCCCAGGTCAACCCGTCAACTGTCACGCCGCCGCCACATCTGACCGCATCCATTCGTAGCTTGAGCTGTGTCGCCGCCTTGCTCACTTGGTCAGTGAAAGTGTGAATGACGGTGCCAGTCGCGTGAACGGCAGCCATTGCTTTGCATTCACCGATGAACGTATGCACTGGCGAACGGAAGATAAAGTCCGTTTCGCCTTTGTTCTTTGTCTCGGGGATTGGGATAAAGACAGGAGCAAGCGGAAGCTCAATTCCTGAGGGCAGGACATGGCTCAGCGCCCGTATTACAGCATTCTCAAAAAGGTCCGATCGGTCTTTGTCATCGGAGAGGAGACTGCGGGCCAGGTTGAGGAGTGCAAATTCAACCCCGTATGTCGCCTCTCGCACTGCCACTGGTGCGATAATGCCTCCGACTTCGACGAATGGATGGCCCTCAATCTCGAGCGTATCCACCAACTCCTCGAAGGATTTGGATCGATGCTCGTCTCCCTTCACAGCCAAGACCTCCACGAGTGGGCGGGCGAACGGGGACGGCAATGGTACTGGCCCAACTACTTCCCCGGCCGCCTGCCGGTCCATCCTATTTACGTATGCCTCAACCCACTTGAAGAGATCCGTGATTGCCCGCTGACTAACAAACTCGAAGTTGCTGTACTTGGTTCGATTGCTCTCGATCTCGCAAGCCATGGAGCTACAGAAGAGTTCTGAGACCCAACGGAAGTGAATATCAACCGACCAAATCCTCCTCTGAGTTTCCTGCCACGGGTTCACCTGGACTCCGCGCGCAAGATCCTTGTCGCGGTCAACGAGCTGCCAAATGATTCGGGAGGTGGCCAACCATGCACCGCAAGCTGCAGCGAACCTCTGAACGTTTTCCTGACTCCTATCTGTTCCCCTCGCCGAAACAGCGAGAATCCAGTGAAACCGGTTGAATCCAGCGCTGCTGGCGTACCTTGCTGCAGACGAATTCGCCATCGCTTGCTCAAGAGCCTTCATGTCCAAAGCGGTGGCACTGTCCAAGATCCCAAGGAGCCAATCGGCCCTTCGGCGCGACCTGTCCCTGTAACGGCTCACTCGGGCTAGTAATGCTTCGCGCTCCTCCGGGCTAGCTTTGCCTGCAAGCACATCAACAAGTCCCTCGGTGACAGCGGACGGGAGAGCCCGTCGCTCTTCCTCACAGTAGCGTCGCCGATCCTCATCTGCCGCCCATTCTTTCCCCGACTGCCTTTGCCCCATCTGTCTCTCTTCTTCGTGGTTCTTGTCCGAATCCTATGTGACTTGGACCGCAACCGCGGCGTCTTCGCAACCCGGCACGACTCTTGCCGACTCTCCCGCTCATTGACAAAGAACGCCCCGTACCGAAGATCGGCCGCCAAGCGTCACGCGATAGGAAGAGCACCTTGCTGTTGTCCTCTGCTCGGCATGGAGGGCCTTGAGCATGGGGTAGTGGGGATGGTGGCTGTTGCCCTGCCGGTTGAGCGGCAGGCTCAGCTGCTCGATCGCGTGCGTCTCGGGGAGCCAGGGCGAATCCGCCTGAACCTAGGATACGCGGGCGTGCCGGCTCATCCACTCGCTGATCTGACGTTCGCCGTGGTGCGTGAACGTCAGCCCGCTTCCGCTGCCGACTCTGCGGAGCGCGATGCCTATGTTGTCTGCCAGATGGCAGCCCACCTTCGGCCGTAGTGAGGAGCCGTAGGCGTTGCCGCGGTAGTGGTACCGGATCCGGTTCCAAAGCATCTGGGTGCTCGGCGGTGTTCCATTTCGCGGCGGCTCTTTCGGCGCGATGCCGACGTAGAGCATCACTCCTTCAGGGATGTCGTGGCAGTTGCGGACGTCTACGCCAGGTGGCCCTTCATCGAAGTACCACGCGTAGATGCCGGACACCTTGGGTATTTGTGAGGACCGCTCGAGCACTTCCTCACGCCTATATAGGCGCTCGGGCCTCGGTAACTGTGTCAGCTCTGCGGTGTAGTCCTTGGATGACGCTCCGCGCGCATCAGAGCCGGGAGCGAAGACTGCGGGCCTTGGCGGCGCGCAGAGGCGCCAAAGCATCGCCCGCCTTGGCCAGGGAGTCTTGTCCTTTCTTCACAGGTCAACGATGTCGGAGAGCCCGGCGCTTGTCCACGACACGCCACTGCTCATGCGCCATCTTGGCGGCATCGACCCGCTGACCAAAAGTAGGCCACCAACCGTACAGAAGCTCCCCCGTCTCAGCTGAACCCCTGAGAGCATCCGAGGCAATCCTGGAGTCCCGACTCATCGCCGGCCGACGCGCCCAGTTGAAGCTGTGCCACGGGCGGACAGACCGGAAATCCCGACACTCGCGCTTGGCGTTCACGGGCGTCGGAGTTAAGGCACAATATCTACAATTACTGTTTTTTAACTTTGTGAAGGAGACACTCATGGGGCGACCACCCGGTGCGACAAACAGGACCCCGCGAGAACTCGCAGCTGCGGCAGCGCACCTCAAGAAGGAGGCCAAGCTCAAACAAAGGCTTGCAGAGAAGGCCAAGCAGATCGAGGCGCTTAAGAAGAAGAAAGCTAGCCGGAAGTAAGCGGCGACTGTCAGGATTACTGGCTGATCAAGTCGACCACGAGCTGCCCGACGCTTTACCTGGGTGGTGTCGAAAGCCCCGCGGACTGCCGTTAACTTGCCGCCCTCGATGCGGTTGAGCAGACAATCCGCCGGGAAGTTCTTCACGAGCCTTCGTTCGATTCGGCCCGCGTTGATGGTCGTGGCGGCAAAGATGCGGGTGGTGTCCAGGGCCCGGAACGTGTCGACCGGCAGCACAGATTCGTATTTGTTGCCTACGCAGAGGAGCCATGGAGCCCCCTCGCCAAAGTCATCAAGGTCCACGAGGACCTCTTCGAACTCTTCGGCGACTTCAAGCGGTTCATGGAGTTCTTCCACTTTCAAGACCTCTTGACGCCCGACTCCGATTATGAGTCGGTTGAATACTTCCTGCCGCCGGACAACTTCGAGCGTCAAGGGACACCGACATCAACCCCCGAGTACGTGGAGTACCGGGGTAAAGTCCCGGAGTTCCTCGAAAAACGGAACCATCGGATGGCCGAGTGGGTCAGGAAGCACCACCCTGATATTGAGGTCCGCGAGAGGCGCCCCGCGGAGTAGAACCGCTGTCTGGCGACGTTCTCTTGAACCTTGTCGGCTTCGGCATCGCCGTCGTCGGGGGGCGGTTTCGAGAGTTCACCCGTCCGGGCGAGCGTCCCGGCGGCCGTCGAAGCCTTTACCTCCTCCTCGGGCAGGTGAATCGTGCCGAGCAGGACGGAGACGACGCAGGCGGGGATGGCATTCTTGGGTGCCTCGGCCGATCCGCCGCGGTCCGGCAGGACACCGTTCTTCACGCAATCCCAGAACGCGCCGTTTTCGACCTCGAGCTGCTCGCGCAGGATGTGGAGACAAGGCTAGTGACGTCTTCACCCGGTAAGGTGCAAGCATGGCCACATGCGATGAGTGCAAGAAGGAATTCGACGTCGGCGTCGAGCGGGACGAGTTCAATATTGAGTTCCCGGAGGACGACATCGACTACGACGAAGAGATTGAGGGCGGTCCGCAGTGCGCCAGCTGTGTCGGCTCCCGCATCGAGTCGAACAATAACGTGGGCCGCGCCATCGACATGATGAACGGCGACGAGGACTACGACGGGGACCACGTCGAGAAGTACCTGTAGTAACCGGCGGCGCGCCCGCAACCTAGATTGTGGCGGGCCCGCAACAGGTCGAATCCGCTCGAGTCATTGAGCGGAATCCAGTGGGGCTTGGCTCTTGGCTTCTCGAGGCAATCGGCGAAAAGCCAGCCCCGCCATAGGCTTCTCCACGGGGAGGCAGCGGCAGACCAGCCATTTGTGACGCGGCGCTGCAACGCCCCGCGACCGCGCCCTCGTCGAACGCGCCGAACACGCCCTGGAAACGCGCCGCGCTCAGCGAACACGGTAACGTCCCAGCAGACCAAAGGGACTACCGGCGTCATGCCGCGCCGCCCAAGGCCGTCCATGGATAACCAGAAGTACCTTCGCTGTTTGTCATTCTGATCCCCCATCATCGCTGGGCGGGTCCTCCGCGCAACCAGGGCGCGATGCGCCGATCGCGGTCCAAGATTTCGTTCGGCGCTCCTCCGTCGCTTGTTTCCTCGCGAAATTTTGGACCGTGCCCGGTTCCCCAAGTTGCACTCCGGCCCCTCGTACCCAGCGGTGACTCCTCTATCAGAACGGCGCCAAAATCTGACAGGCACGACCGGTGCCCGCCAGTCGATAAAGGAAAAAGGCCATGGAACCACTCACGATCAAAACACCTGCAGACGCTCTCAGTTTCATCGGACACACCCTGGGGTTTTGGCCCCGCGAAAGCCTCGTCTGCATCACCCTCGTCGACAATCATGTCGGTGCCACACTGCGCGTTGACCTGCCGAATCCGGGGTCAGAGATCAGCTATGCACAGACCATCGCCGACTACTTAGCCCATGATGCTAATGCCGCCAGCATCGTCTTCGCCGTATACACATCGCGGCCCGCTGAAGCCGGACGTGCCAGGCCTCACGCCGCAACCATCGCGGCACTAACAGGGGCCCTCGCCGAGCGGGGAATGTCCATCCGTGACGGCCTACTCGTAGGAGACGACGCAGTTTCGCAGTACGACGGCGATCCCAAGGCCGGACCATCCCTGCCCCTAACGTCGACACAGTCCAGCCAGGTCAACGCCGAATTCGTCTACCGCGGCAGCACCATCGCCCCAACCAACCGCATCACCTTGCCAGCCTCGACCAAAGAGACCCAGACCGCGGACGCCGTCGAAAGCTGCGTGAAATCGATGCAGAGCCTGAACAGCCGAGATGCCATGGACCGGGCCCGGACGCTGTGGACGGAAATGCTGGACGCAAAATCCTTCCCGACCGACGAGCAAATCGTCAGCCTGGTCGCAGGCCTGCAGTTCCCCACCATTCGGGATCAACTCATGGCGGACATCCCCGGAATCGACGAACCCATGGACCGTGTCCTCCTGGCCCAGACGGACAGCAAGCCGCACTGGTCCCGGGTCGAGTGGGCAGAGCAGCTGCTGCTGCACGCTTACACACGCAGCAGCACCGGACACTCCGCCCCAATCCTCACCGCCATCGCCTTCATCAACTGGTGGGAAGGCAGAGGCAGCAAAGCCCACCAGTTCCTGCAACTCGCCCTCGAAGCCGACCCCGGCTACCACCTGGCCAGGCTCAGCGACCAAATGATCGGACGCGGAATAGTCGCCGGCTGGACCATGGACCGGAACACGGCGTATCGGAATCGCGGGCTTGAGGCATCCTGAACCCGTATCGAGAGACTGATCTACCCGGGGAACCGGCAGTCAGCCCGACGCCACACGGTTGCGGAGCCAACCAAACACCGCTGCGTCCCACCCCTCCGGATCGACGTTCCACTCTTGCGTGTGCTCCACAGAGGGAAAAGTCACCAGCGTGGCCAAATCACGACGGCGGTCGACGAACCGGCGAGAAACCGCGAAGGGAGTCGACCGGTCCCTTTCACTGTGGATCACCAGGGCAGGAGGGCGGAGTTGGTCCGCTCGGGCCACCCCATCCAGGGCCCTCAAATTCAAGGCTGTTCCCAGCCCGGCAATCCAACACAGTCGAGGTGACTCAAGAATCCGTAACCCCAAGGCCGCAATCCAGCCCGGAAGCATGCTGGATCGTGCGTTGGCCGTCAGCGTGCTCGTCCAGTCAATGACCGGCGCATCGAGAACGAGCCCGGCAACGCGGTCCCGGAACTCCGACTCCAGGGTCAACTGAAGGGCAATCGTGCCGCCGAGAGACCACCCGAACAACACAATTTGTTGCGCGCCCTGGTCCAGGGCATAAGAGACGGCTGCGTCGACGTCGCGCCACTCGGACTGTCCCAGGTGGTAGCGCCGGTCCGCTGACGCCGGTGCTTCCCCATCATTCCGGAATGAAACCACCAGAGAGGTGTAACCCAGCCGGCCTGCAACTGGTACACCGCGCAGCGCGCCGGATTTCTTGCCCCCCAGGCCATGGACGTGGATAGCCCACGTCCCGGTAACTCCTGGGGAGGCCTCAGAGGGTGGGAACTGCCAGGCCGGCGCCACGCCGTTCTCCACCGGAATCCCCACATCTTTGTAGGGCAGCCCAAGTGGCTCCGGCGTCGGATAGACGTACCCGCTCCAGATCCCGGCCTTGGCGCTCAGCAGGTCCCCCGAGTCAACCCGTTCAACCAGCCTCGTCACCGTCCCGACGGCGGGGGGCCCTGCGCCGTCGTCGGTGGCCACGATCTTTCCGATGCAGGCGTGGCCTGCACCGTTGGCAAACCAGATGCTGTAGCGGCCCGGAACCGTGGTCCGGGGTGATGCTGGCAGTTCAATCAGCAACGAATCGTTGCTGTCGCGGAACACCCCGCGAATCGGCAGATCCTCAACGCGCTGCGACGCTGGCACCACAATCTGACGCGCGAAATAGACAGCACCGGAAAGCGCCGCGGCGGCCGTCACGACACCACCGGTGACCACGCCCACAACGGACTTACGCACAGCCGTCGTCCTTTGGCTCTTTCATGCGGTCGTCGATTACTTGGCGTAAACGCAGCAGCGTGGCGGGGGAAATCGCCTGCAGCTGCCGGGCCGCAAAATTCCTGACGCGGTTTTCCCTCAGCGTCCGCAACAGCTGCAGTTGGGCATCGACCAGATCGGGGATCTCCCCTGCGTCGTCCAGGAGGTACCGGGAGTCGACGCCAAAATAGTCGGCAAGGTTCTGAAGAAGCGCGGTGTCCGTCGCCATGGGACCGTCTCCGCTTCGCATATAGGCCCACCTGGAGCGGGACAAGGGCGTTCCCCGCTCCTCCATGTGCCGGCTGATCTGCGGATAGGTCAACGGCGAAGACCCTTGGGCCTCAAAAAGATCCAGGAGGAGATTCAACTTTCGGGCGAGGCGTGCTTGCGGCGTTTCGGAGAGCCCGCCGTCGCTGTCGGTCATGACTTCAACTCCCCCTTGATTGACGTCCTGGCTCCCCAATGCCCGGGTGCGGAAACCCGGGTTCCGAGATACTCCTCGGCTTCAGCCAGTACTTGAATATCACTCTCCCCTAGTGACTTGGCAAGTTCAGGGTCGACCAACATGGCGTCACGGATCTCAACCAGCATCCGGTGGAGTCGTTGCTTGGACGCAGCCCGGGGATCACTGCCCACCGCCGGAACATTGAGCCGATTCCCGGCGCGAGCTTCGGTGATTCGTTCCCAGGGCTCAGCCAAACGTTCGACGAGGACGTCTGCGGTCCGGGAATCGGACCTGCGCTCCAGGCCACGCGCGACCGGCGGCAAGGCTAGGCCCACGCACAGAAACGCCATGGCTCCGAATAACGCGGCGTCGTACACATAGGAGAGTCGCATCATCGACTCAATCTCTCCCATCAGGTGCAGGACATCCATACCCACCACCGCAAGAACGAGCACCACGGCCAGGGAACACCCAATGCCGATGAAAGTGAGTGCGAGACGGAAATACGGCCTTGCCATCTCGCCACGGAACTTGAAGCACGTATAGCCAGTGACGGTCACCACCGCTCCGATGTAGAGGAACTGGATGCTGGAGTACGCGGCGGCTGCCCACTGGCTGCCAAAGTCCTTCATAAAGGCGGTGGACGTCCGCGGGGCATCGACCAGGCTGAAACTCAGAATCAGTGCGACGACGACCAGTCCCAGCAGAGCGAGTCCGCCCCTGTTGCGCCGGTCCATCGTCTCGTCTGGATCGGCCGCCCGCAGGATCGCCCGGGACAGGAAGTAGATCCCGACGACCATGAAGATGTTGGCCACCAGGTCCAGGACATTGCGGCCTCCGAGAAGCCGGTCCCCCTCGAGGTAGATTGTGTCGACGTTCAGGGTGAGTGCGGTGGCAATAGTCACGGCAGCCACCATGATGCTGTGGTCGCTGCGCCGCTTCATGCTTGGAAAGAGGCACAGGACCAAGCCCCAGATCACGGCGGCGGCAAAGACCTGGATCACCCCAAAATCCTTTCAAACGACCGGGGCTCGATGCTGCTGTCCCTGATTGCAGCGGCGAAGAGATCTGCCAAGGTCTCGGCGGCCGCTTCGATGTGATCCAGGAAGTCACTGCGCCCCAGGATGCGCGAGACTTTCTCGCCGGGAAGATTGGGAAACAGGGTCTCGGCGTAGTTCGCGGACACCACCGCCTCATCGTGGCGGAGCACCATATGTCCGAGTTCGTGAAGGATAAATTGCTGACGGTGCAGCACCGACGGCGTGGGCGCGTGCAGGATGATCTCCCGAGTGTTCGTGGACAGCCACAGCCCACAAACCGTTCCGCTGTTCAAAGACTCACAGACGTCGATCTCAATCCGCCGCCCGCGGGTCTTCTCAATTATCGAGATCAGACCGTCCAAGGAAAGGCGGCTTGGCAGGTTCAGCGCCCGGAAGCCCTCCACAGCGCTGCGCGCCGGCGAATATTCAGAGTCCGCAAAATGTCCCATTGGAATCCCATCATCTGGACTGCTGGCTCGTATCCATGCCCGCTGCCCTTCGACGAATCGGCCCGAACATATGGGCCCGCCAAGACTCGCCTACCACCATTGAACGCTTGTCCTCTGGACATGTCCAGAGGACAAAACCGCACCACCCTCACACCTCTGGCATCCAAGGTTGTCGGCGTGAGCGCGTACTCACGGCAAGTCATGTCGCAGGGCGCGTCGGCGTTGATGAACGACTGTGAGCGGAAAGATTTGCGGGGAATGCGGCGAGCGCTTCGACCCGTCGCGCGGGTCGCAGCGGTTCTGCTCTACGCGCTGCGCCAACAGACAGCGTGATCGTCGACGGCGGCACAGGGCCAAGGTCACGACGCCGCCCGTTCCCTGCGCGGCTGTCGCGCTCAATTCACGCGCCCAAGCATCGGTCCCGGGGGCACTCCAGCACAACTCCGTGGCCCGCTTGTCTGAAGCCCTCGCAAAGAGCAGCCAACTCCTCGATTCACTCCGCGCCCAGCTCCGGTCCCAAGCCGTAGACATTGACCACTTGGCGGCAGAGAACGCGGACCAACGAGCCGTCATCAAGGGCCTCAGCGCCGACATAGACCGACACCAGACCGTCCACAAATCTGACTCCCAGGACTTGGTCCGCCTGGCCGGCAGACTGCTGGCTGTCTCGCAGGCCACCGGCCTTGAAATAGACGACACCACGAAAGCCGTATTCCGCCGGCGAGGGTGGACATCCACCAGCCGCCATCGGGAAGCGCAGAAGCAATGACCATGTCCATCGCCAGGCTGTCAGCCCAGTCAGGCCTGAGGTACCTTTTCAAGACCACCATGTTGGACGATCTGACGGTCACTCCCGCAGATGCAACCACGTACTACATGAAAGCGGGCACGCCGCAGGGCCGCTGGCTGGGTTCCGGACTGGAAGGCATCAGGCGGACCAGCGGAGACGTCGTCACGGAATCCGCCGCCAAAGCTCTTTTCGACCACGCGGCCCACCCGGACACCGGCTCTCCCCTGGGCCGTCCGCACGGCCAACCTACGGTCGTCCAGAACAGCCAAGGCAGAACCGAAACGCGCCACGCCGTCGTCGGCTTCGACCTCACCTTCAGCGTCCCCAAATCCGTGTCCGTCCTCTGGGCACTGAGCCCCCGCGCGCTTCAGGACCAGATTCTCCAGACCCACCACGAGGCCGTCGACGCCACCCTGCAGTGGCTCGAAGAGTCAGTCATCCATACGCGGGCCGGCCGCAACGGCGTCGCCCACCTCGGCACCCGCGGCGCCATAGCCGCCGCCTTTGACCATTGGGAGTCCCGTGCCGGGGATCCTCAGCTGCACACCCACCTGGTCATCGCCAACCGCGTCCAGCGCATCACCGACGATGCGTGGGTCACGCTGGATTCGCGGACGCTCTACAAGGCCGCGGTCGCAGCCAGCGAGCACTACAACGGTCTCCTCTTCGACGGACTCCAACGGAATCTCGGCACCGACGCCGACATCGGCGAGCCGGCCGCGGACACGCACAACCCCAGCCAGCAACTCACCGGCGTCGACCAGGTGCTGATCCTCGAATTCTCCAACCGCTCCCGCCTCATCGACCTGGAAACCGACCGCCTCGTCGCCGAATGGACCGCCAGCCACAGCACTCCCCCAACCGCAACAACCACCATCAAGCTCCGCCAGCAGGCAACCCTTTCCACCCGCACCACCAAACCGGAATCCGCCGCACCACTCCATCAGCTCTCCGCACAGTGGCGGGCCC
>NZ_MQTS01000197.1:12445-16059 GCF_020532825.1 Arthrobacter sp. SO3
CGTACTCGCCAACACCGTGCGACGCTCCCACACCACCCCGTACCGCACAGGTGGCTTCACAGCCGACTGGATCGACGCTGTCGGCTCCCTGACTCGCGAGCGCGTCGCGACGAAGCGCGCCACCTGGAGCCGGTGGAACCTCCTCGCGGAAGCCGAACGGGTCTGCGCCGACATCCGCTGCCACACGCCGGCGGACCGCAACACCATGATCGATGCCGTTGCCACCGCCGCAGAAAACCAGTCCGTTCCGCTCAACGAGTACCGTTACACCGTTCCCGTCAACGCGCAGCCCGACCTCCGCTTCGCAAACCGCAGCATCTTCGACTTCCACGGCTCCCGCCTCTACACAGACACGGCAACCCTCGCCAATGAGGATGTCGTCATGACGGCACGGAACGACGACGGCGGCCCGGCCGTGAGCGCGGCCGTCGCCATGGAAGCGCTTGATGGCTACAAACACCGCGGTCGGCTCGAACTCCACAGTGACCAGCGCGCGGCGGCGGCCCAGGTCCTGCTCAGCGGCAACCGGCTCGACGCCGTCGTCGGTCCCGCCGGAACCGGCAAGACCACCACTCTCGGCGCAGTTAAAGCTGCCTGGGAGGCAGAATTCGGCGCCGGTACCGTCGTCGGCCTGGCACCGGCAGCGGCGAGCGCCGACGTCCTCGGGCGAGAGCTGGCACTAACCACGGAAAACGTCGCGAAATGGCTCTACGAGTCAGTCGGCCACGGAGCAGGCCATCGGGCTGCACAGTTCTTCGACACGGAGCAACAGCTCACCGTCGGTGCTACTCCCGGCCCGATGTCCCTTCGGCTCGCTCAGAGAGCCGCCCGGCTCGCCGCCGAACAGGACAGGTGGGGTTTCCATCCCAACCAGCTGGTCGTCGTCGACGAGGCCTCCATGGTCTCCACCCTCCAGCTGTCCGCGCTGGTACAACAGGCCCGGGACGCCGGGGCCAAGATGTTGCTGGTGGGCGACCCCGGGCAATTGGATGCCATTGATGCCGGCGGTACGCTCGGCTGGCTCGACCGGCAGAGCAAGACGGTGCGGCTGAGCACGATTTGGCGGTTCGAACAGGAGTGGGAGCAGGACGCATCGCTCAAGCTCCGGGCCGGGGACTTCTCGGCCATCGCTGACTATTACCGGCACCAACGTATCCAACACGGCTCGTACGTGGATATGGTCGACAAAGCCTATCTGAGCTGGCAATCGGATCTCCAAGATGGCAAGTCGTCCATTCTCATTGCGGCCGACAACGACACGGTCAGCATGCTCAACCGGCGAGCCCAGGCCGACCGCGTCATCCAAGGTTCCGTGGACGCGGAACACACGGTGCCGCTGAGCGACGGGTCGCGGGCCGGCGCTGGCGACACCGTCATTGCCCGCCTCAATGATCGAAGCATCACCGACAGCAGCGGGGACTTCATCCGGAACGGGACCATGCTCGACGTCGTCCGTACAGGCAGGCGCGACGGCTCGCTGACCGCGGTTCGCCGGGACACCGGCGCAACGATCGTTCTTGGCCGGGAGTATGTTGAGTCCTCGGTGGAGCTGGGATATGCGACGACAGCCCACCGTTCGCAGGGCATCACTGTGGACACCGGACACACCGTCGTCACCCAGGGCCGGCTCACCCGTGAACTGCTGTACGTGAGCATGACCCGCGGACGATCGGGAAACCACGCATATGTCAGCGAAAACGATCCTTTGGACGACGACCCTCTGGATCCCGCCTTGCCGTCCTCGTGGCGCCAGATACTTGGTGAGGTCCTTGCCGCCGAGGGAGCCGAACGTACGGCCCACGAAGTCCGCGACGCCGAGCAGTCGAAGGCCGACAGTCTGGGGCAGCTCAGTGCTGAATACGACTACCTCGCACAAATCGCAGCCGCCGAGGACCTGGTGAAGTTCCTTGATGTTCACTCGTCTGGCATGGCCGCTGAACTCCAGCGATCACCTTCGTGGGGCGCGACTGTCGCAGCGTGGCGCCAGGCCACTGGCGTTAGCCGTCCAAGCACGCAACGTGTTGTCATCGCTGCTCTGCAAATAGAAGCGTCGGCTCGAGATATGGCGGCTGTAGTCCACTCCCGACTCCGTCAGTTTCTGTCCGGGGTGCCCGCAGCAGGAAGTGATCCCCTGGCTGCACCGGCCCTCACCTCGCGTCCCGATCTGGCGGACATGATCAACCAGGTTCAGGACCGCGTCCAGCAGCGGATGACCCATATCGCCCGCGACACCATGATGCGTGACACCGAATGGAAACGGGCACTCAGGGAGACCTTGGGTCCGAATGGTCTTACAGACCATGCGACGGACGTCATTCGCCAAGTCGCCATCCACAGGGACAGATGGGGTATCGATGACTCGCCCCTCCCCCTGGGACCAGTTCCTGACTTATACGACTGGGAACAACAGGAGCAGCGCGCCAGGATCACCCGCCTTGTTGACCAATCTGCTCTATCGTCTCCCAGTTACCGGCAGGCTCCGACGTTGCTTGATGACCCGACTTCGCGGGAAGACCGGCTTATCAATGTCGGCTGGCAAATCTAAACTGGTCGAGAAGGTAGTCCATGGATGCAAACCCAGCCCTGAAGCCGAAGCTAGCGACACCTGCTTTGATCCTGAGCAGCGTGGCAATCGCTGCGTGGGTCTTCTATCTCGTCGGTGCTGCGGCCGCCAACGCACCTAATGACTTATCCGTGCTCCTAACCGCGGCTATGACACTCCCCGCGGCCGCAGTCGCCGGGGCGGTATGGTTGGTCCGGGGACGCCGGCGACGTTCATGGATAGCTGGGGCTACCGAAAAGTGGGATCACTTCAACGATTTGAAGCGAAGCAGTGGCACGACGGCAGAGGTCATGGTTCTGAGCGTGGACGCTCTTGAACCCACAGGCTCCTGGATCACCATCAAGTGGAACCGCTTCGACCACGTTCAGCCAGCATGGATCGAGGCCCTGCCGGAGCCGATCTGGCCCGGCTCCGTTCTGCTAATTTCACCGGACCCCGCACAAATCAGGCCTGGAGCGCCATGGCCGGCAACTTATTACATACCGGCTTCACACTCCCTTGCCTGGGCACCGGCCAGCGAGGCTCGGTCAAAGCCCCAGCGCAACCCCCGGGGCGGCCGGTTGAGCTTGAGACGTCAAGATTCTCCTCGCGCTCAGCACTGAGGGTCCCACTGAGCAGAAGCGCACTGCATGTATGGGCCGGATGAACGGCCGGCAGTGGGAGGTGCAGACTTTGGTGACGCCATCAGGGGTGGTGCAACTATGACGTGTGCTCAGGCTGCTTCAGCACCTTGGCTCCCTGGAGGCAACACCGCGGAACTGCGCGCCTTCAACCAGCTATACAAGGTCGACACGGGCACCCCGGACTGTACCTCCCCGACCACGGTTGCCTGCTCCGATCGGTTCCCGGCCGCTATCGCCCGCAGGTTCTCGACGTCAGACATGAAGAGGCTGTCGAACCCGTCAGGCCGACTTCCGGTGAAACACCGGGGCAGATTCTGCGACGCTTCTCGACGCCGCGGAAGTCGAGGCGCTAGTGTTCCGTGTTAATGGTTTGTTTGCGTTTCATCTTGCCCAGGAGATACTCCGCTGATTTGGTCCAGGTGAATGGT
>NZ_MQTS01000198.1:0-979 GCF_020532825.1 Arthrobacter sp. SO3
CCCCAAACCCCGCGGCACCCCAAACCCCGCGGCACCCCAAACCCTGCCGCACCGACAACGCAGGCCCCGCACCTGGTCTTCACGGTACGGGGCCTGCGTAAGTCAAGGACTGCGCCGGTAAGAAATCGTTAGGTTGCCGGCTGCTACCAGGCCAGGGACTGCGCCCGGCGCCGGATTTCCGTTTTGCGCCCCTCACGCAGGGCATCGATCGGACGGCCGCGCAGGGATTCATCCGCGGTAAACAGCCAGGTAATGAGTTCCTCGTCGGAATAGCCGGCGTCCGCGAGAACAACGATCGTTCCCTTCAGGCTGTCGACGGGATGGCCGTCCTGGATGAAGTCGGCAGGAACGCAGCGGATCCGGCGCTCACCGACCCGCAATGCCGCCAGCGCACGTTCGTCAAGGAGCGCATGGACCTTTGTAATCGAAACGTTCAGAAGCTGTGCGACATCGGGCAGGGGCAGCCATTCGCCCACAAGGCTTTCTACATTACTCACGGATCAAGATTGCCATGCCGGGAGCCTCACCGCCTAGTCGGCGGCACCTCTCAAAGGGCGGCCCGGCGCCCGGCCCATCAATGCAGACCGTCCGGGCGCCGCTTTCCGGCCGCGTCGCCGGCTCCCTTACCGACACTCCAACAACCAGTCTTGCGGAATGTCAAACAGTTCTTGTGCTAATTCCCAATTCATGAGAGATTCACATAGACCACATTTGTAACAGTAATCACTTGAGTCACACTGTTAACACGAGTAATGCCGGCCAGACCCGCAGCGTTCGCCGCTGAGAAGAGGACCTTTCCCATGACGACGTCACGTTCGCCAAAGCCCACTGCGAGGCACAGCCTGCCGATGATAGCGGCTACTACGGCGGCCCTTCCCGCCGTCGTTCTTTCTTCTTTGGCGATCGCGCAGCCGGCTGCGGCGGAGTCCCGGCCCCGGGTCATCCCCGCCACACTGGCTGCAGCCATGCAGGCCCAGGC
>NZ_MQTS01000198.1:1012-7765 GCF_020532825.1 Arthrobacter sp. SO3
CCGTCCCGTCGGCCGTCCCCTCCGCATTCCGCCCCGCCCAGATCGCTGCC
Source organism: Arthrobacter sp. SO3 (assembly GCF_020532825.1). GTDB lineage: Bacteria > Actinomycetota > Actinomycetes > Actinomycetales > Micrococcaceae > Arthrobacter. The sequence continues at coordinate 1,063 of NZ_MQTS01000198.1, forward strand.
CCGGCCGAGTACACTGTCGCCCGCGGTGACACCATCAGCGGGATTGCCGGCAAGTTTGGCCTGGACACCTACGCCGTCCTGGCGTTGAACGAGCTGCAGGCCAACACGATCATCTACCCCGGGCAGAAGATCAAGCTCGGCGCCCCGGACGCAGCGCCGGAGCCGGAGGCCCCGGCTGCAGCGGCCCCGACTGCGGCCGCTGCCGCAGGCAGCGTCTATACCGTGAAATCGGGCGACACGCTCGGCGCCATCGCGGCGCGCCTTGGCGTCAAGCTCTCCGAGGTCTTCGGCTGGAACGGGCTCAACCTGGGTTCCATCATCTACCCCGGCCAGCAGATCAAGATCGGCGGCGGCACCGCAGCGCCCGCACCGTCGGCCCCGGCCGCACCCGCCCCGGTGGCGCCGGCATCGACCCCGGCCGCCCCCGCTTCGGGTTCCTACACCATCAAGTCCGGCGACACGCTCTCCGGCATTGCGGCCAGGAACGGCGTCAAGCTCGCAGATGTCCTCTCCGCCAACCGGCTGACGATGAGCAGCATCATCTACCCCGGCCAGAAGCTCGCGCTTCCGGGAGCGTCCATCGCCCCGGCTTCTTCCACCCCGCCCGCGGCCACGGTGACCCCGCTCGTCCCGAGCACCTTCCTGGGCTTCACCTACCCGGCAGCCGTGGTCAACTCGGCCAACGAGAACAAGGCCCTGCTGAACGCCTCGCCGGTGCCCAGCCGGGAGGAAATGAAGACGATCGTGGCGGACACCGCCCGCCGAATGGGCGTCGATCCGTCCCTGGCACTGGCCTTCGCCTACCAGGAATCGGGCTTCAACCACCGTTCGGTCTCCCCCGCCAACGCCATCGGCACCATGCAGGTCATCCCGTCCTCAGGCGAGTGGGCTTCAGACCTCGTGGGGCGCCCGCTGAACCTGCTGGACCCGTACGACAACGTCACGGCCGGCGTCGCGATCATCCGCCAGCTGGTGCGCACCAGCGAGGACCTGGACACGGCCATCGCGGGCTACTACCAGGGCCAGTATTCGGTCAGCAAGTACGGCATGTACGACGACACCAAGCTGTACGTGGAGTCCATCAAGGCACACCAGAAGAACTTCAGCTAGGGAGCCCCGGACAGCCGCGGCCGCGGCGACCACCCGCTCCGGCCAGGAGCATAACGATAAGGGCCCGGATCGCTTGTCGATTCGGGCCCTTATCAGTGCAGCGATTAGGATCGTATAGTGCAGGATTACTCGTCGGACCCTCTCGTTGGCACTCTGGTGGATGGCCGGTACCTGATTCAGTCCAGGCTCGCCAGCGGCGGGATGTCCACTGTCTATGTGGCCACCGACCGCCGGCTGGAGCGCGATGTGGCGCTGAAGGTGCTGCACCCCCACATGGCCGGTGACCCGCAGTTCCTAGACCGGCTGGGCCGCGAGGCCAAGGCCGCCGCCCGGCTGTCGCACCCCCATGTCGTGGGGGTGCTGGACCAGGGCGAGGATGACCGGGTGGCCTACCTGGTGATGGAGTACATCAAGGGCCACACCCTGCGCGATGTGCTCAAAGACAAGGGCGCGCTCCCGCCGCGCCTGGCCCTGGCGCTGATCGACCCGGTCGTCGAGGGGCTGGGAGCAGCCCACGACGCCGGTCTCATTCACCGTGACATCAAGCCTGAAAATGTGCTCATCGCCGACGACGGGCGGATCAAGCTCGGCGACTTCGGACTCGCCCGGGCCATTTCGACGTCGACCAGCACCGGGGCCCTGATTGGCACCGTGGCGTACCTGTCCCCCGAATTGGTGCTGGGCCGGCAGGCCGACGCCCGCAGTGACATCTACTCCGTGGGGATCATGCTCTACGAGATGATCACCGGCCGGCAGCCGTTCGACGGCGAGGTGCCCATCCAGGTTGCCTACCAGCACGTCAACTCGACCGTCGGCGCACCCTCGGCGCTGGTTCCGGGACTCGCCGGCGAAATCGACGAACTCGTCCAGTGGTGCACCGCCAACGACCCCGACAAACGCCCCGTCGACGGCAACGCCCTGCTCTCCGAGCTTCGGCACATCCGGACGAACCTGAGCGACGCCGAACTCGACCTGCAGCCGCCCGGCGCGCGTCCGGCCCTGCCGGTTGTTCCGCCCGCTGCCGGCCCGCCGGCCCGACGCCCCGGGGGGGCCCCAGATCCGCGCACCGTCGAGGGCGCCACCGAAGTCATCGGCGCCCGGCAGCAGCCCACGGAGTTCATTGCCCGCATCAGCAACCCGACCACCCTAATGTCCGCGGCCCCGCGCCACCCCGGCTACGGCCCGCTGTCGGCCCCCGACGAAGCACCGTACCCCGGGGGGCAGTTCGACCAGGGGCAGTCCCACCAGGGGCCGGGATCCGCAGTTCCTGCCAGCAAGCGGGCACAGCGCAAGCAGGACCGTGACGAGGAGAAGGCACGCCAGAAAGCCGCGGCCACACCGGTCCGGAGCCTGCGCGAGGGAAGCCCCCGGCGCCGCGGCCTGCTCTGGATCCTCGTGCTGGTCATCGCGGCGCTGCTGGCCGGCGGCGCGGGCTGGTTCTTCGGCATGGGTCCGGGCTCCCCCGGCACGATCCCGGAACTCGCGAACAAGACCGTGGCCGAGGCCCAGCAGCTCCTCCGCACGGCCGGCTTCCAGTCCACCACCAAGGACGTCTTCGACGACGGCGTCGCCCCCGGCCTGGTGGTTGGATCCGAACCTGCGGCCGGAGAGGTCATCCGGAAGTTCCAGCCGGTCTCCCTGGCGGTCTCCAAGGGCCCCGAACTGTTTCCGCTGCCGGAACTGACCGGGAAGTCCCTGGACGAGGCGAAGACGGCCCTCAACGGCGCGGGCATGGCCCTGGGGCAGATCGCTGAAACTTTTGATGAGTCCGCCCCCGCCGGCACGGTCCTGGCCCAGGCCCCGCGCAGCGGCAATCCGGTCCGGCACGGCACCCCCGTGGACCTCACCGTGTCCAAGGGCCCGCAACCCATTCCGGTCCCGGACGTGCGCGGCCAGGACCAGGGTGACGCGGTCAAGTCCATCGAAGCCGCCGGCCTGAAAGCCGTGGTCGCTCCCGAGACCGTCTTCGACCGCTCTGTGCCCAAGGGCTCCGTGGTGGCGCAGGACCCGGCTTCCGGCAATCTGACCAAGGGCGGGACCGTGACCCTGACCGTTTCCAAGGGCCCGAAGCTCGTCCAGGTGCCAAATTTTATCGGGAAACAGGCCTCGGAAGCCCAGAAGGCCCTGGAACAACTCGGCTTCAAGGTCAAGATCGACAACATCCTGGGCGGATTCTTCGGAACAGTCCGCGCCCAGGACCCGGTGAACACGAGCGTCCCGGAAGGCTCGACGATCACGCTGACAGTGGTTTGACCTTGTCCTGACATCGGCCTGACCGTGGCCTGGCCGGAATCGGCGGCTCAGGAGCCGGCTCCCGCTCAGCGCTGGCCCGGTCCACAGAAAAGCTCCGCCCGGCTGGACCAGCCGGGCGGAGCTTTCTTGTTTCGGAGCTATTCGGTTTAGTGCTTGGAGAGTGCCCCGGCCACCAGGAACGCCATCTCTAGGGACTGCATGTGGTTCAGGCGGGGATCGCAGACCGATTCGTACCGGTCCAGGAAGGACTCCTGGTCCACGGGATCGGCACCGCCCAGGCACTCGGCGACGTCGTCGCCGGTCATCTCAACGTGCAGGCCACCCGGGACCGTGCCGAGCGCGTGGTGGACCTCGAAGAAGCCGCGCACCTCATCAATGACGTCGTCGAAGTTGCGGGTCTTGTAGCCGTTCGGCGAGGTGACCGTGTTGCCATGCATGGGGTCGGTGACCCAGAGGACCTGGGCGCCGGACGCGGTGACCCGCTCCACGATCGGGGGCAGCTTCTCCCGGATGTTGCCGGCACCCATCCGCGTAATGAAGGTCAGGCGGCCGGGTTCGCGGTCCGGGTCCAGTTTGTCGATCAGGCGCAGCGCGTCGTCGCCGCTGGTGCCCGGGCCAAGCTTGACGCCGATCGGGTTGCGCACCCGCGAGAGGAAGTCGACGTGGGCGTGGTCCAGTTCGCGCGTGCGCTCCCCGATCCAGAGGAAGTGCGCGGAGGTGTCGTACGGGAAGCCGGTGCGGGAGTCGATGCGGGTCAGGGCCCGTTCGTAGTCGAGCAGCAGCGCCTCGTGGCTGGCGTAGAACTCGACACGCTTGAGCGCCTCGAAATCCGCCCCGCAGGACGCCATGAACTTGATGGCACGGTCGATATCCCGGGCCAGGGACTCGTAGCGCGCGTGGGCGGGGTTCTCGGTGAAGCCCTTGTTCCACTGGTGCACCAGCCGGAGGTCCGCGAAACCGCCCTGGGTGAACGCGCGGATCAGATTCAGGGTGGAGGCGGAGGTGTGGTAAGCCTTGAGCATACGGCTGGCGTCGTGCGCTCGGGATTCCGGCGTGAAGTCGTAGCCATTGACGATGTCGCCGCGGTAGGCCGGGAGTGTGACGCCGTCGCGGGTCTCGTCGTTGGAGGAGCGCGGCTTGGCAAACTGCCCTGCCATCCGGCCCATCTTGATGACCGGCATGGCGGCGCCGTAGGTCAGGACGACCGCCATCTGGAGGATGGTCCGGACGCGGGCGCTGATCTTGTCCGCCGTGGCCGCCTCGAACGTTTCCGCGCAGTCGCCGCCCTGGAGCAGGAACGCCTTGCCCTGCGCCGCGGCAGCGAGCCGTTCGCGCAGGATGTCCACTTCGCCGGCGAAGACGAGGGGCGGGAGCACGGAAAGTTCCTTGACGGACGCTTCGAAGACGGCCTTGTCCGACCAGCTCGGCTGCTGGGAGGCCGGCAGCTCCCGCCAGTGGTCCAGGCCGGGATAGTTGGCGGCACCGCTCTGGGCGGTGCTGGTCAGTGCGGAACCCGCCAGGGGCGAGCCACTCAGGGAACTGTTCAGGGGGAGGGCCGCAGCCGCAGATAGCTCAGTCACCTTCTAAGGATAGTTGCCTCCGTGGCGTTCGTCGGACCCGGGCCGTCATTGACTGGGCCGGTGCCGTCACACGGTCCGTTCACGCACTCCCGGGTGCTGCCGGGTCCGTGCCGGCGGAGCCGTCCTCCGGTACCCCGGTGGCTTTCATGGCGAGGCGGAGCTTGACGACGGCGGCGTACTCGTCGACGTATTCCTGGCCGGAGAGGCGCATCAGTTCGTACATGATTTCATCGGTCACGGACCGCTGGATCAGCCGGTCGTTCTCCATGCCGTAGTAACGGCTGAAGTCCAGGGGCTCACCGAAGATCATCCCGATGCGCCGGATGTTCGGCATCCGCTTGCCGATCGGCTGGACCTTGTCCGTGCCGATCATCGCGACCGGGATCACGGGGACCCGGGCCTGCAGGGCCAGCCGCGCCACCCCCACTTTGCCGCGGTAGAGCCGGGAGTCCGGGCTGCGGGTGCCCTCGGGGTAGATGCCCATGAGCGAGCCGTTCTTTAGCACGTCCATCCCGGCGTTGAGCGAGCGGGCCGACGCCGCACCGCCGGAACGGTCCATCGGAAGCTGGTTGGTGAGCCGGAAGAAGGTGGCCGTCAGCCTGCCCTTGATCCCCTTGCCGGTGAAGTACTCGGATTTCGCGAGGAACACAACGGGCCGAGGCACCATGAGCGGCATGAAGATGGAGTCGGAGAAGGAGAGATGGTTGGAGGCCAGAATGGCGGCGCCTTCGGCGGGGACGTTGTCCAGGCCCTTGACCCAGGGCCTGAAAAGCGTCTTCAGGACAGGTCCGAGAACGAACGTCTTCATGAACCAATAAAACACGTGGTGTACCTCTCCGGAAGGCGTCTGGCGGGCCCCGCATCGGACCCGGCCAGCACTTCAATGACACCCTACTCTAGTGAGTTTTGTCCGGAAGAGTGACACGATGGGCTCATGACCGGAAGCAGCACTCCCCTGGCGCCCGCGGCGTTCAATTATCCGGGCCACGGCGGCAATGCGGGCATCGGCGTGGCCCTCTGCCACGGCTTCACCGGCAGCCCCCTGAGCGTCCTGCCCTGGGCCGAGCATCTGGCCCGGCAGGGCTTCGCGGTGTCTGTCCCGCTGCTGCCGGGGCACGGCACCGACTGGCGCGACCTGTCCCGTTACGGCTGGCAGGACTGGTACCGGGCCTTCGAGGCGTCCTACCTTGAACTCGCCGCCGGAACCCGGGAGTGCTACGTGGCAGGACTGTCCATGGGCGGCACCATCGCCCTGCGCACCGCGGCCCGCCACGACGTTGCCGGGGTCGTCGTCGTCAATCCGGGCTTGAGCTTCTACGACCGCCGCGTGCGCTATATCGGCCTGTTGAAGCACCTCCAGCGCACCACCGTTCCGGCCCAGGAAGCCAATCCAACGGCGTCGGCCACCGAGGACGGCGACTACTCGCTTACCCCGCTGGAAGCCGTCCACCAGCTGAGCCGGCTCTTCCGGGCGGCGCTGCGCGAATTGCCCGCCGTCGCCGCTCCGGCGCTCGTGTTCAAGTCCGCGACGGACAGCGTGGTACCCCCCTCCTCGGTCGAACTGCTGAGGAACCGTCTGGGGTCGCGCGAGCTTGAGGTGGTCAGTTTGCCCGACAGCGGGCATGTGGCCACGCTCGACGTCGACGCCCCCCTGATCTTCGAACAGTCCGCCCGGTTCTTCCTGCACCATGCGGCCGCCGCGCGTCAGCCCGCGTCGCCACCGGAGAAGCCCGCCCCCTCAGCCCCGGAGACCCCATGAC
>NZ_MQTS01000199.1:0-4549 GCF_020532825.1 Arthrobacter sp. SO3
CGCCAAGTTTGCGGAATTCCACGGCCAGGAGCCCGTCCTGCACCATCCGGTCCAGATGGAAGGATGCCGTACTCCGGGGCAGCCCAAGGGCACCCGCGGCGTCGTCGCGGCTGACGGCGGACCCGGCGGCGGCGACGAAATCGAACAGCTTCCGGCGGTTGTCATCCCCCAGTGAGGCGACGGCGGCCATCCTGCGGTTCCAGGGCGCTCGGGTCATGAAATTAGTCTATCTCTAAAAACAAGATCCGTTGCTTAAGTAGCCGAGCCGCTCTAAAATCAAGATATCAACTTTTAGAAGGAGCCATCATGAAATCCTCTGCAGTCATCGGCACCCCCGCCAGCCCCCTGGCCGCGGCTCCGCAGCGGCAGGCCTTCCTGCTGCTGCGGACGGTCTTCACCGTCGCACCGGTGGTCTTTGGCCTGGACAAGTTCACTAATCTGCTCACCGACTGGACCATGTACCTGGCGCCCGCGGTCACCGCCGTTGTGCCGCTGCCGGCGCAGACGTTCATGTACGTCGTCGGTGTGGTGGAGATTGTCGCCGGTGTGACGGTGGCGGTGAGGCCGCGGTTCGGCTCGCTGCTCGTGGCCGCCTGGCTCCTTGGCATCATCCTCAACCTCCTCATCCTGGGCAGCTTCTTCGATGTGGCCCTGCGCGATTTCGGCCTGCTGGTCGGTGCGCTGGCACTGAATCGGCTCTCGCCGGCGAAAGCCCGCTGAGCCGGGCGATCCGCCCCGGCCCGTGGCCCCGCGAGGGTTGCCGTGAGCCAGCGGCTCGAACCGGTGGAGTCAGCCGGCGGAGTCACTCCGCCGGCGGCTCCAACCGCTGAAGTCGGCCGGCGGAGTCAGTCCGCCGGCGGTACGGCGGCGAGGCCGGCTCCGACGTCGGCCCGCGCCGCCGCGAGTGTGGCGGCGTCCGGGCAGGAGACGGAGATGTAGACGGAGGAGCCTGCCTTGCTAAACATCCGGGCGTAGATGGCTGTTGCCCGTGCTCCCGCAGAAGCTCGATCCTCGAGCACCAGCACCTCGACGCGCGGGCCCGGCTGGTCGGCCGCGCCGCCCCAGCGCAGGGTGTCCGTGGTGAGGTAGGAGGGCAGGATGCTCGGATCCAGGTACTGGAACAGCGCGGCAGTCGAAGCGCTGTCATCCCCGAGGACAGCGAGCGGACCCTGGTTCGTCCGGACCCTGGCCCAGGCAACGCAGCCGTCTGCTTTGACGTATTCGCTTCCGCCGGCCACATTCTGTTTTCCGGGCTTCCACCCCGGGGACTCGCGGAGCCCGTCGGAGAGCTGGACGGGCACGCCGGCCGCCAGGGTGTCGCCGGCGGTGAAGGGCATGTCCTTCGCCGCGACCGCCGCGGAGTCGTGGCCCGGGGTGACGGTCGGGGTGGCGAGCGCCGGAGTCACCGGAGCTGCAGCGGGTGCGGCGGGGTCCGGAATGCCGACGCTGCACCCGGTCAGCGTGACGGCCAGGGTGGCGGCCACGGCGAGCGCCAGGAACGCGCTGCTCCCCGGGTGCATACTGCAGGTTCGGCGGGAACGGCGGCAAAGAACCGCGGTTGGCCTCGCGCCGGTTTCCCGCTTAGTTCCCATGCCCTGCTCCGCCCCAATCTGCCATGCCGTTCCGCGTTCCCGCCCTGGCCTCCGCACGATTCTAGACTCCCGCCGTGAAAGCATCGCCCAATGCCGCCGGCTCCCCGGGACAAATCCGGCCGTACCCTGCCTGCCGCACCCTGCCGGCCGTACCCTGCCGGCCGTACCCTGCCTGCCGTACCCTGCCGGCCGTAGCCTGCCGGCCCGCGGGTCAGGCCAGGACGCGGACCGCCCCGGGTACCACCTCGATGGTGAGGGGCAGCGGACCAATCCGCTCCCCGTCGGCATAGGCCACCACCTTGTCCGCCGACAGTTCGACCTTGCGGACCCGCCGGATCTGCACGGCCGGATGCCCGAGGTGGCCCCCGGAAAAGACCTTCGGAAAGACTTTCAGCAGGCCCGCCCGGGAGAGCGGGCCAACAATGAAAAGGTCCAGGTAGCCATCGTCCAGCACAGCGTCCGGGGCGATCTTCATGCCGCCGCCGATCGACTGGCCGTTGGCGACGGAAATCAGCATGGCCCCCTGCCGCCAGCTCTCGCCGTCGGCCGTCACGGTGTAGTCGATCGGCCGGAACGAGGCGAGTTCGCGGAGCATGGCGAGGTTGTAGCGGGCCTTGCCCCGGGGCCACCGCCAGGCGTTGGCCCGTTCGTTGACAGCCGCGTCGAACCCGGCGGACAGCACGCCGGCAAACCAGCAGGACATCCCCTCGGCTGAGACGCGTCCGGCGTCGATCAGCCTGCCGCCGGCGGCCAGGGCCTTGAGCACCCCCGCACAGGCGCCGGGCAGATCGTGCGCCGGCACACCGAGCGCCCGGGCCATATCGTTTCCGGTGCCGGTCGGGACAATCCCCAGCGGGACCGCGCCATAGGGCATGCCCGATCCGGCGAGCGCGTTGACGCCGAGGTGGACCATCCCGTCACCGCCCACCACGACGAGGGCATCCACCCCCGAGGCCAGTGCCTTCTCCACTGCCCGTGCCAGCGCGGCGTAGCTCTCCTCGCAAAGCAGGACAACGTCCGCCCCGGCCGCCCGGAACAGGTTCGCAGCCTCATTGCCGGCACGCCGCCCACGGCCAAAGGAGGCCCGCGGATTGACGGCAAGGGCGATAATCATGCGCTGAATTATGCCAGCCATCGGGAACAATCAGTGCTGGTGCGCTCGTTGTTCCCCTAGCCGGTTAAACTGGCCACGCCGGACGTCCAGGATGGGCTGGCACCATCTACGCAAAGGATTCTTGCTTGACGCAGGGCAACAGCTCGCACTACCAGGTCCTCCGGATCCCGGTGACGGCGACGGACAAGGAAATCAAGGTGGCCTACCGCAGGGCCGCCCGCACCGCGCACCCCGACCACGGCGGCGACCCCGCTGCCTTCCGCCGTGTCACGCTCGCCTACGAGACGCTGATCGACGCCAAAAGCCGTGCGGACTACGACCGGTCGTACGGCAGCGGACGCGGCACCTTCGCCGGTCCGGATGCCGACGAGGGGGCCCACTTTGATGCCCCGGCGGCCGGCAGCCGCGCCTCCGCCAACGTGCGGCGTCCGAATACGCCCCGGAATACCGCGGCCGACGCCCCGGTCTACGTCCCGCCCTTCGAGCAGTACGCCCGGACGGGCGAGGTGCCGCTGATCCCGGAGGACCTGGCCCGCCAGCAGGTCCACGGGCTGCCCCGCAAACGGGGAATTTTCGGGGCGGAAGCCAGGATCCAGCGGGAGATGCGGACGGTTCAGCTCATCAGCCGGCAGATCCTCCCCGCCATCCCGGCGGCGCGGCTCATCAACGGCCTGCAGTCTCCGGCGGACAACAGCCACATCGACCATGTGGTGCTCTCCGGCTACCGCATGGCAATCATCGGCTCCATGCTCCTCCCGCCCGGCGCCTACGCCTGGAACGGCAGCGCCCTGACCCACGGCGGCCGGTCAATCGCCCCGCCCCAGCTGGCCCACGTCGTCCGCCGGATGCAGGACATCTTCCCGGAACTCAACGTCACCGGCTGGACCGTGGTCCACAGCACCGACGGGAACCTGCACGAACCGGTAATCGACCGGCACCGCCGCTCCGGCGCGCACGAGACTGTCCAGGTGGTCAACGCCGCCGGGCTGGCCCGCGGCCTCAAGCAATTCCTGAGTTCCGGCCCGGCCCCCAACACCGTCGTGGTTCCCGTGCTCGCCCGGCTGCTGCGCGGGATGCACTAGCCGGCTCGCTAGGATGGAACAGTGTTCCGCATCCTCTTCCACACCCCAGAAATCCCGGGCAATACGGGCAATGCCATCCGGCTGGCTGCCATCACCGGCGCCGAGCTGCATCTGGTCGAGCCCCTGGGCTTCGATTTCTCCGACGCCAAGCTGCGGCGGGCCGGCCTTGACTACCACGACCTCGCGGTCGTCACCGTGCACCAGGACATCGACGCGGCTTGGGCGGCCCTGGCCCCGGAGCGGGTCTTCGCCTTCACGTCCGACGGCGAAACCTCCTATACGGACATCAGCTACCGGCCCGGCGACGTGCTGCTCTTCGGCCGCGAGTCCGACGGCCTGCCGGAGGAACTCAAACACGACCCCCATGTCACGTCCCGGGTCCGGCTGCCCATGCTGCCCGCGCTTCGCTCGCTGAACCTTGCGAACGCCGCCTCCATCGCGGTCTATGAAGCCTGGCGGCAGAACGGATTCGCCGGCGCGAGGCTGTAGCCACCGCAACTTTTTCCTGCGCCCCGCCCATCCGGTTCCCCGACTGTCCCGAATCACTTGTGAAGCCCGATCCGAGAAGCGGGCGCCGGGAACGGGGAAAGGAGCGAGGAGCGGCAGGTGACTACAGTGCAGGTGGACCGACGTCCAGCCGGGCGGATTGTGGGCGGCCACGCCCCCGGCGCAGCCTTTCCTGCCCCTCGTTCGGCGGCGGGCACCTTATGCTTGAAGGTGATGGAAACTCCCAACGCCCCGAACCCCGAGGCCGCTGCTCC
>NZ_MQTS01000199.1:4559-10626 GCF_020532825.1 Arthrobacter sp. SO3
AACCGCCGGCTCGGCGCGCTGCTCGAACAGATTGCCCGCGGCGACCAGGCGGCCTTCGCGGAATTCTATGAACTCACGTCCCGGCGCGTCTTCGGCATGGCCCGGCGCGTTCTGATCGACGTGGAACTCAGCGAGGACACCACCCAGGAAGTCTTCCTCCAGGTCTGGCAGAACGCCTCCAAGTTCAACCCGGACGCCGGCAGCCCGCTCGCCTGGCTCATGACCATCTCGCACCGCCGGGCCGTGGACAAGGTCCGCTCCTCGCAGTCCTCCACGGACCGGGAAGCGAAATACGGTGCCAGCAGCCAGGACATCGACCATGATTCCGTCTCCGACGAGGTCGGCAGCCGGCTTGAGGCCGAGGCTGTGGTGCGGTGCCTGGAGACGCTGACCGATACACAGCAGGAATCCGTGCGGCTTGCCTACTATGGCGGCCTCACCTACCGGGAAGTCGCAGAGAAGCTCAATGCTGCGGTACCCACCATTAAGTCCCGCATCCGCGACGGACTGATCCGACTGAAGACCTGCCTGGGGGTGAGTTGAGATGACCGACATGAACGCACAGAACAACTCCCGTGTCCCCGGCGGCTTTGCAGCCGATATTGCCACCGACCTGGCCTCGGGACGCGCTGCTGACCTCGCCGAGGTCTATGCCCTGAACGCCGTGGACGACGCCGAGCGGGCCGCCATCGAGGCATACCTCGCCTCGGCTCCGCCGGCAGAACATGCCGCCTTTGACGACCGCGTCCGCCAGGCCCGCGAAACGCTCGCCACCAGCTTCACCGCCGAGGAGGAACCGCCGGCAGGCCTGCTGGACCGGATCATGGCGTCCCTGCCGGCCCAGGACGCGGCCGCCGCGCCGGGAATGCACCCGGGACAGGAGCCCGCGGCGGTCCCGCCCGTCGTGGCCCGGCCGGTCCGTGAGCCCTCCGGGCTCTCCGTCACCGACGAACTGGGCGCCGCCCGAAAGCGCCGGGACGAACGACGCCGGCCGCAGGGAATGCGCAACTGGCTGGTCGGCGTCGCTGCCGCTGCCGTCATCGCCTTGGGCGGAGTCGGCGTCGGCGCCTATGTGGCAAACCAGAACGATCCGCTGAACCAGGTGCTGCAGGCCGGCGACGTGCGGCAGGCGACCGTCAACGTTGCCGGCGGCGGCACGGCCACTGTGTCCCTCTCGACCTCCAGGGACGCGATCGTCGTCAAGATGAATGACGTCCCGGCACCGCCGCCCGGCAAGGTGTACCAGATGTGGCTGATCCCCAAGGACGGCTCGGCCCCGGTGTCCCAGGGCCTGATGGACGCCGAAGCGCTGTCCAAGCCGGCTGTCGTCAAGGGCGTCAGCACTGCCGCAGCCCTGGGCATCACGGTGGAGCCAACCGGCGGCTCGGCCTCGCCGACCACGCCGGCGGTGGCCGAGGCCCCGCTGGGCGCCTAGCGCCGGAACCGCGAACCAACGAAGCCGCGCAGGCCGTGAACCCCCCAAAAGGTTCAAGGCCTGCGCGGCTTGTGGTTTAAGGCCCGAACTGGCGCCGTGCCGGCCGGGCCCGGTCAGATCCGGGCCCGGTCAGATCCAGCCCGGTTAGATCCAGCCCGGTCAGATGATGAGCGACAAGAGCATGATGAAGCCGAAGCTGACCACGGAAATCAGTGTCTCCATCACGGACCAGGTCTTGAACGTCTGGCCGACCGTCAATCCGAATAATTCCTTGACCAGCCAGAACCCGGCGTCGTTCACATGCGAGAGGAACAGCGAGCCGGCGCCGATCGCGAGGGCCAGCAGCGCAGCATGGGTCGGGGTGAGCGAGCTGGCCAGCGGTGCGACGATTCCCGCGGCCGTCACCGTCGCCACGGTGGCCGACCCGGTGGCCAGGCGCAGCGCGACGGCGACGATGAAGCCCAGCAGCAGGACGGACATGTTGCTGCCCTCGGCCCACTTCTTGACGGAATCGCCGACGCCGGCGCCGATCAGTGTCTGCTTGAAGCCTCCTCCGGCGCCCACGATCAGCATGATCCCGGCGATGGGAGCCAGGCTTGCGCCGATCTTGGAGGTAATCTTGCTGCCCGTGAAGCCCACGGCGTAGCCGAAGGTGACCATGGCGAGCAGCACGGCCAGCGTCATGGCGACGAGCGGCTGGCCGACGAAATCGAAGAAGGTCCGGATCCACGGGGCGGTCGCGGGGTCGGGCCAGATGATGTCCATGACCGCTTTGAGGAGCATCAGCACCACCGGGAAGATGATGGTCAGCAGCGTGACGAGGAAGCTCGGCCGGCGTTTGACGCCTTCCAGGTCCGCGCCGTGCACGGTGTCGATGCCTCCCGCGACGGCGGGGGCGCCGACGGGAACCCATTTCGCGGCCAGCCGGGAGAACAGCGGGCCGCAGATGATGACCGTGGGGATGGCGACGAGGAGGCCCAGCGCCAGCGTGGTGCCAAGCTCAGCCTTGACGGCGCTGATCGCGATCAGTGGTCCCGGGTGCGGAGGCACCAGACCGTGCAGCACGGACAGGCCGGCCAGCGCCGGAATGGCAATGCGCATGAGGGGCATTTTGGAGCGCTGGGTCACCAGTACGATGACGGGCAGCAGCAGCACGAGACCGATTTCGAAGAACATCGGCAGGCCGATGATCACCGCCACGAGGGTGATGGACCACACGAGCTTCTGGCCGGTGGCTTTGGCCAGCAAGGTATCCACGACCCGGTTGGCGCCGCCGGAGTCCGCCAGCAGCTTGCCGAGCATGGCTCCGAGCGCGATCAGCAGGCCGACTTCCTTCAGGACGCCGCCGACTCCATCTTCGAAGTTCTTGATGACCAGGGCCGGTTCCACCCCTGCGGCAAGGCCGACGAAGGCCGAACCAAGAATGAGGGCCAGGAAGGGGTGCAGCTTGAACTTGGTAATAAGCACCACGATGAGTGCGATGCCCAGGGCCGCAACCACCATAAGGCGGGTGTCAAAGCCGGTCCAGGCCTCGAGGGCAGCGGGAAGCTGCATGACTGACAGAGAATTCACAAGATGTTCCTAGCTGGAATAGCGGGGTAAGGACTGGCGGGCTGGCTACGGCCTGCGCGCGTCGCCGGCGTCGAGCTGGAGCCGGTCGATAATTTCCTGCGCCTCGTCCGAGGGTGCCGAACTGACGCTCAGGGTGATGAAGTGTTCGTCCCCGGAAGGGGCCTCGAGCGCCTCAAACTGCGACGCGAGCAGGGCCGGGGGCATAAAATGCCCGTGCCGTGCCGCCAGCCGGTCCGAGATTCGGTCCTTGCTGCCGTCGAGGAACACGAACACCACACCGTCACCCCGAAGGACATCCCGGTAGCGCTTCTTCAGCGCCGAGCAGGTGACGACGCCCGGCGTCCCGGACTCGGTGCGTTGCCGGATCCACCCGGCGATGCTCTCCAGCCACGGCCAGCGGTCCTCGTCGGTCAGGGGCTGGCCGGCGTGCATCTTGGCCACGTTGGCTTCGGGGTGCAGATCGTCGCCTTCGGCAAAATCCCAGCCCAGCCGGCCGGCCAGCAGGCCGGCCACGGTTGACTTTCCTGATCCCGAGACGCCCATAATCACGAGCACCGGGTGCTGCGCAGTCTTCGCCATTAAAGCCTGCCTTCCTCAATTAAATATGATTTAAACAGAGGCCAGCTTATGGGAGCAGACGGCGGGGGGCAACACTAGAATCCGGCGATGGTCCCCGGGCCGTTGACTGTGACGACGTGGAATGCCTCAGCACTGCGCCCGGCCGGGAGGCCGCCGCGCTCCGCGGTCCGCAGCATCCCGCCGCGGACGGTCCGGTCCATCGCCGCGATGTCGGGGTGTTGGCTGACGTGGATGTGGATCGCGGCGAGTTTGTCCTCGACGTGTTCCGTGACGTCGACGAAGTGGTTTTCGCGGTCCTCCGGCCCTGCAATGAACCACAGCCACGGCAGCTTGTAGGCCTCCAGCCCCGCCTCGGCCAGCTCCGGATAGGCAAACGGGTTCTCCAGCGCCGGATACACCGCCCGGGTCACGGCCTCCCCCACCGCCAGGTGGTCGGGATGGCTCTTCTGGATCCGGGTCCAGTTCCGTTCCGGGTGCATCGAGAGCACGACGTCGGGCCGGAGCTGCCGGATCAGCCGCACCACTTCGCGGATCACGCCGTGCGAGGGCTCGAGGTAGCCGTCGCGCTCGTGCAGGTAGTGGATGTCGGTCACCCCGACGAGGGCGGCCGCACGGCGCTGCTCCTCATTGCGCAGCCGGACGATCTCGTCCCGTCGCCCGGGGTCGAAGCCGCCGGCGTCGCCGTCGGTCATGATGCAGTAGCTGACCTGGATCCCGGCGGCGGTCCACGCGGCGATCGTGCCGGCGGCGCCGAAATCGATGTCGTCCGGGTGTGCGGTGAAACAAAGCACCCGTTCGATCCGGTGGCGCTCCGGATCGAACGGGCTTTGCGCCTGCGCGGCGAAGGAGTTCAAGGAATCAGCCCCTGCGCTTCTTGATTTCCTCGGTGGCCTGCGGCAGGACCTTGAAGAGGTCCCCCACAATGCCGAAATCGGCGATCTCGAAGATGGGAGATTCGGCATCCTTGTTCACCGCGACGATCACCTTCGCGGTCTGCATGCCCGCCTTCTGCTGGATGGCTCCCGAGATGCCCGCCGAGATGTACAGCTGGGGCGCGACGGTCTTGCCGGTCTGGCCGATCTGGGCGTCGTGGCCGATCCAGCCTGCGTCCGTTGCGGCGCGGGAGGCGCCGATGGCGGCTCCCAGGGCGTCGGCGAGGTCTTCCAGCGGGCCGAAGTTGCCGTCGACGCCGCGGCCGCCAGCCACCACGATCCGCGCCTCACCGAGGTCCGGCCGGCCGCTGGCGGCCTTTTCAGTGCGGGACGTGATCCTGGCCGAAGCCGCGGCGGCCGTCTCCGGCACGTCCACGGTGACGGTTGCCGGCGCCGTGCCGGTCACGGCGGGTTCCGGCGTGATGCTGTTGGGCTTGACTGTGAGGACTGCGACCGGCGTCGTGGCCTTCGCCGTGGTGGTGTAGGAACCGGCCAGCACGGACTTGTGCGCGGTGCCGCCCGGTTCCACGCCGACGACGTCGGTGATGACACCGGCACCGAGCCTGATGCCGAGCCTGGCGGCGATTTCCTTGGCCTCCGCCGAGTTCTCGGTCAGCACGATGGTGGCACCGGCGGTCTGCACCGCCGCGGCCAGGTAAGCGGCCTTGGGGCCAACGAGATAGTCGTCGAGGTCAGCGGCGGAGGGCCGGTACAGCGCCTGGGCGCCGTAAGCAGCCAGGGTTTCCGCGACGCCGTCGTGCAGTTCACCGTTGAAGGCGACCGCGGGCTCGCCCAGGGACCGGGCAAAGGTGAGCAGCTCCAGGCTGGCCTTCTTCAGCGCCTGGCCGGGGTTGTCAATGAATACCAGTACTTTTGCCATGTCTGAGAATCCCCTTAGAGCAGCTTCTGGGCGGCCAGGAACTCAACCAGCTTGATGCCGGCGTCGCCCTCGTCGGTGATGATGGTGCCGGCGGTGCGCGCCGGGCGTGCCTCGGCGGTTTCGACGGCGGTCCAGGAGCCGGCCCGTCCGACCTGCGCCGGATCAACCCCGATGTCGGCAAGGCTCAGCGTGGTGATGGTCTTCTTCTTGGCCGCCATGATGCCCTTGAAATTCGGGTACCGGGGGTCGTTGATCTGGTCTGTGACGGAGACTAGGGCCGGCAGTGCGGCTTCGACGGTGTCGGCGTGGGTGTCGCCGTCGCGGCGGGCGGTGAGCTTGCCGCCGTCGAGTTCCAGGGCGGAGGCGAAGGTGACCTGCGGCAGGTTCAGGCGTTCGGCGAGCTGGGCCGGGACCAGGGAGGTTTCGCCGTCGGTGGAGGCCATGCCGGTGAGGATGAGGTCGGCGGGGGTGTCCGCGCCGAGGTGGCGGATGGCCGCGGCGAGTGCGAGCGAGGTGGCGGCGGCGTCGGATCCGGCCAGCGCGTCGTCGCTGAGGTGGACGCCTTCGCTGGCGCCAATCTGCAGGGACTTCTTCACCGCGTTGACAGCACCGGCGGGACCCATGCTCAGGGCGATGACCCGGTGTCCTGCCGCTTCCCCGCCGCGGGCC
>NZ_MQTS01000199.1:10636-13529 GCF_020532825.1 Arthrobacter sp. SO3
TCGATCAGCTGGAGGGCGGCTTCCAGGGCGTATTCATCCAGTTCGGACAGGATGCTCTCGGAGCGGTCCGTTGTGTTGCCCTCGCCGGTGAGGTGTCGGTCGAACTGAGCGTCAGGGACGTGCTTGACCAGCACGATGATCTTCAATTTCTCTTCCACTGTGTTTACAGCAGCCTTCCATGCGGGTGGACAGCCAGCCGGGTGGGGTCGTGGCCACGGGAACACCCGGGTGCCGGGTTTCTCCTAGCTAACCATATCGGGGGGCGCCGCTGCCGCTTGGGTTAAGGCCTGTGTCCGTGCACGTGCCCCGCACAGCAGGCGCACGGCACGCGCGTGCTGTGCACGCAGGCGCACGGCACGCGTACGGCGGGCCCCCGGTACAGGGAAGGCCGGACGGCACCTGAGGGTGCTGCCCGGCCTTCCCGTGGCATCGCTGCAGGCTGCGGCTACTGTTCGGCGGCCGCGCCGAGGGTCACGTCGAGCTGCTGTTCCTTGCCGTTGCGGAGGACGGTGACCTTGACCGAAGCCCCGGCGGGCTGCTCGCGCACGGCGGCAGTCAGCTGGTTCGGATCACTAATGGCGAGATCCTGGAACTTCGTCACGACGTCGCCGACCTTGATGCCGGCCTTGTCGGCGGCGGAGCCGGCCTCAACAGTGGCGACCTCTGCCCCGACGGAGAAACCGGAGGCCGAGGAAGTCGCGCTCTTCTGCTTCACGCTCACGCCGAACTGGCCGTGCGTGGCCTTGCCGTTGCTGATGATCTCCTGGGCGACGCGCTTGGCGTGGTTGATGGGGATGCTGAAGCCAACGCCGATGTTGCCGCTGCCCGCGGAGTCACCGCCGGCGGAGGCGATCGCGACGTTCACGCCAATGATCTCGCCCTTGGTGTTGACCAGCGCGCCACCCGAGTTGCCCGGGTTGATGGCGGCATCTGTCTGGATCACATTGATCGAGATGCTCCCCTGGTTGGTGGTGCTCTGGCCCTGCCCGCCGTCCGGCGGTGCGAACTGGAAGCCCTGGCCGCCGCCCTGCGAGTTGTCCTCGCTCTGCTTGGGAGCTGCCGAGGAGGCAACACTGATGGTGCGGTTTAGCGTTGACACGATGCCGTCGGTCACGGTCCCTGTGAGGCCCAGGGGCGAACCGATCGCGACGGCGGTGTCGCCGACGTTCAGCTTGCCGGAGTCGCCCAGGACTGCCGGGACCAGCCCGGTGGCATTTTGGATCTGCACTACCGCGAGGTCGGAGAGCGGGTCCGTGCCGACGATCTTGGCACTGTAGACCTTGCCGTCACTCATGCGGACTTCGATCGCCGCATTGGCCGCCGTGCCGTCGAGGGTGACGACGTGGGTGTTGGTGAGGACATGTCCTTCACCGTCCAGGATGATGCCGGAGCCGGTGCCTCCCTCGCTGCCGCTCGTAGCCTTGATGGTCACTACGCTGGGAGTGGCCTTCACCGCCGCCGCGGTGATGGCATTCACGTCATCCCTGTTGTTCACGATCACGGGGCCGGCCTGGCTGCTGCTGCTGGCTCCCGTGGATGTGAGGGCCCGTCCCCCCAGAAGCTGAGTGGTTCCCGCAACCACGCCGCCGCCGACCAGACCGGCGGCTAGGATGCTCGCCACCAGGGTGGGGACACCGAAGGCTGCCTTCCGTTTGGGGGCGTGGGCCGGGTTGGCTGCATACGGCGAGCCGGGCGGATTGCCGCCATAGCCGCCGTGCTGCGGCTGGCTGTAGTGGGCCGGGTCGTGCTGGCCGGGCGCCTGCTGGTTGTGTGCCTGCTGCGCGCCAAAGCCCGGGTTGCCTGCGGCCTGGCCGTAGCCGGTGTTGTGCTGCTGGGTGGGCTGGCCCGGGGCGTGCCCCTGCGGGGCCCCGTACTGCTGCGTCGGCGCTGCCGGGGGACGTCCGTAGGACGGCTGACGCGCGGGGTAGACGGGCTGCGGGGCATTGTCCGCGGCCGGGTCCAGCCGGAGGGTGGGATTATCGTGCGCTGAGTCCGGCGCGGGGGCAGCCTGCGGGTGCGCTGAAGTGCCCTCGTTCGGCGTGGCCGGCTCCCGGTTCTCTGGTGACGCGCCCTGCGCTGGGTTCTCAGTCATAAGACTTCCTTTCATCCTCGTCTGCATTAACTATGGACGCTCTCACTGATACTAGAGCGCACGTTTGCTGGGAGGTTGCTGAACGCCGGAAAGTCCGGCAGCCGGCGGTCCCGTCACCGGTCCAGCGCTTTTCGCTGGTGGCATATTCCCCTCTGTGGACGGTCACTTGGGTGCACCATAGAATCAAATGGAATTGCCACAGCGACCTGCGGCTTTACATCTGCGTGGGGGCGCTGCTGCATTCTGTGACGACCGGTTCGGCCCGAACTGGTCGCAGAAGTGCTGAAGGGTTGCACATGCGGTCTACCTATAAACGTCTCCTCGCCATCCTTGGCGTCGCCGGGCTGCTGGCGCTTCCCGCCGCTCCGGCCCTCGCCGAAGATCCGGTGACCATACCGTCCGGCCAGAACATCGTGGACAGCGGCAACGTGCTCGGAAACCGCAAGGGGGAAGTCCAGGACGCCATCCAGAAGCTCCTCAAGGATCACAAGTACAACCTCTATGTGATCACGGCAAAGACCTTTGAGAACCCTACGGACCCTAAAGCCTGGGCCCAGGCCGTAGCCACCACCAAGGGCATGGGCAAAGCCGATGTCATCCTCACGATGTCCGACGACGGCAAGTACTACTTCGCCCCGTACTCCACCAGCGCCATTGCGTCAAAGACGAGCAACATCACCCAGAACGCCATCGTGCCCAACCTGGCCGGCGGGAAACGGGACTTTGCCCAGGCGGCCATTGACACGGCCACCGCGGTCGGGGACGCCGCCGGCGGGGGCAGCGGCGCGGTCTCCTCGGGAG
>NZ_MQTS01000199.1:13557-14971 GCF_020532825.1 Arthrobacter sp. SO3
TACCGCCGGCAACGCCGTGCTCGTGGGCGTGGGTGTCGTCGCGGCAGGCGGCGCGGGCGCCTACCTCTACCTCCGCAACCGCCGGAAGAAAGCCGCGGCAGGCGCCGGTGCCGGCAATGGCCCGCAGGGCGCCGAGCTGGATCCGCTCGCCGGGCTCACCGTCGAGGAACTGCGCCGCAAGAGCGGCTCGCTGCTGATCGAGGCGGACGACGCCATCAAGTCCAGCGAGCAGGAGCTTGGCTTCGCGCAGGCACAATACGGCGACGCCGCCGTCGGGAACTTCACGAAGGCCTTGGAGGACGCCAAGGGCCACATGTCCGAGTCCTTCAAACTGCAGCAGCAGCTCGACGACCACATCCCCGACACCGAAGAGCAGCAGCGGACCTGGCTCGGTGAGATCATCCGCCGTTCCGAGGCCGCGCTGGCCTCGCTCCAGGAACAGAAGGCCGACTTCGATTCTCTGCGCGAGCTGGAGAAGAACGCCCCCCAGGCGCTGGCCGCGGTCAGCGCCGGCGCCAGCGAGGCGGAAGCCAAAATCGCCAGCGCCGAGCAGTCGCTCTCCGAGCTGCGCGCCAAGTATGCCGAGAGTGCCCTCGTGCAGGTCGGCGACAACATCAACCAGGCCAAGGAGCGGCTCGCCTTCGTCCAGAACGCCTCCGTCACGGCCCAGGAGAAGCTCAGTGCCGGCGAAAGCAGCCTCGCCGCCGTCGCCGTCCGGGCCGCGGAAGAGAGCCTGCACCAGACGAACGTGCTGATCGGCGCCATCACCAGGGTGGCCGGAACCCTCGATGAGGCGCGCAGCGGCCTTGAGTCCGCCGTCGTTGACACCTCCCAGGACCTCGCCCAAGCCAGGGCCCTGCTCCAGTCCGGGACGCACCCCGAACTTGCCGGACCGGTCGCCGCGGTGGAAGCCGCACTGGCGCAGGTCAAGGCCGAAATCCAGGGCGGCAAGATCGACCCGATCGCCACCTTGGAGCGGGTCGAGACGGCACACCAGTCCCTGGATGCGTCGCTCTCCGGAATCCGCGACCAGCAGGAGCAGGCCCGCCGTGCGCAGGCCTCGCTGCAGCAGACCATTATGTCCGCGCAGGCGCAGATCAGCGCAACCTCGGACTACATCACCGCCCGCCGCGGCGGGGTGGGCACCGAGGCCCGGACGCGCCTGGCCGAGGCCCAGCGCAACCTGGACTACGCACTGTCCATCTCGCGCACGGATCCCGTGACCGCCCTGCAGTACGCCCAGCAGGCGCACTCGCTGGCGGCGCAGGCCGCGCAGCTGGCCCAGTCCGACGTCGACCACTTCGGCGGGTACTCCAACCAGGGCTACGGCCGGGGCGGAATGTTCGGCGGCGGCGGCGGTGGCGGCCTAGGCGGCGCCATCCTCGGCGGCATCCTGATCAACTCCATCCTGCAC
>NZ_MQTS01000002.1 GCF_020532825.1 Arthrobacter sp. SO3
TTAAATGCGGGAGAGCCCCGACCGTTGTGGTTGGGGCTCTCGACCGTTTAATGATGTTCCGGCGGTGACCTACTCTCCCACACCCTCCCGGGTGCAGTACCATCGGCGCTGTGGGTCTTAGCTTCCGGGTTCGGAATGGGACCGGGCGTTTCCCCCACGCTATGACCGCCGTAACCCTTGCTCCCGTTCCCCTGGCCGTGTGGCTGTGGGGTGGGAAATCTGTGGTGTTACAACTGTGGTGTTGTTATGGTGTTGTGGTTTTGTTCCCTGGATCAACGTGGCCGTTTGGTGACGGGTTTGTTGTTTGGGAACCACATAGTGGACGCAAGCAGTCTTGTTTCTTTGTACCACCCCTTGGGTGCGAACCCCTTTTGAAACGGGTTCGGAGGGTGGTGTGTGGTGTAAGTTATCGGCCTATTAGTACCGGTCAGCTTCACGAGTCGTTAGTCCTCGCTTCCACATCCGGCCTATCAACCCAGTGGTCTGGCTGGGGGCCTCTCACACACAAGGTGTATGGAAATCTCATCTCGAAGCGAGCTTCCCGCTTAGATGCTTTCAGCGGTTATCCCATCCGAACGTAGCTAATCAGCGGTGCACTTGGCAGTACAACTGACACACCAGAGGTTCGTCCGTCCCGGTCCTCTCGTACTAAGGACAGCCCTTCTCAAATTTCCTGCGCGCGCAGCGGATAGGGACCGAACTGTCTCACGACGTTCTAAACCCAGCTCGCGTACCGCTTTAATGGGCGAACAGCCCAACCCTTGGGACCTACTCCAGCCCCAGGATGCGACGAGCCGACATCGAGGTGCCAAACCATGCCGTCGATATGGACTCTTGGGCAAGATCAGCCTGTTATCCCCGAGGTACCTTTTATCCGTTGAGCGACGGCCATTCCACAATGTACCGCCGGATCACTAGTCCCGACTTTCGTCCCTGCTCGAGATGTCTCTCTCACAGTCAAGCTCCCTTGTGCACTTACACTCGACACCTGATTGCCAACCAGGCTGAGGGAACCTTTGGGCGCCTCCGTTACTTTTTAGGAGGCAACCGCCCCAGTTAAACTACCCATCAGGCACTGTCCCTGACCCGGATTACGGGCCGAAGTTAGATGTCCAAAGTGACCAGAGTGGTATTTCAACGATGACTCCACCCGAACTGGCGTCCGGGCTTCAACGTCTCCCACCTATCCTACACAAGCCACTCCGAACACCAATACCAAACTATAGTAAAGGTCTCGGGGTCTTTCCGTCCTGCTGCGCGTAACGAGCATCTTTACTCGTACTGCAATTTCGCCGAGTTTATGGTTGAGACAGCGGGGAAGTCGTTACTCCATTCGTGCAGGTCGGAACTTACCCGACAAGGAATTTCGCTACCTTAGGATGGTTATAGTTACCACCGCCGTTTACTGGGGCTTGAATTCTCAGCTTCGCCTTGCGGCTAACCGGTCCTCTTAACCTTCCAGCACCGGGCAGGAGTCAGTCCGTATACATCGTCTTGCGACTTCGCACGGACCTGTGTTTTTAGTAAACAGTCGCTTCCCCCTGGTCTCTGCGGCCCCTGCACGCTCCGGACAGCAAGTGTCCATCACGATGGGGGCCCCCCTTCTCCCGAAGTTACGGGGGCATTTTGCCGAGTTCCTTAACCATAATTCTCTCGATCGCCTTAGTATTCTCTACCTGATCACCTGTGTCGGTTTGGGGTACGGGCGGCTAAAACCTCGCGTCGATGCTTTTCTAGGCAGCATAGGATCACCGAATCCCCCCTTACGGGAGTCCCATCGGATCTCAGGCATCATGAACGGCGGATTTGCCTACCGTTCGCCCTACATCCTTAGACCGGGACAACCATCGCCCGGCTCGGCTACCTTCCTGCGTCACACCTGTTAATACGCTTGCCTCCCAGGATCAGGTCCCGCGCTCCACCAAAACCCTTCACCCACAAGGGGTGTCAGGCAGGTATTGGGCGGTTAGTATCCCCTGTTCAGCATGGGCGGTTTTTCGCCGGTACGGGAATATCAACCCGTTGTCCATCGACTACGCCTGTCGGCCTCGCCTTAGGTCCCGACTTACCCAGGGCAGATTAGCTTGACCCTGGAACCCTTGATCATTCGGCGGACGGGTTTCTCACCCGTCTTTCGCTACTCATGCCTGCATTCTCACTCGTGTAGGCTCCACCGCTGGTTTACACCGCGACTTCACTGCCCACACGACGCTCCCCTACCACTCCAGACGCCTGAACCAACCCCGCAAAGGGGCAGCTTAGCTAATATCTGAAATCCACAACTTCGGCGGTGTACTTGAGCCCCGCTACATTGTCGGCGCGGAATCACTTGACCAGTGAGCTATTACGCACTCTTTTAAGGATGGCTGCTTCTAAGCCAACCTCCTGGTTGTCTTCGCAACTCCACATCCTTTCCCACTTAGCACACGCTTAGGGGCCTTAGTTGGTGGTCTGGGCTGTTTCCCTCTCGACTATGAAGCTTATCCCCCACAGTCTCACTGCTGCGCTCTCACTTACCGGCATTCGGAGTTTGGCTGACGTCAGTAACCTTGTAGGGCCCATTAGCCATCCAGTAGCTCTACCTCCGGTAAGAAACACGCAACGCTGCACCTAAATGCATTTCGGGGAGAACCAGCTATCACGAAGTTTGATTGGCCTTTCACCCCTACCCACAGCTCATCCCCTCCATTTTCAACTGAAGTGGGTTCGGTCCTCCACGACGTCTTACCGTCGCTTCAACCTGGCCATGGGTAGATCACTTCGCTTCGGGTCTAGATCACGCCACTGCAACGCCCTATTCAGACTCGCTTTCGCTACGGCTTCCCCACACGGGTTAACCTCGCGACGTAACACTAACTCGCAGGCTCATTCTTCAAAAGGCACGCCGTCACCAGAATCAGACTGGCTCCGACGGATTGTAAGCACACGGTTTCAGGTACTGTTTCACTCCCCTCCCGGGGTACTTTTCACCTTTCCCTCACGGTACTGGTCCGCTATCGGTCATTAGGGAGTATTTAGGCTTATCAGGTGGTCCTGACAGATTCACACGGGATTTCTCGGGCCCCGTGCTACTTGGGATACTCCCCGGGCGGTACACAACATTTCGGTTACGGGGCTCACACCCTCTCTGGCCGGCCTTTCAAGACCGTTCACCTATGCCTGTACTACACACCCCACTGTCCCGGCAGAGACAGAATGGGAAGTCCCACAACCCCGACCATGCAACGCCCGCCGGCTATCACACATGGAACGGTTTAGCCTGATCCGCGTTCGCTCGCCACTACTGACGGAATCACTATTGTTTTCTCTTCCTGCGGGTACTGAGATGTTTCACTTCCCCGCGTTCCCTCCACGCACCCTATGTGTTCAGATGCGGGTCACCAGGCAACTCGCGCCCCTGGCGGGGTTTCCCCATTCGGACACCCTGGGATCACAGTCCGGTTATCGACTCCCCCAGGCTTATCGCAGATTCCTACGTCCTTCTTCGGCTCCTAATGCCAAGGCATCCACCGTGTGCTCTTAAAAACTTGACCACAAAAGATCAAAAAAACTAATTCACGAGAGAACCACGAAAACTGATACCACCACCCCACAGCCACACCCCTTAACAGGGCACCACCACGAAACAGCAGCACAGATCCAGGTTCATATTCTTGGAAATTGCTTCTTATAAAAGATGCTCGCGTCCACTATGTAGTTCTCAAACAACAACCCCA
>NZ_MQTS01000020.1 GCF_020532825.1 Arthrobacter sp. SO3
TCTTCGGCGAGATCCATGCCGGCGACATTGTTGTAGTGGATGTGGACGGCGAAGGCGACGACGCCAAGTTCACTTTCGCAAACAACACCAAGCCGCACATTCCCGATGCACTGCCCGCCGCGAGCTAGACGGAAGACGGGACTCGACGACGAGGCCGGGCGGCCACCAGGCTGGGCCACCGGACAGCCTGCCCCTTGAGTTAGACAATGACGTCAGGCGGCAGCGCAGCAGTCAGTGCGCATTTAAGCAGCATCAGGTCGATCTGACCAAGCACGACAACACCGTAGATGAAGGCTTCCACCTCAAAGAGACCGGCGTTACCGCCGACGCTAAAATAGGAGAGCCAAATTTCGTCTAAAGACATCTCGCTGGTTGCGACAAGGTTTCGGGCCCGGGACCGGGCGTCCATATCCCAATGCTAGAAACACGTCAGCCACACCACAAGACACTGTTGCTACCACGCGCGTAATCCCACCCAAGACGAAGCCATAGGCAGTCCCTGACCGTATTGAGCGGCGGCACGCGATGCAGTGATTTTTGTCAGGGCTCACCGACGTTTGTGGCCGCACGAGTACTGGCTCAGAGACTCAGTCCCATGGAACCATAGGGAAAAATGCCCTAGATGCAGGCGGCGTCACGGTGGGACTATGCAGACATGAGCGAGAATGCACAGCGCCGTTAGGGCGCTTCTGCTCCCGGCGGCGAGCACGAGCACGTGCCGACCCCGTCTGGAGATCATCCTGGCAAACCGCCCCGCAGCAGATACGCACGGTGGGCCAGCGCCGGCGGGTTTCAGAGGAAAAGCTCGAAACACAAACATCGCGAAGCCAGGGTAAGGCCGGTTGGCTGAGCCGGCCTTCCCCTCGCCTGTGCTCGCGGTACCGGGCAGGACGCCCGGTACGGGAGGAATTCAATGGACGTCAACGTTCTGCGCCGGGCGGCCAGGAAAGGCCTGGACGACGGACACTTCAGTCTGCTGGATCTCTCGCTCGGCTTCTGGGCAAACGGAGGCCACGCCGAGGCATTGGACCTGGACGCCTTCATTTACTGCCTGAAAACTCTGTCAAGTTCGGACATACTCGTTCTGGCCTGGACGCTGGAGGAACTTCACAATGCCTGAAAAGTCGGCGGCACCACCGCAGTCACCCGGAGCCGTTCTCTTAGGCAGTCTGCTGGTTCTCTGCCGTCAGCGACTCTGGTGGCCGGGTCGGCAGGTGGCGGTAGAGGCTGGAGCGGGTGATGCCGCACGATCGCCGAGATCGAGAGCGCCAGGTCGGGCAGGTGCATCGGCACGGACGCGGGCCGCTCGTTCGATTGCGTAGGTTCGTTCCATTTGGCCCAATAGCGCGAACATCCCGACTGCCGGCTGCGACATGGGATCCTCCGGATTGGCAGAATCAACCCGGATCGGATCACCAGGTTCCGCACCCCACGCCTCCGTCAACAGGACGCACGCGGTCATGTGCTTACCTGGCAACGCCACCATGAACAGACGTGACCTCAAAGGAGGCAAACCAGCAAGACGACGACGCTCCCCCAGCCAGCGTCAGGTCATGCAGTGAGCGGCTCTCCCCACCATGAACAGATAACCAGCGACAACGCCACCCAAACACGAAGGAAGGAAACGGCCACCAACAAAAAAGGCCCCGGCAGGCCCATAAGTGAATAGTTTGTCCACACTCAGAGGCTCACAAGCCCCTGAACAGGGAAAACACGTGTCCGAGGTGGGACTCGAACCGGGTTCCACGCCTTGCAAACACTGGACTCCCCCCGAAACATACGGAATCCGGCCCAGTCCGGCACCGGTACGGCCCAGTACGCGACCCAAAGTGTGGACACTGTCCACACCCCCAATTCTCCCCAGCAGAGGCCTCCCCCAGACAGCCGCACCCCGCCAGTGACAGGGTGTGGCGCTTCTTTGCCCTCAGAGACTTGATCCGGCCGGAGAAGTTCACCCTCGGCTGCACCCAGGTCCTGCCCGCTCCCGTTAAGGACTTCAGGGCACGCCCGCACGGCGCACTGAGTCGTCAGGCTCCGCATAACGATTCTGCCTCCCGTCATCCCCTTCATGGTCCGATCGGCCGACAGCCCCATGACCCGCCGGGAAAGCCGGCTATGCCCGGGTCAGGTGTGCGGCCCCGGCTATTGCCGAGCTTCCAAGATCGCTCTTCTTCAGGACCTGCCGGGCTTCCAGGGCCTCGGTCCAGGCATCGGTCGTGCTGACGGCGGCCCAGTTCGAGTTCAACAGCGTGAGCAGCGTGGTATGCACCGTCTTTGCGTCAGCGAACCCTGCGTCGTTCGCGAGGTGGATAGCCCCGGTGGCATCTGAGAGAACTTCGGTGTTGAAGCCAAGGAATTCCGCTTCAACGGCCGAGGCGAGGATGCAGTTGTTGGTCATGTAGCCCACCAGGGTGACAGTGTCGATGTCATGCTCGCGAAGCCAACCGGCGAGGTCCGTGTCAGCGTAGACCGAGCCGTACTGCTTGATGACGCCCTTCCATGTATCGGTCCTGCGGCGTTCGATGTCGGGGTGAAGTTCAAACTCCGGTGTGCCCGGCGCGAAGACCGGCGCGCCTTCGCCTGCACTGTGCTGGACGGCCGCGATAGGGATCCCTGCAGCGGCCGCAGCATCGAGAGCCCGCACGATCATCGCTAAAGACTCCTCGTGCGGCGGGTACTGGATCTCGAGAGGTCCATTGAAGTACTGCTGCTGGACGTCGATGAGGATAAGGGCGCGACGAGGGGTGCTCATGAAGTTCTCCCGGATAGCGGTTAGCTGGCCGCCTAACGGCGACCCCTCCATCTTCCGCAATCCACGCCGGGCCCACCAGTGGCACGAGGGCCCATACAGGATTGATTCAGGCCAAAGGCGCTCCAAACCCCGCTCACGCGATCAATATTTGGCTGCAGCGAGTGTACCCCTCGTCGGAGCTCATAGCCGTCTTCCGGGGGTTTCGTAGCGATTGGTCATCCCATTGGGCATGATCGGGCACGACCGAGCCGGCGTCTCCGGCTCTGCTGCCTGAACGACGCCGGCTCAACACCGGGTTTGAAGCCATCGGGATTAGCGCTTCAGCAGTCCTGAAGATAGCGAATAGCGGTTCGGCTGTCCAGCACTTCGGCATACTTGGCCTGGAGGTCGTAGAGCGAAGCCAGATGCACCGCCTCGTTTCGGTCTCCCACTCCGTCGCTGACTACGACGGGGATAAAGCCGTGCTGAATGGCATCCACCGCCGTCGCCCGGACGCAACCGCTGGTGCTGGTCCCGACAATGACAACCGTATCCACGCCCTGTGCCTGAAGCAGCGAGCCAAGGCTCGTGCCGAAGAATGCGCTGGCATATTGCTTGACGATCACTGCTTCGTCCGGCAAAGGGCTAACTTCGGGCATGATCCGGCCATCGGGAGTTTCGCCGATAAGCCGCCGCAGAGCCGGGACCTTCTTGATAAAGACGCCGCCGTCCGCACCCTCAGGCCCATAACGGACTTTGGTATGTATCACGGGCACCGAATTTAGGCGGGCTGCAGCGATTACCTCGGCGGCGACTGACAGGCAGGACCCGGAGGGCAGACACAGAGGACTTTCCGGATCGAAGTATGCCTGCATCAGGTCGATTGAGAGGATAGCGGGCCTCTTCCCAAGCGTCAGGGATCCGTTAAAGCCGTCGGTGAACCCCTCCACGGTTATGCTCACACTGCCAGCGGCGGCGTTGGTGCAGGCAACCCCGTTTCGACCAGACTGTTGGCCAGCAGCGTTGCCATGTCACCACCCCGGTTGAAGAGGGGCAGCGGCTCTTCGCGGATCGACCGCAGCTCTGACCGCAGCGCTTCGGTTGCACCGGCGTCGAGCTCCCCGTCCTCGCTGCAGGCCACACCGTAGCGGCGGGCCCCGGCAGCAGACACCAGGCCGCGGCGCACTTCCTTGCAGACCAGTTCAGGGTCACGGGACAGCGGGTCGCCCCATCCGCCGCCGCCCCAGGTTACGAAGTGGAGGACATCGTCCTTGCCGACGGAAACATCATGTACCTTGCTGGGCAGCACCTCCGTGGTGCCATCGGCCCTATCGATCCACTTGCGGCCCCGGGAGCCCGGTTCCCCGCCTTTGACTCCCCAGGGATAGGTCAGCCAGCGGTCATCGTGGATGGCGATGGTGCCCGGCTCCAGGAACCGGTAGGCAACGTCCACTCCATTGCCGCCCCGGTGGAGTCCCGGGCCGCCGGAGTCCGGGATGGTTTCCCAGCGGTCCACGATCAACGGGTAGTAGGACTCCAGGTATTCGCAGGGGATGTTGACAAAAGAGGGCCACAGCGAATGACCATCGGGGCCGTCGCCGACCGGCCGGCCGGGAATGCCGCCGAACCCGATGGAATAGAGCTGGAACCATTCGCCCTTCCGGTCCCCTTCGCTGTAGTTGCCGGAATACATAAAGTGCGGGGACGATGAGAACCCTGCAGCATTCAGCAGGTCCGGGTTGGCCTGCCCCAACAACCCCCCAAAGAGGTCGAAGAGCCTGCCGATGCCGTGATTGCGGCCGTTCAGGGCCGCCGGGTACTTGGGTTTCCAGAATGAATTCTCCGGGATTTCAACGTCCACCAGCGGATAAAAGCCGTCATTCCAAAGGATTTGCGGATCCGCCACGGTGATCATGTAGATGCCGAAGAACATGCGGATCAGATTCTCGTTGATGTAGTAGTTGATCGGCCCCTGTGCCTGAGGACTGCTGCCCGTGAGGTCGATCAGCACCTTCTCTCCGGTGCGCGTGATCGTCATCTTCAGCTCGTAGGGCCCGAACCCGCGTCCGTCGTCGTCGATGTAGTCCGTGAAGGAAAGCGGCTTGTCCTCTTCGAATACCAGTGCGAGCAGCACTTTCATGGCGCGGTAGTTGCGGTCGAGCAGCGCATTCAGGACGGAGGTGTAGGTGTCCACACCGAAGCGGGCGCACATCTCCTGGACCCGCCGCGACGCCGTGCTGCAGGCCGCAACAATGCCGTTGAGGTCGGCCCGGTTCCAGTCCGGTTTCCGGACCTGGTTCAGGATGATGCCCAGCGACGTTTCGTCGCGTTCGCCCTTCCTATACAGCTTGAAGGGCGGGATGATTACGCCTTCTTCGAAGATTGTGCGGGCGTCTGTGGGCATAGAGGCCGGGGTCTTGCCGCCGACGTCGGTCATGTGCCCGAACTGGGACGCCCAGCCGACGATGCGTCCCTCGAAGAAGATGGGCATGACGACGAGCCAGTCGTTCGCGTGGCTGATAGCGGCGCCGCAAGAGTATGGGTCCGATGTCATCAGCACATCACCTTCCTCGATGGTACCGCTGAAGTTTTCGAGGAAGTCCGGGATGGACAGGCCAAACTGGCCCACGATCATCTTTCCGGCAGGATCAGCAATCAGGGGAAACTCGTCGTGCTGCTCACGGATGCCAGGGCTCAGCGCCGTGCGGAAAAGCGTTTCGTCCATTTCGTAGCGGGCGCTGCGGAGAGCATTTTCGATAAGGTCGAGGGTCACAACGTCCACGTCCACCGTATTGAGGGGTCGCGTGGCGGTTTCAACTATCTTTGCCATGGGTCAGTCCTTTGCGGTGGCGGGGTCGGCAGTGGGTCGGATGAGCAGGCTGCCGTGAGGGTGGACGGTCGCCGAGTGCCCGGGAAGAACCAGTGTTGTGGAGTCCATTTCGGTGATGACCGCGGGGCCGGTGACCACGTTGCCAGCCTTGAGCCGGTTGCGGTCGTAAATAGTGGCCTCGATGTTCTCCCCGTCAACGAAAATCGTGTGTTTGCTGCGTTCAGCCTCGGAGGGATCAATCCCGCCCTCTTCAAGGGTGATGGACGCTACGTCGGGCCGGGGTCCACTGACGGTTGCCCGCGCGGTGACGAGTTCGTGTTCATTGTCGAGCAGGAAGGCGAACAGCCGCTCGTGCTCTTTGTCGAATTGGGCGCGTAGCTGGGTGAGCCCGTCGCCTTGGCCGAAAGTATCGAGATTTACCGTGATGGGAATTTCAAATCCCTGGCCGTGGTACCGCAGGTCCGCCGAGTACGTGACGGTGAGGTCTTTATCGTCCAGGCCGGCCGCCAGGAGCGATTCGCGGGCGGTGGCCTCCAAGTCCTCCATGACGCCGCGGACTTGCATGTCGTTAAGTTCACTGAAGCGCCGCACCAGTGTGCGTGCAGACTCATCGCGAAGGCTTGTTGTCGCGTCGCCGTATGCGCAAAGGACTCCTGGTGAGGGGGGAATGATCACCGGCCAGGCGCCGGTCAGCTTGCCCAGGGCATTGGCGTGCAGGGGGCCGGCACCGCCGAACGCGACCAGCGCGAAATCCCTGGGATCGAATCCCTGCTGCGTTGAAACGAGTTTCAGGGCACCGTAGATGTTCTCGTTGACGATGTCGATGATGCCCTCGGCCGCGTTTTCCACCCCGTCCAGTCCGACGGCTTCGGCGATCATCTTCACTGCAGTGCCGGCGGCCTCGGCGTCGAGGCCTATCTCACCGCCGGCGAGCTGCGAGGGCAGGTAGCCAAGGACCACGTTTGCATCCGTGACGGTGGGATCCAACCCTCCTCGGCCGTAAGAGGCAGGTCCGGGAGATGCGCCCGCCGACTGGGGACCAACCCGCAGGGCCTGGGTCAGTTGCGGGACGTGTGCGATGGAGCCGCCGCCTGCACCGACAGTGCGGACATCGACAGAGGTTGCACGGACTGTCAGGTCACCGACAGTGGTTTCGCGGCCGATGCGCGGTGTCAGGTTCTGCACAAGCGCGACATCGGTGGACGTGCCGCCCATGTCAAAGGTCAACAGGTCCGAGAAGCCCGCCTGTTCGGCGGCCCATACCGCGCCGGTGACACCGCCGGCAGGTCCCGAGAGCAAGAGGGACACGGGATTGCCCGAAGCCACCCGGCCCGAAACCAGCCCACCGTCACTGCGCAGGATGGACAGTTGCGCATCGACGCCCGCCTCACCAAGCTTGCTCTCCAGATTGCCAACATATCGGGACACCTGGCCCTGCACATAGGCGTTAGCGACGGTTGTGATGGTGCGCTCGTATTCGCGGAGCTCGGGGAGAACAATGGAAGACCGCGAAACGGGGATGCCCGGGAGTTCTTCGGCTGCGATCTCGGCGATGCGCTGCTCGTGCTCGCCGTTGGCGTAGGAGTTGATCAGGCTGATGCTAAGCGCCTCGATACCTTTCTTCTTCAGCTTTCGCAGCTGAATCCGGACATCCGCTTCGTCCAGCGCCGTGATTACTTGACCGCTCGTGGTGACCCGCCCAATCACCTCAACCGTGTCTTCGAGGTCGGCGAGCGGCTCAGGTTTGGGCCAGATGATCCAGCCAGCAAGACCACCAGGAACGAATGACCGCGCGATCTGCAACACCTGGCGGAAACCCTTTGTTGTGACGAGTCCAACACGGGCGCCCTTATGTTCCAGAATGGCGTTGGTCGCAACAGTCGTGCCATGGAGAACTTCCCGTACTTCCGACATGGCAATGCCGGCAGCCTTACACGCCTGTTCAATGCCATGCAACACTGCGATGGACTGATCCTCAGGCGTGGACGACGTCTTGTATCGGTGCGTCTTCCCTGTCTCCTCATTGATCAGCAGAATGTCCGTGAATGTACCGCCGACATCTACACCAAGCCGAAACGCC
Organism: Arthrobacter sp. SO3; assembly: GCF_020532825.1. Lineage (GTDB taxonomy): Bacteria > Actinomycetota > Actinomycetes > Actinomycetales > Micrococcaceae > Arthrobacter. The sequence goes on from NZ_MQTS01000020.1 coordinate 7,642, forward strand.
ATCAGTTCTCCTCAAATAGGAACAGCTCATACCTGGCGCTTCCGCGCCATGGGCGGGTAATGCAAGGCGTCAACCGACGCATCCGGGGACGGCCAATGTCCGACTCCGGAGGATCAGAGCCGCTCGGACTCCCCCGGACCGCACCTCGGTGTAATTCACCTCACATCTACTGAGCCTCAGGCTAAAGCTCCACAAACACCCATGTCAACCAACTTGCATACAATTCCGGCGGGAACTTTTGATGCTCCTTGACGAATTGGGGGCTGTTCTGCCAAGTTGTATACAGATTCGATGCCCGCTGTCACTGAATGGGCGACTTCGCACGGCATCACAGGGTAATTCCAGGAGGCCCGCATGACGACAATTGTTCAAACCACGACCGGCTCAGGACCACTTGCAGGTCTCCGCGTGGTGGAAATGGGCCAATTGCTGGCCGGCCCCTTCTGCGGTCAGATGCTGGGCGACATGGGAGCCGACGTCATCAAGATTGAAGATCCTGCCAAGGGCGATCCGCTTCGCCAGTGGGGCCGTCAACTGCCAAAGGGACAGTCGCTGTGGTGGGCCGTCGTGGGGCGCAACAAGCGCTCTGTCACCTTGAACCTGCGCGAACCCGAAGCCCAGGACCTCGCGCGGAAGCTCCTGTCTTCAGCCGATGTCCTGATCGAGAACTTCCGGCCCGGAACCATGGAACGATGGGGTTTGGGCTACGACGAACTACAGCAACTCAACCCCCGGCTCATCATGGTGCGGGTTTCCGGTTTCGGTCAGGACGGCCCATACTCCCAACGGGCCGGGTACGGGGCCATCGGTGAGGCAATGGGTGGACTCCGGTATGTCGTGGGAGACCCGTCAACGCCGCCGTCGCGGGTCGGTATCTCAATCGGTGACACGCTCGCAGCCCTCTTCGCGACCATCGGGGCGCTGGCGGCCCTCCGGGAACGCGAGATCAGCGGCCGCGGGCAGATCGTGGATTCCTCCATCTACGAGGCAGTCCTCGGCGTGATGGAATCGTTGGTGCCGGAGTGGCAGATCTCCGGCTACCAGCGCGAACGCACCGGGGCCATTCTCCCCAACGTCGCGCCGAGCAACATCTACCCCACCAGCGACGGCAAATGGGTGCTCATCGCGGCCAACCAGGATACGGTCTTCGGTCGGCTGGCGACAGCGATCGGCCGGCCCGAACTTGCTTCTGATCCTCGCTATGCCTCGCACGGGGCACGTGGGGAGCATCAGGCAGAACTCGACGGGATCGTCGCTGAGTACACGTCAACACAGACCGCCGAGGATCTCGAAGCCTCACTGGAGAGTCATGGAGTTCCCGCGGGCAAAATATTCCGGCCCGTGGACATGCTCGCCGACCCGCAGTACCAGGCCCGCGAGTCGATCATCTCCGTGGACCACCCGGTGCTCGGCCCCGTCTCCATGCAGAACGTCTTCCCGAAGTTGAGCCGGACCGCGGGTACGGTCCGCTGGCCGGGCCCGGAATTGGGCCAACACACGGAGGAAGTTCTGGCCGGGATCGGTATCACCGACACCGAACTGTCGAGGCTTCGTGAGAAGGGACTGGCATGAGTATCCCAAACCTGCCCTCCTCCATACGACTTGTAGAGGTCGGCTTGCGCGATGGGCTGCAGTCCGTCACTGAGACTATCCGCACCGAGGACAAAGTCGAACTTATCCACTTGCTGATCGACGCAGGGGTCCGGGAGATCGAAGCCGTGTCTTTCGCCCACCCTAAGGTGCTTCCACAACTCGCCGACGCGGAAGAAATTATGGCACGAGTGCCCCGCCTTCCCGGCATTACCTACAGAGGACTGGCCCCGAACCTCCGGGGTGCCCAACGCGCGGCAGACTGCGGGCTGGACGAACTTGTTGTCGTCGTTTCCGCGGACAACGAGGTCAGTCTGCGAAATCAGGGCCTTTCGACAGACGAAATGCTGATTGACCTTGCGAAGATCGGGGAACTGACGAAGTCAGCTGGCACACGCCTCGTGGTCGCCGTAGCGTGCGCGTTTTTTGCACCTGCACGCGGTCAAGTCGATCGGGAGGACCGACTACGCGTCGTAGCGGCCGCGGCCGACGCAGGAGCAGGCGGTGTCTACCTTGCGGCGACGTCCGGAGAAGAGCAGCCCGCGGAAATGTTTGACGGCGTTGCCGAGGTGCGGCAGATGTATCCGCAACTGGACCTGGGAGTGCACCTGCACAACCGCAACGGTTTCGCTCCGGCTAACGCACTGGTATCCATGATGGCCGGAGCAACTTGGCTGGAAGGCTCCTTCGGAGGACTCGGCGGGGACATGTGGTTCCCCGGCGACCCGACAGTCCTCGGCAACGCGGCATTGGAGGACCTGATCCACCTTTGCCAAGGCCTCGGGATCGAGACCGGCATCGACCTGGTGAAATACATGCGGGTTTGCGCCCGGATGACAGAACTCACCGGCCGCCCGTCCTCATCATTCGTCTCCCGCGGAGGGACCCGCGCCGAACTTGCATCGGCCAGATGGCCCGAGGATAGCTGAGTTCCCAGTGGACAACGTTGTTCCCGGCCCAACTGTCCTGACGCTTCAACTGCCCTGAGCCGCGTTAACCCGGGGTTTTCATCAATGTTGGGCTGAGGGGTGTGTTTAAGAGACGAAAAGGTGCTCTGACAAGGGAAAATAGGGG
>NZ_MQTS01000200.1:0-4428 GCF_020532825.1 Arthrobacter sp. SO3
GTGGAGGAAGACATTGTGGGGGAGGGCACGGTGGAGGAGCGCACGGTGGAGGAGTGCACCGGGGGACCGGAGCCGGAACCCGTCGCCCCGGCCAACGCCGGCCGCCAGACCGTCCACGCCGTCCGGCAGTCGCAGGACGGGCAGTCGCTGTTCTTCCTCGCCCAGGACTTGGGCGGGTCGGGACAGGACTTCGTGGCGCGCAACACCGCGCTCTACGTGCTGCCCGCCGGCGGCGGCGACGCCACGATGCTGAGCGACGCCGAGACGATGGACCTTGGCTGCAACGGCCGGATCGAACTGGTCGGGCCTGACTCGGTGCTGCTGCTGAACAACACCCGGGGAACGGTTGAGCTGCTCGAATTCCAGGCCGCCGGGAACCACCGGCGTCTGGTCCAGGGCGAACGGGTGGTCACCGGTGCCGCCGCCGGCGGCGGATCGCTCGTGGTCAGCTTCGCCGACGCGGCGACCGCGGGGGATGTGGCGGTGCTCGACGGCGGTCAACCCCGCGTCCTGACCGATTTTTCCGCCCCACTGCGCGCGGACGCCGGAATCATCGAACCGCTCGAGCTCACGGTCCCGTCCGGCGACGGCTACCCCGTCCACGGCTGGCTCGTGAAGCCGCCGGGCCAGGGCCCCCATCCGGTCCTGCTGAACATCCACGGCGGCCCGTTCGCCCAGTTCACCGGGGCGCTTTTCGATGAGGCCCAGGTCTATGCCGCGGCAGGCTACGCGGTCCTGATGTGCAACCCGCGCGGCTCCGCCGGCTATGGCCAGGCCCACGGCCGGGCCATCAAGGAGAAAATGGGCACCCTGGACATGCAGGATGTCGTGGCCTTCCTCGACGGCGCGCTCGGCAAGTTCGAGGAGCTCGACGCCGGGTCGCTCGGCATCATGGGAGGTTCCTACGGGGGCTACCTGACTGCCTGGACCATCAGCCATGACCACCGCTTCAGGGCCGCCATCGTGGAACGCGGATTCCTGGATCCCGTGAGTTTCATCGGGTCCTCCGACATTGGCTGGTTCTTCGGCGGGGAGTACACAGGGCGTTCCGTGGAACTGATGGCGGCTCAGAGCCCGATGGCCCGGGTGGACCGGGTGCGCACCCCGGCGTTGGTCATCCACAGCGAGGAGGATCTCCGGTGCCCGGTGGAGCAGGGCCAGCGGTATTTCACGGCGCTCAAACGGCTCGGGGTGGAGTCCGCGTTCCTGGTCTTCCCGGGGGAGAACCATGAGCTGTCACGCTCGGGCACGCCCCACCACCGCAAGCAACGCTTCGACCAGATCCTGCAGTGGTGGGCCAGGTACCTTCCGACAACGGCGAACCCGGCCGCTGCGGCCGGATAAGTTACTTTAGGCGTCCGGCAGGAACCCGAGTTCCTGCCGGGCGAGGCTGATATCGGGCTGCGACCAGCGCGCAGCGTATTCGGCATTGGTGCTGATGGAACGCAACTCGGCACGGTCCAGGTAGAGGATGCCGTGCAGGTGGTCGGTTTCGTGCTGGACGATCCGGGCCTGCCAGCCGCTGAACTCCCGCTGCTGCCGGCTTCCGTCCGGGGCGGTGAAGTCGAGCCGGACCGACTCGGGGCGGGAGACGGCGGCCTGCACTCCGTTCAGGGAGAGGCATCCCTCGTAGAACGCCGCGGTGGCCCCGGGCAGCGGCTGGTAGGACGGGTTCAGCATGGCGAAAAATGGCAGCGGCTCCCGTCCGCGGACGGCGGCGACCTCCGGATCGACCTCGAACTGATCCTCGAGCACCGCGAGCTGCAGCGGGATTCCCAGCTGCGGGGCCGCCAGACCGACGCCGGGCGCCTTGTGCATAACACTGTGCATCAGGTCGATCAGCTGGCCAAGTTCGGCGTCGCTCAGCTGGCCGTCAAAGGGCGCGGCGAGCTGCCGGAGCACCGGATGTCCGGCCTGGACGATGGAGGGGAGCACCCCGGCGGCCAGTATGTGCTCGACGGTTTCATGGATGCGAGCGGCGCTGATGTCAGTGGGCCTGGCGTCTGGTGACATGGCAACAGACTACTGGCGTCCGCAAGCTGCCGTAATGAATTCGTAAATGCGTCCACGCAGCAGCGCTCCGGCGTCGACCTTCAGGATGCCGTCCCGGCCGCCCACGGACAGCCTGAGCGGCAGCAGCGTCCCCACCTTGTCCTCCGCTATGGCGTGCGGATCGCAGCGTGCGGGCCGGATCCCCAACCGGAGCTGCTGGCTTGTGCCGCCGGCGCCGACCGAAACGGATCGCGGCCACGGTGCGGACGGGTCCGCTTCGAGCAGCGTGGTCTGATCGATCCAGTTGATCGTCAGGGATGCCGTTGAGCCGGGATTCACGGCGCCGGGAGTGCTTCGCGGCGTGATCGTTAGTTTCAGCACCGCGCTCTGCCCGCCGGCAGCCACCTCGAGTTCCGGCTCCAGCCGCATTACGGCGACCGCAGAGGCCGCCTGGCTGAGGCACATTTCCGCGTTGTTGCGGCTAAGCACCCCGTAGGGATCAGTGGCACGCACCGTCGCCGTGGACTCGGTTCCCCGACCGTCGGCAAGCCGCAGGACCAGTGCCGGCCCCTCGCTCACGGGTCCTGTCGGGAGGCCGCAGTCCGGGGCGCGCAGTTGTGCCGGCAGGATCTTGGTCTGCCCCGGCGGGAGTTCGATCCCGCCGGGCGTCGCCTGCCACTCGATGGTGCCGGCAAAGAGCGGGCTGGCCAGGCCCGCGCCGCGGACCGTCACCGGGGCAGGGGTGGTATTGGTCAACTGGATGGCGATGATTTGCCGGCTGTAGTTGTCGCGGAGCTGGTTGATCTCGGCGGTGACCGGGACGGCCGCAGGAACTGTCGAGGGCGTTGCCGTGGCTGGGGCCGAGGGTGGGCCGGTGCCGGAAGTACCCGCGCTGCAGGAGACCGTCATGGCGAGGCCAACCACGGCAGCAGCCAGACCGCACACCGTGAAGATTCGCGTTCCGCCGGCGGGGCGCCGCAGCGGCGGGGAAGAGCAGCCCATGGGGAAAGTGTATTCCCGCCGCCAGCCCGGGTACCCGGGTTGGCGGGCGCCGTCGGCTAGTCTCGTTCCATGACTTCACCGGCCCCCTTGGACACCGTCCTGGCCCTGCTGCGCGCTCTCGAGGCGGGCGGCGGAGCCGAGGGCATCTCGCCCTTCCTGGCCGAGGACTACACCCTGTACGAGGCGCCCCATCTGCTGGCACCGGCCGGGGCAACCCGGAACCGCGAGCAAACCCTGGCGGGGGCGGCCGCAGCCCATGAGGTCATCTCGGGGCAGCGTTTCGAAGTGCGGCGCACGACGTGTGAAGGGACCCGTGTGGTGGTGGAAGCCGAGTGGACAGCCACGCTGCTGATGGATCTTCCGCACTGGGACACCGGCGAGGTCATCCGCGCCAGGATCGCGGCCGTTTTTGAGGTCCGGGACGGTAAAATCGTCAGCCAGGACAGCTACGACTGCTACTTCACGCCCGCCTGAGCGACCCCCGACGGCAAGGCCCGTGGCCCCGGCGTAGCCCCGGCCGGGGACTCACTGCATGGTGAAGCGGCGGGCCACGAATCCGTTGACGGCCGGCATGGCCGCGGCGGCGGCGATGGCCCGGTTCCGCACTGACCACGGCCCCGCCGGCAGGGGCCGGCCCAGCAACATGTTGATTTCGGACTGGCGGGCCGCCCTGGCTGCTGCCGCCATGCGTCTGGTCTCGAAGTTCCGGAGGTCCGCCCCCACGTCCGCGCCGCGCAGCGAGGCGAGAATCACCGGGGCCAGGGCGACGGCGTCGAGCCAGCCCAGGTTCATGCCCTGGCCTCCGATCGGGCTGATCTCATGGGCGGCATCGCCGATCAGCACCGTCCGGCCGTTTACCATGCTGCGCGCCAGTCGTGCGCGCACGCCGAAGCTGCTCAGCATGCTGTTGCTCGCGGGGTCGACGTCGATCCCGGTGCGTTCCCCGATCCGGTTCGCGAGCCAGCGGGCGTTCCCGCCAGTCCCGGGGTCCGCGAGGCGAACCACCCAGCGGCGCCGCCCCCCGGGCAGCGGAAAGGACTCCACAATTCCCGCAGATTCCAGGAACAGCGCCGCGTCCGGACCGAACCGGGTGCTGTCGGCGAAGTCTCCCATCAGGTAGCTGTCCGGGTAATTCTTCGCCCGCACCGCGGTGCCCAGCTGCGAGCGGACGGCCGACCTGACGCCGTCGGCGGCCACCACAAGGGCCGCCGAATGCCTGGTGGCGGCGCCACCGGTGTTCGCCTCCGCGGTGACCCGGCCGCCTTCGTGACGCAGCCGGATGACCCGGACACCGCGGTGCAGGGCCCCGGCGTCGAGTTGGCGGACGCGTTCCTCGAGCACCGCCTCCGTCCGGGACTGCGGCAGGGCGAGGACGAACGGGAAACGGTTGGAGACGCCGGCAAAGGACATCTCGGCGAGCCGGGCGCCCCCGCC
>NZ_MQTS01000200.1:4438-6744 GCF_020532825.1 Arthrobacter sp. SO3
CGGATCGGGACCCCCTCGGCCACGAGGTCCTCTGCGACGCCGATGCCCTGGAGCGCGTCCAGCGACGGGGGGTGGATGCCGATGGCGCGGGAGTGCGGTTCGGGGCCGGTCCGCTGCTCGAGGATCCGGACGCTGACGCCGTGCTGGAGCAGCAGCGCGCCCATGAACAGACCCACCGGGCCGCCGCCGATCACCAGGACGTCAGCCACGGCCGCTGCCCTTGTCCAGGATCAGCAGGTTGCGGTAAGGGGCTTGGCGGCGGACGGTCCAGCCCGGGGGAGCGGCGGCCCGGAGTTCGTCAGTGGTGTAGCTGCGGCGGATCGAGGTGAGGCCGTCCTGCCTGATGTAGGAGCCGGTGAAGGGCCAGGAGGAGGCGAAGAAGAGACCGTAGGCGGCGGGACTGCGCCGGAGATCGTTGTGGATGACCCGGCCGTGGCAGAGCGCGGCGGATTCGGCCAGGAACGCGGGAAGTTCGCCCTCCGCCAGATGGTGCAGTACGTGGTTGGACACCACCAGGTCGAAGCTCAGGCCCTCGCTGGCCAGCTCCGCTGCCAGGGCCTGACGGAACGTCACGCCCGCGGCCTGGTGCCGTGCCGCGGCGAAGCGGCTGGCGCGCGGATCCGGATCGATGGCCGTGATTTCCAGGCGCAGACCGTCGCGGGCGGCCCAGCGGGCGATCATGACCGGCACATCGCCGCCCCCGCAGCCGATGTCCAGCAGAGTGGCCGGCTCGCTGTGGCTCAGGAGTGGCCTGAGCTGGCGTAGATAGATGCCGCGCCAGCCGGAGACGGCCCGGTTGACCAGCGCGAATTGGGCATAGGTGCGGTCAAGCCGGACCGGATCGCAGCCGGGCAGGTCCATTTCCTCGACGGCATGCGCCGCGCGTTCCCGCAGTAGTTCCACCCTCAGGTTCTCAGGCCAGGGCCGATTCCGGCTGGGTGGACCGGGTGGCCGCGTCCCCGGACAATGCCGTCGTTCCGACGCCGCAGCTGCTGATTTTGGTGAACAGTGCCGTTTCCACGGTCAGCCCGGGCCCGAATGCCATGGAGCAGATCCGTTCGCCGCCGTCGTCGGCCCTCTCTGCCGAAGGCAGGTCAAGGATGCGGCGGAGTACGAAGAGCACGGTGGCGCTGCTCATGTTGCCGTAGTTGCGCAGGGTCTCGCGGGCCGGCACCAGCTGCTCGTCGCTGAGGTCCAGCCTGGACTGGACCTTGTCGAGGATGCTGCGGCCTCCCGGGTGGATGGCCCAGTGCCGGATATCGCGGTAGGGGAGTCCCTGCAGGGAGGTGTCCCGGGAGAGGAGTGGTTCCAGGGCGCCGATGATGTGGTCATCGATGATGTGCGGGACGTAGTTGCCCAGGACCATCTCGAAGCCTTGGTCGCCGATATTCCAGGCCATGGATTCCTCGCCGACCGGCGTCAGGACCGTCTCGAAGTGGTCCAGCCGCAGCAGTGCAGGTTTGTCCGGGAATTCACGAGCGGTCACGATGGCCGCTGCCGCGCCGTCGGCGAACAGTGCAGATCCCATGATGGTGTCCGGATCGTTCGAGGTCCGGACGTGCAGCGAGCAGAGCTCGGCGCAGACCACCAGCACCACGGCGTCCGGGTCCGCCTCGCAGAACGACTTGGCGGCCCGGAGGGCCGGGAACGCCGCGTAGCAGCCCATGAACCCGAGGTGGTAGCGCTGAACCGCGGGATTCAGGCCGAGGGCCCGGACGATTTTGTAGTCCGGTCCGGGGTTGAAGAAGCCCGTGCAGGACACCGTGACGAGGTGGGTTATGTCAAGTAAAGTGATTTCGGGGCAGGCCTCCAGGGCTTTCTGCGCTGCCTCGATGAAGAGTTTGGTGGCCTCGGTGGCGAAGAGGTCGTTGCGCACCTTCGTGCTGGGGCTGAGCAGCAGGCCCGTGCCGGCGTCGAAAAACACCGGATTCTCGGCCCGGTGGTCCTTGGTCATTTCCTCAACAGCCGTGTGGCGGGTATCGATGGCCGCGGAATCAAAGCAGGTCCCGACCAGCCGGGTGCCAAGCCTGCTGAGCCCAGGCTGGGCCGCGAAAACGTCCCGGGCTTCGGTTTGTATCAAAACAGTTGGCGGGACAGCAGTTTCCAGGGACCTCAGGTAGACCGTCATGGTTCATTCTCAGTGCGGGCGGTCCAGAAGACAATGGACCGCGCCCGGGAATCGGCCGGGAACCGGCCTGCGGGCCACAGGACTGCGGTTGCCTGGAACTGTGGCTTGCCAATGTAGTTGGCGAAATTGACAAGGCAGATTTGTGGTCAGGGCAGGGTGGGCCACGCGGAGGTGGGTC
>NZ_MQTS01000201.1 GCF_020532825.1 Arthrobacter sp. SO3
CTAGCAGGGGCGGGCGGGGAAAAGTCCCGGCAGGCACGGCCGCGGTGGTCGTGCCCGCCGGGACTTTCTTCGTTAAGGTGGGCGGATGAGCGAATCCCTCCGCCAGTACCTCCGCGCCTTGCCCGATTTTCCCGAACTGCTTCCGGACTTCGACCCGGCCGGTGCCCCCGCCGATCCGGCGGAATTGTTCCGGCAGTGGCTCGACGAGGCGCTGGTTGCCGGTGTCCCGGCGCCCAACGCCTGCAGCCTGGCCACGGCCGACGAGCTCGGGCGGCCCTCGTCCCGGATGCTGATCCTGAAGGACATCGACGACGACGGCTGGCACTTCGCGACGTCCCGCGCCTCCCGGAAGGGCCGGGAACTCTCGGCGAACCCGCAGGCCGCACTGAATTTCTACTGGCAGCAGCAGGGCCGGCAGGTCCGCGTCGCCGGCGGCGTTATGGAGCTGTCCGCGGCGGCGTCCGCGTCCGACTGGCACGCCCGCCCCGGTGCGGACGGCAGCGACAACCCGGACTGGCAGTTATATGCCCTGCGGCCCCGGGAGATCGAGTTCTGGCAGGCCCGGCACGACCGGCGGCACATCCGTCACCGCTACGGCCAGGCGTCCTTCGGCTGATCCGGGAATATTCAGGCTGCCCGGTTAGGATGATCGCCATGACCACCATCACCCCGGAACAACTCCTGGCAGAACTCCGCAAGGCCGCCGGCGCCGTGGCCGGAATCACCGCCACCTTCTCCGACGCGGACATCAAGGCGCCCTCGGAACTGCCGGGCTGGACCCGCGGCCACGTCCTGGCCCACATCAGCGGCATCGCCAACGCGATGGCCCGCCAGCTCGAATTCGCCGCCCGCGGGGAAAGCATCGAGCTCTATGACGGCGGCTACGAAGGCCGGACCCGCGCCATCGAGATGGCCGCAGGGCACACCCCGGCGGAACACCGGGCCGACGTTGATGCCGCCCTGGACCGGGCCCTGCGCGCTTTTGAAGCGCTGGACGATACCGGCTGGCATTCACCAATCAGCTACCGCGGGGGAGTCGTTGTCGACGGCGGCCTGGCCCTGTGGCGCGAGCTCGTCATCCACGCCACCGACCTCGGGACCGGCCGCGGCCCGGAAACCTGGAGCCGGCCGTTCTGCGAGCACCTCTTCGATTTCCTGGCCGCACGGGTACCGGAGGGCCAGCGGTTTGTCCTCCAGCCGCTAGGCCTGCCGTCCGCGGCCATTGGTACCCCCGGCGGCCGGTCGACAGCCATCAATGGGATGCTGACCGACATCGCGGCCTGGCTGGCGGGACGCACGCCGACGCTCGGCAGCCTGCGTGCCACCGCAGCGGCCGACGGCGTCGTCCTCCCCGAGCTGCTGCCGTGGCCCGCCGGGGTGCCGGCCACCCGCTGACAGCCCCGCGAGGTGCGATTTCGCGCCCATGGTCTGCCGCAACATGGGCGCGAAATGTCACCTCGGCGCGGATTGTTGGAGCGCCTCCGCGTGCTCCCGGTCCAGCAGGCTTTCCTTGATGGCCAGACCCCAGCGGAATCCGCCCAGACTGCCGTCGGTGCGGATCACCCGGTGGCAGGGCACGAACAGCGCGGCCGCATTGAAGGCACAGGCGCTGGCCGCGGCGCGCACGGCTTTCATATTCCCGGCGAGCTCCGCGTACTCGGTGTAGGTCACGGGGTGTCCCGGCGGGACGGTCCGGAGCATCTCCCAGGCATGGCCCCGGAACGGCCCGGATTTCTGCAGCACCGGCACCGCCATGGCCGGTCCCGGATTTCCGGAGTAGAACTCCTCCACGGCCTCGGAGATCGCACCGAGCCCGGTGACGGTTTCGAATGCGCCCGGCAGCAGGTCCGCGTGGATCTGCCCGGTCAGCTCGCCGGGATCGGCGGTCCAGCCGGATGCGAGTACGGCGCCGTCACGGGCAATGATGGTGAAAGGACCGTCCGGGGTGGACAGGGTCAGCAACTGGGCGTTCATGATTTCGCTTTCTTCGGAGTCTGCGCTGGGGACTGTGTCGGCGTCTGTGTCGGCGTCTGCGGCGGCGCAAGGGATGCGGGCCGCGCCGCGGACCGGGCGGCCGCTGCCGCGCGCCAAAGGTGCATCGTGGCGTAGGAGCGCCAGGGGCTGAGCTCACGGAAGTCAGGGCTCAGGCTTGATTCGGGGGCCACCGCGGCGCCGCCGGGTGCCGGGGCGAGGGCGCGGATCCCGTTCCGCACGGCCGCGTCGTTGGCCAGGAAGATATCGGGGGCGCCGATGACGCGCATCGCGACGTATCCCACTGTCCACGGGCCGACGCCGGCGAGGGGCAGCAGTTTGGCCTCCAGCCCGGGCAGGTCGTCGCCATAGCCGAAATCGAGGTCTCCGGCGGCCATCGCGGCGGCAGCACCACGGACGGAGTCGATGCGCCGCTGCGGGCCGCGGATCAGTGTGAAACCGGTCTCCGCGATCTGCGCCGCCGTGGGGAACAGCCGGTCCAGCCCGTCCGCCGGAACCAGGCTCCCGCTTCCCGCCGCGGACAATGTGGTCAGGGCGGTCCGGGCGGCGGCGACGGTGATCTGCTGGCCGATCATCGCCCGGATCAGCAGCTCTTGCGGGTCCACCGCACCCGGCATCCTGATGCCGGCAGTGGCCGAGATGCTGGCCGCCAGCCGCGGATCGGACCCCAGCGCGCCGTCGATGGCTACCGGGTCGGCGTCGAGGTCCAGCAGCCGGCGGACCCGGCTCAGCAGGGAGGGCAGGTCCCGCAGGTCGACGGCGCCGATCGTCAGCACCAGCGGACAGCCCGGGGCCCCGGCGTCGTAGTCCACGCGGAAACGGGCATCGCCGTGGGCGAGCCGCAGCGTCCGGGCATAGGAGCTGGCGGTTCCCTCCTCGATGCCCGGGACGGCACGGACAGCGAGGAACGCAAACACGCCCGGATCGAACGGCTCCCGGTACGGAAGGTTGAGGGTCAGCGCCGTGGACGACACCGCGGCCGAGGCCGGCGACCGCGGGTGCCGGGCGGTGGCCCGCAGCGCGGACGGGGTCATGGCGAAGACCTCGCCGATGGTCTCGTTGAACTGGCGCACGCTGCTGAAGCCGGCGGCGAAGGCAATGTCGGCCAGCTTCATCGTTGTGGAGACGAGCAGCGTGCGGGCGGTCTGGGCCCGGCTGGCCCTGGCCAGGGACAGCGGCCCTGCACCGAGTTCGTGGCTCAGGATCCGGTTGAGCTGGCGCGAGGAGTAACCCAGCCGGGCCGCGAGCCCCTCCACACCGTCGCGGTTGATCACACCGTCGTTGATCAGCCGCATGGCCCGTCCCGCGACGTCGGAGCGCAGGTTCCAGGCCGGCGTGCCCGGGACCGCCTCCGGCAGGCAGCGTTTGCAGGCCCGGTAGCCCGCCTCGTGCGCGGCGGCGGACGTCTCATAGAAGGTCACGTTCCCCGCTTTGGGGGTCCGGGCCGGGCACGAGGGCCGGCAGTAGATGCCCGTGGTGCGGACAGCGGTGTAGAACTGCCCGTCGAACCGGGTATCCCGGGCATCGATTGCCCGGTAGCGCTGCCAGAAGTCCATGAGTTCATCCTGCCAGCTTCCCGGGACGGCTGCTAGCGGAAATCGGACACGGCCGTGGAGGTGACGGCGGTCCGTTTGTTAAAGCTGTGGAGGGCACGGCGGTCCGTTTGTTAAAGTCGGAGGATGGGTTTGATGCCTCCTGCCACGGTGCCTGGCCGCGGACTGTCTGCCGACGGGCTGCGGGAGCTCCTGTCCGCTGATGCCCGGCAGGTGGCACCGCTGCTGCTCGGGGCGGTGCTGACGCATCAGGGGCGCGACGGTACCGTGTCCGTGCGGATCACCGAGGTGGAAGCCTACCTGGGCCCGCACGACTCGCTGCACCCGGACCCCGGCTCGCACACCTTCCGCGGCGCCACCGCGCGCACTGCCCCGATGTTCGGCCCGGCCGGCCATCTTTACGTCTATTTCACGTACGGCCTGCACCACTGCGCCAACCTCGTGTGCGGCCCGGAAGGCACTGCCTCAGCTCTGCTGCTGCGGGCCGGCGAGATTGTGGCCGGGGAGGAACTGGCACTCCGCCGCCGGCCGACGTCAAAATCCCCGAAAGACCTGGCGAGCGGCCCGGCCCGGCTCGCCACAGCGCTCGGCATCACGACGGCGGACAGCGGCCGGGACGCCCTCGCGGCCCCGTTCCGGCTGGAACTTCCGGCCGGACCGTCCGGGGACATCAGTTCGGGACCCCGCGTTGGGGTCTCCGGCGCCGGGGGCACCCATGACTACCCCTGGCGGTTCTGGCTGCGCGGGGACCCGACCGTCTCCCGTTACAAGGCGGCGAAGGTGCGCCCGGCATAGCGGGGCGCCGGCGGCGGCACTGTGAATCCCCGGGGACCGGCAACGGGGGAGGTGGAAGAACGGGGGACGGTGAAGACTGATGGGTGAGGGCAAACGCGGGAAACCACGCAGCGAGCTCGAACGGCTCGAGATCTTTGAGAAGCTCGCCGCCGACTACTTCCGGATGGTCGAGCTCTTCACAGCCGATGACGGGCCGGTGCCGCCGGACTCCGTCGAGGGGGAGCGCCGGCAGTGGGTGAAGCTCTTCCGGGCGGCCCTGCTGCGCAAGTTCATCGTCCGGGATGAACACGTATCCCTCAAGCTCGTGGTGCGGGCCCTGCGCCTCTGCAACCACGCAGCCGACCGCCGGCTCGCCGAGGGAACCGAACAAATTGTTGGCCTGTTCACCGCCGCGATGGTTCAGGGCCGGCAGCATGGGATGCCGGCACCAACCCCGGAGGACGGGCGCGACATTTTCGAGGACGTTCTCTACGGGCGGCTCCTGCACGGCGACGCCGACCGGTTCCACCGATCGGAATGGGCCCGGGACTACGACCGCATGAATGCTGCGGCGGCCCAAAGATTCGACGCGGAGCATGCGCTCGGCAAGGCGCTCGACGTCGTCAGATTCGGATTCGCGAACGACCTCCTGCGGTCTCCGGCCGCACCGGACAGCTACACGGGTCCAGCCAGTAAGGTTGACGGGTGAATCAACGCGAGCTCCACCAGAGAACCATGACCCGGAACGACACCACCACGCCGGTGGACGAGCTGATCAGCAGCCTGTGCGCCACCATCCCCGATTACCCCAAGCCCGGCATCGTCTTCAAGGACCTGACCCCCGTCTTCGCCGACGGCGCGGCACTGAAGGCCGTCGTGAACGCCCTGGTCGAGCCGTTCAGGGGCCAGTTCGACGCCGTCGCCGGGGTCGAAGCCCGCGGCTTCCTGCTGGCGGCCGCTGCCGCGTACGCCACCGACACCGGCGTCATCACCGTCCGCAAGGCCGGGAAGCTGCCGCGTGAAGTGGTCTCCGAGGACTACGCCCTCGAATACGGCAACGCCACCCTGGAACTGCACACCACGGACCTCGCGCCGGGCAGCCGGGTTTTGATCCTCGACGACGTCCTCGCCACCGGTGGCACGCTCGGCGCCGCCGTGCGCCTGTTCGAACGCTGCGGCGTCGAGGTGGCCGGTGTCGGCGTGGTCCTGGAACTCGGCGAACTCGGTGGCCGCTCGGCCCTGGCCGGCCACCGGGTCAGTTCCCTGCTGCGCCTGTAGCCCCTCCGCCGCCCGGCGACTGGATCTGCCGCCGCCCGGCGACTGGATCTGCGGCCGCCCGGCGACTGGATCTGCCGCCGCCCGGCGACTGGATCTGCGGCCGCCCGGCGACTGGCCCTGCGGCCGCCCGGCGGCTGGCCCCAGGGAAGACTGGACGGCTCCGTGCGCCTCGGTGGAATGCCTGCAAAAACTGACAGTGCCGATGGGGAGAACGAAATGGTTGTAGAATGGTTGGTCTGTCTTTTTCGATAGGGGAACGTTCGATGCACGACGCTGATTTGGCCCATGAACGCGACTATGTGGCCGGACTTTACGCCCGGCTGGATGAGCTGCGGGCGGAAAAGCGCGCCCAGCTGGCGCAGGTACGGCGCGCCGGTGCGGTGGGCACCATGCAGAACGTCTCGGAGCGGGACGCGTTCGCCGCGCTCTACGAGGACCGCCTGGCGCAGCTCGACGCCGTCGACGACCGGCTCGTGTTCGGCCGCCTCGACCTCGACTCCGGCGAGGCGCAGTACATCGGCCGCATCGGCCTGACCACTGAGGACCTGCAGCGCCTCATGCTGGACTGGCGCGCCCCCGAAGCCGGCCACTTCTACCAGGCCACCGCATTCGACCGGCAGGGTGTGCGCCGCCGCCGGCACCTGATCCTGCAGGGCCGCGAGGTCAAGGCAGTCGAGGACGACGTCCTCGACGCCGACCTGCTCGCCGACAACGAGTCCCTCCAGGGCGAGGGTGCCCTGCTGGCGGCCTTGAATTCCAAGCGGACCGGCCGGATGTCCGACATCGTCGGGACCATCCAGTCCGAGCAGGACCGGATCATCCGCTCCTCGATCTCCGGTGCCCTCGTGGTCCAGGGCGGTCCCGGAACCGGCAAGACCGCCGTGGCGCTGCACCGTGCCGCGTACCTGCTCTACACCCACCGTGACCGGCTGAAAACCGCAGGCGTCCTGCTGGTGGGGCCGTCGTCGTCGTTCATGAAGTACATCGAGCGCGTGCTGCCATCGCTGGGCGAAACCGGCGTCGTGATGGCCAGCGTCGGCCGCCTGATGCCCGGCATCCACGCCGTCGCCGAACCCGAATCCGAGGTCGCGGCCATCAAGGGCCGGCTCGACATGGCCGAGGTCGTGGCGAACGCCGTGGCCAACCGGCAGCGCATCCCGGCGGAAAACCGCATCCTTGAAGTCGACGGCCGCAAGCTTCTCCTGACTCCCCGGCAGGTCCGCCGCGCCCGGGACCGGGCCCGCTCCACCGGCAAGCCGCACAACGAGGCCCGCGTTTCGTTCGTGAAGATCCTGCTGCGCGAACTGACCGAACAGATGACGGAACTTGTCGAGGCCGGCAGCATCGGAAACAACGCCGACCGCTCCTACCTGGCAGAGGACGTCCGCTCCGCCCGCGACGTCCGCATCGCCCTGAACCTGTGCTGGATGCCGATGACGCCGGAGAAGCTCATCGGGGAACTCTTCAGCAGGCCGGCGATCCTGGAGGCCTGCACCCCCAAGCTCACCCCGGCCGAGCGTAAGCTGCTGCTCCGGCCCGCGGATGCCCCGTGGACCGAAGCGGACGTGCCGCTGCTGGACGAGGCCGCCGAACTCCTTGGCGAACTCGACGCTGCCGCAGGCAGGGGACTGGCCCAGCAGGAGCATGACCGCGCCCGCGACCTGGCCAATGCCAAGCAGACGCTGGTGAACATGGAAACCGCTGGCGTCGACGTCCTGATCTCCGCCGAAGAGCTCGTGGACCAGAACCAGGAACGCGAAGCCCGGCTCACGGCCGCCGAGCGCGCCACGACCGACCGGAGCTGGGCGTTCGGGCACATCGTGGTGGACGAGGCCCAGGAGCTGTCGCCGATGCAATGGCGCCTCCTGGTCCGCCGCTGCCCACTGAAGTCCTTCACCATCGTGGGCGACATCGCCCAGACCAGCTCCGTGGCCGGCGCCAATTCCTGGCAGGGCGCCCTGGCACCCATGTTTGGCGACCGCTGGCAGCTTGAAGAGCTCACCGTCAACTACCGCACGCCCTCGCAGATCGCGGAAGCCGCCGCCCGGATGGCCAACGCGGCCGGACTGGTGGTCTCCGCCCCGAAGGCTGTCCGGGAAGGCCGCTGGGCGCCCGTGATCGACCGGGTCGAGCCGGGCCAGATCATCGACAAGCTCGTGGAGGTCCTGCCCGAGGAGCTCGCCGCGCTGGAGGGCGGCCTGCTGGCCGTCATCGCCGACGGCGAGCTGCTCCCGGAAGCGACCGCCGCGCTGCGCGCCGTCTACGGCCGCCGCGTCGGCACGGACGCGGGCAGCTACGTGCAGGACATCGTGGTGATCAGCCCCCGCGAGGCCAAGGGCCTGGAGTTCGACGGCGTCGTGGTGCTGGAACCGTCCGCGATGCTCAACCATGAGCACGGCCGCGTCGGGGACCTGTATGTGGCCATGACCCGGCCCACCCAGCGGCTGCGCCTCATCGCCGCCGCCGGGGTCCCGGCCGGCATCGAGGACTGAGTCCGGCCGTCAGGCGCCGGCTCGCCTGACGGCCGGCCGGCTGGCCGCTGACCCCCTGGCCGCTGAGCCGCCTGGCCGGCGGTCGGGCCGCCGCCGGACGGTCACACGAGCTGGGTGTGCGCTGATCCTGCTAACTTAGATTCCGTGTCCCAGCTAAATGATCTCCGTTCCCAGCAGAATGACCCCAGCTTCGCCAATGTCTGGCAGGAGCTGAAATGGCGTGGCCTCGTCCACGTCTCGACAGATGAGGCGGAGCTCGAGAAACTGCTCGCCGGCGATCCCGCCACCTACTATTGCGGCTTCGATCCCACCGCCCCGAGCCTGCATCTGGGAAACCTGGTCCAGCTGCTGCTGATGCGCCGGATCCAGCTGGCCGGCCACCGGCCCCTTGGCCTCGTCGGAGGCTCCACCGGCCTGATTGGCGATCCGCGGCAGACCGCCGAACGCGTCCTCAACACACCCGAGACTGTCGCCGAATGGGTCGGGAAACTCCACGAGCAGGTCCAGCGTTTCCTCAGCTTCGAAGGTGACAACGCGGCCCGGATGGTCAACAACCTCGACTGGACCGCTCCGTTGAGCGCCATCGACTTCCTGCGGGGTATCGGCAAACACTTCCGGGTCGGCACCATGATCAAGAAGGACATTGTGGCCAACCGTCTGAATTCGGATGAGGGGATCAGCTACACGGAATTCAGCTACCAGATCCTCCAGGGTATGGACTACCTTCAGCTGTTCCGCGATTACGGCTGTGTCCTGCAGACCGGCGGTTCGGACCAGTGGGGCAACCTCACCAGCGGCACCGACCTTATCCGCAAGGTCGAGGGCAAACACGTCCACGCGCTGGGTACGCCCCTCATCACCAATTCCGACGGCACGAAGTTCGGCAAGAGCGAGGGCAACGCCATCTGGCTCGATCCGGAGATGTGCAGCCCGTACGCCTTTTACCAGTTCTGGCTTAACACGGCGGACAGCGACGTTGCGGCACGCCTGAAGGTTTTCACGTTCCTCAGCCGTGCCGAGATCGAGGCGCTCGAGACGTCGGTTGCCGATCGGCCATTCGCCCGCGAAGGACAGCGCAAGCTGGCCTACGAGGTCACCTCCCTCGTCCACGGTGTGGATGCCACGGAGAAAGTCATCGCCGCGTCCGCAGCGCTGTTCGGCAACGGTGACCTTGCGGCTCTTGACGAGGCCACGCTACGGGCTGCCACGTCCGAACTTCCGTCCGCCACCGTCGACGCCGCCGGCCTGGGCATCATCGACCTGCTGGTGGCGACCGGCCTGTCGGACAGCAAGTCCGCCGCCCGCCGCACAGTGGGGGAGGGTGGCGCCTATGTCAACAACGCCAAGGTGGCGGATCCGGACGCTGTTATTGCAGCGGACCAGCTCCTGCACGGACGTTACCTGCTGCTGCGCCGGGGCAAGAAGAACCTGGCAACCGTGGAAGTCTCCGCGGCCTAGCCCGGCGCCCAGCCCCACCCGCACGCTCCTTGCCGACCCGGTTGCAAGGTCGGGAAGGAGCGTGTATTGTTTTTTGAGTCGCCACCGATGAGTGGCGGCCAACCCCAACAAAAATATGAGAAGCAATTCTTCTAGTACTTTCGGCTCTCCGGAGCACGGAGTGCAGAAATGAAAAATGTGCTTCACATTCTGCTGGGTTGATTTATTCCATCAAATGAAATTTGGATGAAAATCCGGATTTGCAAAGTTGATATGAATGAAATAAGCTTGAAATATCGCAGCGAAGAAAAGCCGGAACAAAAGAATTCAATTACATTGAATTGTTTCTGTTACTACTTTGAATGTGTCTGTTGTTTGAGAACTCAATAGTGTGCCAAGTTTGTTGATACCAATTTATTGTATTGAATTGGTTGAATTGACTG
>NZ_MQTS01000202.1 GCF_020532825.1 Arthrobacter sp. SO3
GATCCAGGTTCATATTCTTGGAAATTGCTTCTTATAAAAGATGCTCGCGTCCACTATGTAGTTCTCAAACAACAACCCCAAACCACACACCCCACACACGTATTCGTGCGTGCTCGATGCAGCCAGGAAACCAGAAACACAAGTCCCGGACCCCGCAGCATACGCCGCGAACCCCGGTCCTGTTGCCTCAGGACCCAACAGTGTGCCAAACACGAAACCGCCCATACCCTCCCCCGCACCGTTCCAGGACCACACCCGAAAGCGTGAATCCGTACTGGGTACCGGG
>NZ_MQTS01000203.1 GCF_020532825.1 Arthrobacter sp. SO3
TGAACCGTACCGGGTTTGATGCCGCTTCCTTTTTTGTGAAGGATAGCGATTATGCCCAAGCGATACCCCCAGGATCAGCGTGAGCGTGCCGTGCGGATGGTCCTGGACCACCTCAGTGAGTACGACTCCGTTTTTGCCGCCTGTTCCGCTATCGGACCGAAGCTCAATATCGGCAGGGAGTCCCTGCGCCGGTGGGTTCTCCAGGCCCAGATCGACGCGGACGAACGCCCCGGCGTCACCAGCGCCGACCAGGCCCGGATACGGGAGCTGGAGAGCGAGAACCGGGAACTGCGGGAGGCCAACGAGATCCTGAAGAAAGCCTCGATTTTCTTCGCGAGGGAGCTCGACCCTCGCCGCCGCAAATAGCCGGATTCATCGACGAACTGCGTGCTGATGGCTACGGGGTCGAGCCGGCCTGCAAGGTCCTGCGTGAGCAGGGCGTGCAGGTCGCCCCGCGGACTTACCGGTCCTGGAAATCCAAAGCACCCGCTGCCCGGACCGTCACGGACGCTGCTATCGTCAATGCGCTGAAAAACACCGCAGAGAAACCCGAGTCCCTGTACGGGCGGCGGAAGATGACAGCCTGGCTGCGCAGAGAAGGCCACGACGTGGCCAGATGTACCGTGGACCGGCTCATGCGGGATGAAGCCATGAACGGCCTCGTCCGGGGCCGGAAACCCAGAGCCGGCGCAGCAGCGAAAAACTCCCAGCGGGCCCCGGATCTGCTGAACCGGGACTTCACCGCGGCCCGGCCGAACGCCGTGTGGGTCACCGACTTCACCTATGTCAGAACGTGGGCCGGCTTCGCGTATGTGGCCTTCGCGATTGATGTCTTCTCCCGGGCGATCGTGGGCTGGCACAGCTCCACCATCAAAGACACGGACATGGTGCTCACCACCTTGAAGATGGCGCTCTGGCGCAGGGACCAGGCCGGAACGCCGGTCCCTGAGGGCATGGTCCATCACAGTGACGCCGGATCCCAATACACCTCGATCCGATTCGGAGAGGCGCTGCTGCTCGAAGGCCTGGCGGCTTCCGTCGGCAGCGTCGGCGACGCGTACGATAACGCCCTCGCGGAATCCACGATCGGCCTGTACAAGAACGAATGCGTCCGCAAGGGCAGCCCCTTCATGACAGGCCCGCTAAAGCACCTGGCGGACGTGGAGAAGGCGACCATGAACTGGGTCCACTGGTACAACACAGAGCGGCTGCACAGCACCTTGGCCATGATCCCGCCCGACGAGTTCGAGCAGAACTACTATGCTCAAATAGACGCCTCATCAGACGACGAGGCCACCAGCAAGAAGACGGCCTAAAACCCGGCACGGTTCA
>NZ_MQTS01000204.1:0-4497 GCF_020532825.1 Arthrobacter sp. SO3
GCCCCCACCGTCACCACCCCCGTCTCCCCCGAAGGAGCCATCAAATGACCGCTCAGCCGCAGCCCGCGCGCCTGTCCACCGGCGGACGCATTGACCGCAGCGTCACCTGGCGCTTCAGCCTGGACGGCCGTGAATACACCGGCCACCCGGGCGACACCCTCGCCTCCGCCCTGCTGGCGAACGGCCGGATCGCCGCAGGCAACTCCCTGTACGAGGACCGCCCCCGCGGCATCATGTCCGCCGGCGTCGAGGAATCCAACGCCCTCGTCAAGGTCGCCGCCCGGTTCCCGGGCCACGTGGCCGAGTCCATGCTCCCCGCCACCACGGTGACCCTCGTGGACGGGCTCAGCGCCGAGCTCCTCAACGGACTCGGAAAGCTGGACCCGGACGAGGACCGCGCCGAGTACGACAAGAAGTACGTCCACACCGACGTCCTCGTGGTCGGCGGCGGCCCCGCAGGCCTGGCCGCGGCACGCGAAGCCGTCCGTGCCGGCGCCCGCGTCATCCTCATCGACGACCAACCTGAGCTGGGCGGCTCGCTGCTCTCCGGATCCACCGATCCGGCCCTCGCGGAGAGCATCGAAGGGGTCCCCGCCCTGGACTGGGTATCCAACGTTGAAGCCGAACTGATCTCCGCGGCCGAGTGCACAGTCCTGAACCGCACGTCCGCCTTCGGCTCCTACGACTCCAACTACGTCATCGCGGCGCAGAACCGGACGGACCACCTCCTGACCCCGGCCGCGCCCGGCGTGTCCCGCCAGCGGATCTGGCACATCCGCGCCGCCCAGGTCATCCTGGCCCCGGGCGCCCACGAACGCCCGCTGGTCTTCGAAAACAACGACCGTCCCGGCATCATGCTCGCCTCCGCCGTCCGCAGCTACCTCAACCGCTACGCCGTGGCCGCCGGTTCGCGGGTGGTCATCAGCACCACCAACGACAGCGCCTACAGCCTTGCCGCGGACCTGGTGGCCGCCGGCATCCGCGTCGAAGCCGTCGTGGACGCCCGACCGCAGCTGAGCGAAACGGCCGCCGCAGCGGCCGCGGCCGGCACCCGCGTGCTGATCGGCAGCACCGTGGCCGACACCACCGCTGCTGAATCCGGCGACGGCCGGCTCGTCGGCGTCACCGTCCGGAGCATCAACGACGACGGCGAACTCACCTCCGGCGTCGAACAGCTCGCCTGCGACCTGCTCGCCGTCTCCGGCGGATGGTCCCCCGTGGTGCACCTGCACTCCCAGCGCCAGGGCAAGATCCGCTGGGACGATGACCTGGCTGCGTTCGTCCCCAGCAGCATCGTCCCCAACCAGCAGGTGGCCGGTGCCGGCCGCGGCAGCTTTGAACTCGGCGACTGCATCGCAGAGGGCATCTCCGCCGGGGCAGCGGCGGCCGGCGCCGCCGGCCTCGACCCTGAAAACTCCGGCGCAGCCGCCGATCCGCTGGTCATTTCCGAGCCGAAGGCGTCGGCCCCGACCCGCCAGCTCTGGCTGGTCCCCGGGCAGGAAGGCGGCCCGGACGACTGGCACCACCACTTCGTGGACTTCCAGCGCGACCAGTCCGTGGCCGACGTCCTGCGCTCCACCGGGGCCGGCATGCGCTCGGTGGAACACGTCAAGCGCTACACCTCGATCAGCACCGCCAACGACCAGGGCAAGACCTCCGGGGTGAACGCCATCGGTGTCATCGCCGCGGCCCTGCGGCAGGCGGGCGAAGCGTCCCGCGGCATCGGGGACATCGGGACCACCGCGTACCGTGCCCCCTTCACCCCCGTGGCGTTCGCGGCCCTGGCCGGACGCCAGCGCGGAGAGCTCTTCGACCCGGCCCGCCTGACCTCCATCCACCCCTGGCATGTCGCCCACGGCGCCCTCTTCGAGGACGTCGGGCAGTGGAAGCGTCCCTGGTACTACCCGCAGGCCGGTGAGGACATGGACGCCGCGGTGCTGCGCGAATGCGCGGCGGTCCGGGAATCGGTGGGCTTCATGGATGCCACCACCCTGGGCAAGATCGAGATCCGCGGCAAGGATGCGGGCGAGTTCCTGAACCGCATCTACACCAACGCGTTCAAGAAGCTGGCGCCGGGTTCGGCCCGCTACGGCGTGATGTGCACCCCCGACGGCATGATCTTCGACGACGGCGTCACGCTCCGCCTCGATCCGGACCGGTTCTTTATGACGACCACCACCGGCGGCGCCGCCAAGGTCCTGGACTGGCTGGAGGAATGGCTGCAGACCGAATGGCCGGAACTGGACGTGCACTGCACCTCCGTCACGGAGCAGTGGTCCACCATCGCCGTCGTCGGGCCCAAGTCCCGCGCCGTCGTGGCGAAACTGGCCCCGGACCTGGCGGCCGACGGCGGCCTCGAGGCCGAGGCCTTCCCGTTCATGACCTTCCGCGAAACCACCCTCGCGTCCGGCGTCCGGGCCCGGATCTGCCGGATCTCGTTCTCCGGTGAGCTGGCCTACGAAATCAACGTGCCGTCCTGGTACGGGCTGAACACCTGGGAAGCCGTGGCAGCGGCCGGGGCCGAATTCAACATCACCCCGTACGGCACCGAAACCATGCACGTGCTCCGCGCGGAGAAGGGGTACCCGATCGTCGGCCAGGACACCGACGGGACCGTCACCCCGCAGGACGCCGGCATGGAATGGGTCGTCTCCAAGGTCAAGGACTTCATCGGCAAGCGGTCCTACGACCGCAAGGACGCCGGCCGCACCGACCGCAAGCACCTGGTCAGTGTCCTCCCCGTGGACGGCACGATCCGGCTGCCCGAGGGCACCCAGCTGGTGGAGCAGGGCATCACCGTCAATCCCGCCTACGGCCCCGTCCCGATGCAGGGATTCGTGACCTCGAGCTACCACAGTGCGGCGCTGGGCAGATCGTTTGCCCTCGCCCTGATCAAGAACGGCCGCAACCGCATCGGCGAAATCCTGGTGGCCGCCGCCGGGGACCAGCTGGTGGACGTTGTCGTCGCAGAAACCGTACTTTTTGACTCCGAAGGGGCCCGCAAAGATGGCTGACACAGCAGCACTCGAAAATTCCAAGAAGATCCAGACCCTCCGGAAGAGTCCGGCGTCACCGCTCAGGACAGCCTTTGAGGCCGGATCTGTGGCGGGCACCGTGGAGCTGCGGGAGGTGCCGTTCCTGACCATGGCCGGGCTCCGGGTCGATCCGGCCGGCGACGCCGGGGAGCGGCTGGGCACCCTGACCGGCGGCCTGCCGTCCGCGTCAGGTGAGGTCCGCGGCAGCGGCAGCACCGCAGTGCTGTGGCTGGGTCCGAGCGAATTCCTGCTCGTGGCCCCCGCGGAATCCCATGAAAGCCTGGGCGGAGACCTGCCCGGCGCGCTGTTCGATGCCCTGGGCGACGGCGCGGGCCAGGTGGTGGATCTCTCCGCCAACCGCACCACGTTCGAACTCTTTGGTCCCCGGGCGCGGGCTGTCCTGGAGAAGGGCTGCTCCTTGGATCTGCACCCCCGCGTCTTCACGGCCGGCACGGCGCTGTCCACGGAGATCGGCGGGATCCCGGCCATTCTGTGGAAGACCGCGGACGAGGCCTACCGGATCTTCCCGCGCGCCTCCTTTGCGGAGTTCCTGGGGCGCTGGCTCCTGGATGCCATGCGCGAATACGCGTCCCCCGAGGTCCCCTGATGGCGCTTAGCGTCCTGGATTTGTTTTCTGTTGGCATCGGGCCGTCCTCCTCCCACACGGTCGGCCCGATGCGGGCGGCCAAGCGGTTCGCGGACGGGCTCAAAAGCGACGGGCAGCTGAGCGCGACCGCGAGGGTGCAGGCCGAACTGTTCGGTTCCCTCGGCGCCACGGGCCGGGGCCACGGCTCGGACAAGGCCGTAGTCCTGGGCCTGCAGGGCCAGGCCCCCGAGACGGTGGACACCGGAACAGCCGATGACCAGGTGGCGGCCGCCGCCCTGGATGCCGAGCTCCGGATCGGCGGGGACCACCGGGTGGACTTCAACTGGGACGAGGACGTGGTGCTGCACCGCCGCAAGTCCCTGCCGGCCCACCCCAACGGCATGACTTTCCGGGCACTGGACCACACCGGGGCAGTCCTGAAGGAACGCAGCTACTACTCGATCGGCGGCGGCTTCGTCGTTGACGGCACCGCACAGGGGGCTGACCAGGTGGTGGCGGACGACACCGTTCTGCCGTACCCCTTCACCACCGCCGACGAGCTCCTGACAATCTGCCGGCGCGAGGACATGTCCATCTCCGACGTCATGCTCGCCAACGAACTTCTCTGGCGCAGCGAAGCCGAACTCCGGGACAAGCTCCTGGCGCTGTGGGCGGTCATGCGCGAATGCGTGGACAACGGCTGCGCTGCCGAGGGAATCCTCCCGGGCGGGCTGAACGTCAAACGACGCGCCCCGTCCCTGTTCCGGACGCTGGCAGCATCAGCGGTCAGCGCCGACGCGGCCGCCCGGAATCCGTCCCCGGTCCAGGTGCCCGCAGACCCCCTGCTTGCCATGGAGCTGTCTCTTATACACATCT
>NZ_MQTS01000204.1:4507-6566 GCF_020532825.1 Arthrobacter sp. SO3
CCGGAGCCAACGACGACGGCGTCATCCGCTTCCTGCTGACGGCCGCCGCCGTCGGTATCCTGTTCAAGATCAACGCCTCCATCTCGGGGGCCGAGGTCGGCTGCCAGGGCGAAGTCGGATCGGCCTGCTCCATGGCGGCGGCCGGGCTCTGCGAAGTCCTGGGCGGCACCCCCGCGCAGGTGGAAAACGCGGCCGAAGTCGGCATCGAGCACAACCTCGGGCTGACCTGCGACCCGGTCGGCGGACTGGTGCAGATCCCCTGCATCGAACGCAATGCCATCGCCAGCGTCAAGGCCATCAACGCCGCCCGCCTGTGCCTGCACGGCGACGGCAGCCACAAAGTATCGCTGGACAAAGCCATCAAGACCATGCGTGAAACAGGAGCGGACATGAAGACCAAGTACAAGGAAACCTCCCGCGGAGGCCTCGCCGTGAACGTCATCGAGTGCTGACCCGTGGATACCTTGAATAGCACCGCGAACAGCACCGCCGCCGACTACGTTCTGACCCTCGATTGCCCGGAAACCCGGGGAATCGTCCACGCCGTGTCCGGATTCCTGCTGGAGCAGGGCTGCGACATCCTGGAGAGCAAGCAATTCGATTCCCAGGACGACGGCCATTTCTTCATGCGGCTCCACTTTGCCTCCTCCGGGGACTCCCCCGGCGGGCCGGCCACCCTCGATTCACTCCGGAAGGCCTTCGGGCCCGTGGCCGAAAAGTTTGGCATGCAGTGGCACCTGCGGGCCCAGGGGACCAAATGCCGGGTCCTGATCATGGTGTCCAAATTCGAGCACTGCCTCAACGATTTGCTGTTCCGCGCCCGCATCGGCGAGCTGCCCATCGACATTGTCGGGGTCGTCTCGAACCATCCGGATCACCGGGGAATCGTGGAATGGCACGGCATCCCCTTCTTCCACGTGCCCGTCACGGCAGCCACCAAACCGGCGGCCGAGGAGAGCCTGATGGAACTCGTCGACCGGCTCGACGTCGAACTGGTGGTGTTGGCCCGTTACATGCAGGTCCTCAGCGACGATCTCACCCGGCGCCTCGACGGCCGTGCCATCAACATCCACCACTCCTTCCTGCCCAGCTTCAAGGGCGCCAAGCCCTACCACCAGGCACACGCCCGCGGCGTGAAGACCGTCGGCGCCACCGCCCACTACGTCAACGCGGAGCTCGATGAGGGCCCGATCATCTCCCAGCAGGTGGTGGAGGTGGACCACACCTACACCGCCGACGACCTCGTCGCCGCCGGACGGGACACCGAGCGCAAAGCACTGTCCAACGCCGTCCGCTGGCACTGCGAGGGACGCGTCTTCCTCCAGGGCAACCGGACCGTCGTGCTGAAATAGCGGCGGATCCCCCGTTCCCTGCGGGGTCCCGCCGTGGCACACTGGGGTGACTATCGAGTGACTGGGGGGATCCACGTCAGGAGATTGTCATGGGCATTCTGATGCACCCCCGCGCTGCCGGCTGTCGGTCGGCGGTGAACAACTCATGATGATCGGCTGGGCCTACCTCATGGCCGCAGTCATGACCGTCGACGCGCTCCTGCTGGGATTGCTGCTGATGAACGTCAAGTGGCCCAAGCAGTGGAAGTAGCACAGCGGAAATAGTTGACGGTCCGGAAGTAATTTTTGTGCGTGGTCCGCACAGCGGCTACTGTGTGAGTTGTGTCACCCACAAGCGGCACATGCTTATGATCTGCGGCGGGAGAGTCCTGCCGGTACGTTCTGCAGGCGCCGTAGGAGCAAATCCTCCCCAGGAATCTCTCAGGCCCACGTACCGCCGCGGCGAGGCAACTCTGGAAAGCAGTCCGTTACGCGGGCTCACCGACGGTGCAAGCGGCACCCTGTAAGAGCAGGGCCCGCGGAAACTCTCAGGTCACATACAGAGCGGGGAGGAACCCGAATCATCGCCGCACCCTCGGTGCGGCCTGAATTATGGAGTTCCCCGTGACGAACAAGCCCTCCCTGTCCACCCTGGCACCAGAAGGCCGGAAAATGCTGCGGATCGAGCAGCGCAATGCGGCCACCCCGGTGGAACGCAAGCCGGAGTG
>NZ_MQTS01000205.1 GCF_020532825.1 Arthrobacter sp. SO3
GGTGCCCGCGTGGGGATCTCCGGTGTGGCGGACGGTGTAGATGTGCCAGCCGCCGGGGCGAAGTACGCGGCGGACCTCGGTGGCGAGGGTGGTGGATTCATTCTGCTGGAGAAGTTGGAACACTCGTACCCGGCAGTCGAATCCTTTGGCAACTAGTTTGCTGCAGACCCATCAGTCATAAACGAGGAGCGCTTTCGGGCGGCCGAACGCAGGTGGAGTGATGCCCGTGTTGTGTTCGCGAACTATTTCAGAAGAGCACAGTCGAGGGGATACACCCAGATGGTCCTGCGTGAAGAGCGCCAACAAATTCGGCGTGACCTCACACGTCACCTTTTCAAAGCAGTAAAACGCCTGTGCCTCAACGCGCGGGCGAGAAAGGCGGCCAGGTAGCGAGCCTGACCGCCCCGGAACCTGCCCTTGCCTTGGGTAACGTGGGCCTACAGGTCTTTCGCCCGTCTCGAGGACCTGCCGGAAGCCGCGGCGATCGGAGTGCGGAACCGGTACGACGCCGCCCTGGAAGCCCACTTCGAAACCGCAACGGCATGGTCGGTCGGTCACGGGGCCGCGCACGCCGGCAACGTCATCAACACCGGGGACCGAGCGGTCCTCTTTGACCTGGACACTGCCTGCTGGGCCCCTTCGGTCTGGGACCTGACGCATCTGCTGCACCGCGCCGGGACCGGCGCCAACACCGGCTACACGGCCGCCGAACTCGCCGGCCTGTTCCCGTTCACGCAGACGGAAGTGGGCGCAGCCATGGAGTTGAGGCGCGTCGCGTCCCTGATCGCCCGGGCACACCGGGACCGCGGACGGCTGCCGGCGGCGGCGTAGCCTTCTACTTCAGTCCCAGCCCCTGCCCCTCGGTCCGTGCGGCGCAAGGGCCGGGCGCCTCTCTTGCCCGAGACTGTGCCGAACACATAGGCTCGAACCTGTGAGTGGCTGGGATGGCAATCCGACAAGCGGAACCGACCAGCGACCCGTGAAGGAAATCAGCATGGCTACAGGTACTGTCAAGTGGTTCAATGCCGAAAAGGGCTTCGGATTCATCGCCCCCGACGACGGAAGCGCTGACGTGTTCGCACACTATTCGGCAATCGCCTCCAGCGGTTACAAGTCCCTGGACGAGAACCAGAAGGTTCAGTTCGACATCACCCAGGGTCCCAAGGGGCCCCAGGCGGAGAACATCCAGCCGCTCTAAAGCTTTACCGAGAGACTGGTCAGCCGATCCGGCCGGCCAGTCTCTCGGTGTGTCGGGACCCTTCCGGGTCAGGGGCCCTTACGGCCACCCTTCGCGTTTGAACAGGATCCGTGGAGCCGGCTCCAGCGCACTTTCCTTACGTCGGCAACGGCTGTCGGTGGCGTCGTCTTCACGTGCCGGCGGCGTGACCGGCACACCATGCCTGTCGGAATCTGGCATCGTCCCCCTCAAGCTTGCACTGCGTCGCGTTCTCGGTCGACGGGATGGACAACGCCTCGGAGATAGCCGCGAGGCGCGGCTGCCTTCCAGCTTTGGGGCGTGGCGACCTATAAGGACGTCTACAAGCTCACCTACGTCCGCGGTCCCAGCGGCATCATCGTAATGCCCGCCGAGGAACTCAAGATAAGTTGAGGGCCGGATCGGCGCAGTTCAGCCCGTCGCTAGCAGCATCCCCGGGCGCACAAGAGGACCCCCAGAAGATCCCGGGCTCCTTTTGCGTGTCCCTGGGCCGGTCAGAGGTTGCTTTGCCGCATAGCGACAAACGGCGGCAAAGACTTCCCCGCAGACGGAGCGTTAGACAGGACGATCGTGGTCGCGGGCGGTGCCTTCCAGAACTGCACCAGATGCCGTTCCTTCGACTCTTCCACGACGATGTCGTAATCCAAGTCCCTGCCTACGGCGTGAAGCCGGGCCCGATAGCTGCCCGCCTCCGCCGCTGACATAAACCCGACTTCGCGCGTATCCGCACCAGTGGGCTGATTGAAGTACGCCTTGCCCTCCGGGATGACCAGGGACACGTCCGCAACGTCTTCCCATCCGGGGGCGACCGTGTCCGGCTCGCGATCAAGGACCTCGATCGTCAGGTGGATGGGTCCGCCGTAGATTCCGGTGAAGACCAAAGGCACCCTGAGGGTTGGTGGTGTCCTGCCGCTTTGTGCCGCTTTGAGCGCCTCGATGGGATCTTTAGGTTGAGGCGGTTCGACGACCAGGTCGACAAGGTGGCTCCACGCGTTGATGTCGAAGTCCCCTGATTCGATCACAGGCCTTGCCCTTTCAGGCGATGTGCACGTAGAACGGGTCCGCGTCGATGACCCGCCTCAGGGCGTAGAGGACAGAGTAGCAGTGTCGGGGCGTCACGCCGTCGGCCCGCTCAAGGAGTACCTGCGGCCTTTTCCGCATGACGTCGAGTGGAGGTCCAAGCGGACTGGACATGGGCGCGCATTATTGATTCGGCCCATGCCGGGTCGTTTGCTCGGAGTGCATCGATCATTTCGTGGTGGTGTGCCAGGCTGCGACGAAGCTCCTGGGGGCTGTAGCGGGAGAAGGTCCGCCACACTAGAGGGACGTCCACCATGGAACTTACTAGGGACTGGACACGCCGACTGCCGGACGCCGCCAAAATGGTGCTGTGGAAGCGGTTGTTGAGGTCGGTTAGGGCCTCGAAGTCAGGATTTGGTGTGTCGACTGTGGCGTCCATCCTGTCGGCCAGGTCCTGGAGCGCAGAAAGGTCCGCCTGTCCACGAGCGGCAGCCTGTGCGCAGGCCCACGGCTCCAATAAGGAGCGGAGGCCGAAGACCTCCTGCAGGTCTTCGATGGTCCAGTTGTGGACTTGGACGCCACGGTTGGGCTCGTGCGTTACCAAGCCCTCGGTTGCGAGTCTCCGGAGCGCCTCCCGGACGGGGGTCCGGGAGACACCGAGAACGGCGGCCAGTTCGTCCTCCCGGAGCCACTCGCCGCCGGGTCGTTCGCCGGAGAGAATTTGTAGCCGGATGGACTGGTATGCAATGTCGGCCGCGGGTCCGAGGTCGGGGCCGGCCCCTTGGGCGGTCATCTTGCCGCCGCGATGAGGGACTGGGCTTGTCGAGTGAGCATCCATTGATTCTATGCAATCTGGTTTCGCGCGGTCATTCACCCCGGCTGCGTCTGTGGTTGCCGCGGTCGCCGTCGTCGATATCGAGTCAAGGCGGAGTTAGCCCGGATTTTTCATCGGATGGCGGTCGGGGCGCCGGGCCTGGTTTTTGCCGTCCCGGCGGGCTGAATCGGATT
>NZ_MQTS01000206.1 GCF_020532825.1 Arthrobacter sp. SO3
CCTCGAGGCCCACTCCCTCCTCGCCCCCGCCCCTCCTCGAGGCCCACTTCTCGCCGTCGCCTCTTGCCGTCAAAGGTGAAAAATGTTTCACTAATTGGACGGAGGGGAGTATCCCCGGAATGTCCCGTCGTCAGTACGGCCGACCCTGAGCGGCCCGGCGGGACAGGTCCCTCGGGGCCGGGAGAGACCTCCAGTTAGTTGAACTGACTGGAAAGTGGTGCTCCCTGATGAATGTTCCACTATGGGCCTGGTTGGCCGTTTTAGCCGTAATTGTTCTGATGCTGGCCGTGGACTTGTTCGCGCACCGCAGGGCGCACGTCATCGGGGTCCGCGAAGCCGCGTTGTGGTCCGGGATCTGGGTCGCATTCGGCGTGGGCTTCGGCGCCCTCATCTGGCAGATCTACGGAGCGGAATTTGGCCAGCAGTACTTCGCCGGGTACCTGATCGAGAAATCCCTGGCGGTGGACAACGTGTTCATCTGGGCGATCATCTTCACGTACTTCGCAGTACCCCGCGAATACCAGCACCGGGTGCTGTTCTTCGGGGTGCTGGGCGCCCTGATCCTCCGGGGCATCTTCATCGCGGCGGGCTCCGCGATCATCGCCAGCGCAGGGTGGGTGCTGTACATCTTTGCCGCGTTCCTGCTCCTCACCGGCTACCGGATGATCCGCCACCGCAACGACCACCTGGACCCGGAAAAGTCCCGGATCCTGAAACTCTTCCGCCGGCGCGTGCCCACGACGGACGACTTCCACGGCCAGCGCTTCCTGATCCGCAAGAACGGCGCAGTGCTGGCCACCCCGTTGCTCGCCGTCCTGGTCCTCATCGAGGTCACCGACGTCATCTTCGCAGTGGATTCCATCCCCGCGATCTTCGCCGTCACCGACGAAGTGTTCCTGGTTTTCACGGCCAACGCCTTCGCCATCCTGGGCCTCCGGGCAATGTACTTCCTGCTCGCTGACCTGATCCACCGCTTCATCTATCTCAAGATCGGACTGGCGCTCGTCCTGATCTGGGTCGGCATCAAAATGCTCCTCAAAATCGATATCTACTACATCCCCACCCCGGCATCCCTGGCCGTCATCGCCACAATCCTCGGGGTGTCCATCGGCGCAAGCCTCTGGGCCACCCGCGGACAGGGCCGCAAGACACCCACGGCGCCGGCGCACTCCCCGTTCGGCACCGCCTCACCCGAGGAGATCGCCGCTCTGGAACCACTGTGGCGCAAGCGCCCCGACACGAAAGCTTCGTCGTCGTCCTAACGTGAAAATAGGGTGTCCCCGCGGTCTCAGCCGGTGTGGGTGAGAGGTTCCAAGGTGACGGTGTAGCCGAGT
>NZ_MQTS01000207.1 GCF_020532825.1 Arthrobacter sp. SO3
GTGAGAGTTCCTCCACGGTGCCGGCGAAATCCGAGGCGGCCTGGAACCCAAGGAACGCCGCGTCCCCGGCCGCTGTCGAAGTCACATCCCGCAGCACGGCCAGGGCCTCATCCACCCCGGACACCCCAGACACCCCGGACACGCCGGACACGCCGGACACCCCGGACACCGCGGGCCGGGCGGTACCGCGGTCCGTGCCGCGTTCCGCGACCCGGTCCGGGTCCGGCAAATCCATGAAATCCCTGACGGCTTCCATGGAATCACTCTGCCAGAGGGCTCCGACATTATGAGCCGGACCGGACAAAGGCCGCAAAGTTGCGGCCGGAATTCTCCCTGGGGCACACGCCGCGTCCTGGACCGGCGTCGAACCGACATCCCGCACCCCGTCGAGGGCCGCATCCACCCCCGACACCGCGGGCTGCGCGGGCCGGGCGGTACCGCAGTCCGTGCCGCGTTCCGTGCCTCGGTCCGGGTCCTGGAAATCGATGAAATCCCTGACGGCTTCCATGGAATCACTCTGCCAGAGGGCTCCGACATTTTTGGCCGGGCCGGACACTGGCCGCAAAGGTGCGGCCGGAATTCTCCCTGGGGCACACGCCGCGTCCTGGACCGGCGTCGAACCGACATCCCGCACCCCGTCGAGGGCCGCATCCACCCCGGACACCGCGGGCTGCGCGGTACCGCGTTCCGTGCCACGGTCCGGGTCCTGGAAATCGATGAAATCCCTAACGGCTTCCATGGAACCACCCTGCCAGAGGGCTCCGACATTATTAGCGACTCCACCCGTAGTGCACCGGTCGGCGCCAGACTCCCGACGTCTGGCTGGCTCGGTACCCGCGGTTCAGCCCGATTCAGTCGATTCCGGGCCCGGGACTCAGGACTCGCTGTCCAGGAACCGCGGCCGCCCAAACTGCGTTCGGACTCCGGGGGAGAAGAGCGCCGATTCGGGCGGGCCCGCGACGGTGATTCCGGCTGCAGCGAACAGCTGATCCTCAACCTGAGTCAGTTCCGCCCGGTACAACGGCCACGCAGTGTGGGTGTTGGGAACATACATGGTCCTGCCTCGGAACCGGGTGTGCAGACCGAACCGGGCGGTGAGGTGGACGGACAGCGGGTCGGTTGCTTCGGCGTCGAACTCCGGTGCCACCTCGAAGTCGCTCCGGGCGCCGCCCCGGAACCGCCGGACCCAGTACCC
>NZ_MQTS01000208.1:0-5563 GCF_020532825.1 Arthrobacter sp. SO3
CCCACCGCCCCCGCCGGCTCCGCACCACCCCGGCAATGCGCCGGCTGACAGCCGAACACCGCCTCTCCGCTGCGGAACTGATCCTTCCCGCCTTCATCAGGGAAGGCCTGGCCGAGCCTAAACCGATTGCGTCGATGCCCGGGGTGCAGCAGCACACCACCGAGACGCTCAAGCGCGCCGCAGCCGAAGCCGTGGGGCTCGGCGTCGGCGGCATCATGCTCTTCGGAATCCCCGCCGTCCGCGACGCCACCGGCACCGCCTCGCTGGACCCCGACGGGGTGCTGAATAAAGCCATCCGGGACGTCCGCGCCGAGGTCGGCGATGAACTGGTCATCATGAGCGACGTCTGCCTGGACGAGTTCACCGACCACGGGCACTGCGGGGTCCTCGACTCGGACGGCTATGTGGACAACGACGCCACGCTGGAGATCTACGGCCGGATGGCTGTGGCCCAAGCCGAGGCCGGCGCCCACGTGCTGGGCCCCTCCGGGATGATGGACGGCCAGATCGCCGTGATCCGCCAGGCCCTCGAGGCGGCCGGCCACGCCAACACCGCGGTCGTCGCCTACGCCGCGAAATACGCATCCGCGTTCTACGGGCCCTTCCGCGAAGCCGTGGACTCGCAGCTCAAAGGCGACCGCCGCACCTACCAGATGGACGCCGCGAACCGCCGCGAAGCGATCCTCGAAGTGGAGCTGGACCTCGAAGAGGGTGCGGACATGGTCATGGTGAAGCCGGCCATGAGCTACCTCGACATCCTCGCCGACGTCGCCGCCATGAGCCCGGTCCCGGTCGCGGCGTACCAGATTTCCGGTGAGTACTCGATGATCGAGGCCGCCGCCGCTAACGGGTGGATCGACCGCCGCGCCGCGATCACCGAGTCCGTGCTGGGCATCAAACGGGCCGGGGCCAACATGGTCCTGACGTACTGGGCGAGCGAACTCGCCGGCTGGCTGAAGGAGTCCTGATGATCACCTCAACTGGCCAGGCGTCAGGGGCGAACCCCACGGCCCCCGTAGGCCCGGGGCGCATCCTGCTGGGACTGAACACTTTTGGCGACGTCGGGGTCTTCCCCGACGGGCACCCCGTCCCGCACGCCCAGGTGCTGCGCCAGCTGCTGGAACAGGCGGAACTCGCGGACGAGGTGGGACTCCATGCCTTCGGCGTGGGGGAGCACCACCGGCGCGACTTCGCAGTCTCCGCTCCCGAGGTGTTCCTCGCCGCGGCTGCCGCGCGGACCAAGAACATCCGGCTCGGTTCCGCCGTTACGGTCCTGAGCTCCGATGACCCCCTCCGTGTCTTCCAGCGCTTCTCCACCGTGGACGCCATTTCCAACGGCCGGGCCGAGGTCATGCTGGGACGCGGCTCCTTCGTCGAGTCCTTCCCGCTTTTCGGCCTCGACCTGGCCGACTACGAGATCCTGTTTGAAGAGAAGCTCGAGCTCTTCGACAAGGCCCGCGCCCAAGAGCCCATCCACTGGGAGGGCCGCACCCGGCCGGCCATCAACGGGCTCGGCGTCTATCCGCCGCTGGAACACCACCTGCTGCCCGCCTGGATCGGCGTCGGCGGAACCCCGGAGTCGGTGCTGCGCTGCGCCGAATACGGCTACCCGATCATCTTCGCCATCATCGGCGGACAGCCGCGGTCCTTCGGCCCGCTCGCGAACCTCTACCGTGAGGCGATGGCCAAATACGGCCACCCGATGCAGCAGATGGCCACGCATTCACCGGGCCACATTGCCGCCACCGACGAGGAGGCACGGGAGGAGTTCTTCGCGCACTGGCTCGGCCAGCGCAACCTGATTGGCGCGGAGCGCGGCTGGGGCCCGGGCAACCGCGCCGAGTTCGACGCCATGTGCACCCCCGAGGGTGCCCTCTACGTCGGATCCCCGGATACCGTTGCCGCGAAGATCGCACTGCTGAAGCGGCACCTCGGCGTGGACCGCTTTGACCTGAAGTACAGCAACGGCACCCTGCCGCACAAGGCCATGATGCGTTCGATCGAGTTGTTCGGCACCGAGGTGGCCCCCCGGGTGGCTGCTTTGCTGGCCGGGGCCGCGCAGCCCCGTTGAAGGCGACTGATCCATTGAATGCGACTGAAAGAATAGGAACCATGACTTCCAGCCACCCTCGCAACGAGGAACTCTTCGACCGCGCCCGCAAGCTGATGCCGGGCGGCGTCAACTCGCCGGTCCGCGCGTTCGGCTCCGTCGGCGGGACCCCGCGTTTTATGGTCTCCGCGAAAGGCCCCTACCTGACCGACGCCGACGGCGCCGAGTACGTCGACCTCGTCTGCTCCTGGGGCCCGGCGCTGCTGGGACATGCCCATCCGGCGGTTCTCGCCGCCGTGCACGCCGCCGTGGACCGCGGACTCTCCTTCGGCGCCTCGACGCCGGATGAGGCCAACCTCGCCGCGATCGTCCAGGAGCGGGTCCCCGCCGCCGAACGTGTCCGGATGGTCTCCACCGGCACCGAGGCAACCATGACCGCCGTGCGGCTGGCCCGGGGCTTCACCGGCCGGGACCTCATCATCAAGTTCGCCGGCTGCTACCACGGCCACCTGGACGGGCTGCTCGCCGCCGCCGGCTCCGGTGTCGCCACCCTGGCGCTGCCGGGCTCCGCCGGCGTCACGGCCGCCACCGCCGCCGAGACCCTCGTGCTGCCCTACAACGACCTCGCCGCCGTCGAGGCCGCCTTCGCCAAGCACGGCGCGAACATCGCCGCCGTCATCACTGAGGCCGCGCCCGCCAACATGGGGGTCGTGACG
This sequence comes from Arthrobacter sp. SO3, assembly GCF_020532825.1. Taxonomy (GTDB): domain Bacteria; phylum Actinomycetota; class Actinomycetes; order Actinomycetales; family Micrococcaceae; genus Arthrobacter. The sequence continues at coordinate 2,767 of NZ_MQTS01000208.1, forward strand.
CCGGGAGAAGGCTTCAACGCCGGCCTGTCGCGCATCACCCGGGAGCACGGTGCCCTGCTGATCCTCGACGAGGTCCTCACCGGCTTCCGTACCGGGTACTCGGGCTACTGGGGACTCACCGGCGGCGCGGCCGACGCTGCCCAGCCGTGGACCCCGGACCTGCTGACGTTCGGCAAGGTCATCGGCGGGGGGATGCCGACGGCGGCCCTCGCCGGCCGGGCCGAGGTCATGGACTACCTTGCGCCGCTGGGCCCGGTCTACCAGGCCGGTACGCTCTCCGGCAACCCGGTGGCGATGGCCGCCGGCGTCGCGACGCTGACCCACGCCACCCCAGAGGTCTACTCCTTCGTGGATGCCCGCGCCCTGGAACTCTCCACCGCCCTGTCCTCCGCGCTGGAGGCGGCGGGCGTGGACCACTCGATCCAGCGTGCCGGAAACCTGTTTTCGATGGCGTTCGGCACCTCCGCCCGGGGCGTGCACAATTACGACGACGCCCAGGGCCAGGAGGTGTTCCGCTACGCGCCGTTCTTCCACTCGATGCTGGACTCCGGGGTCTACCTGCCGCCGTCGGTCTTCGAAGCCTGGTTCCTCTCCGCCGCGCACGACGACGCCGCGATGAACCGGATCTTCGACGCCCTGCCCGCCGCGGCGAAGGCCGCGGCTGCCGCGAAGGCCTAGCGCCGGACGCCGCAACAATACGCCGGACCGTTCCGGCGTCGTTGGTTAAAACACTTGGGGCACCCGCCGCGGCGGGTGCCCCAAGTGTTTAAGCTGCCGGTCTGCTAACTAGAGGACGTCCGAGAGGAAACCCTGGAGCCGTTCCGTCTGGGGATTCGTGAAGAGCTGTTCCGGCGGGCCGGACTCCACAACGACGCCGGCGTCCATAAAGGTCACGGTGTCCGAGACGTTCCGGGAGAAGCCCATCTCGTGCGTCACCACCACCATGGTCATGCCGCCCGTGGCGAGGTCGGCCATCAGCGCCAGGACGCCCTTGACGAGCTCCGGGTCTAGGGCCGAGGTGGCCTCGTCAAAGAACATGACTTCCGGCTTCATGGCCAGCGCCCGTGCGATCGCCACGCGCTGCTGCTGCCCGCCGGACAGGTTGGCCGGACGGGCGTCCGCCTTGTGCTTGAGCCCGACGAGGTCGAGCTGCTCGAGGGCTTCGGCCCGGGCCTGCTCGGCCGGGAGTTTGCGCAGCTTGCGCAGCGCGAGGGAGACGTTGTCCACCACGGTCTTGTGCGGGAACAGGTTGAACTGCTGGAACACCATGCCGATGCGCTGGCGCAGCTCATCCGGGTTGTCTTTCAGGACCGAGCGCCCATCCAGCAGGATGTCGCCCTGGTCCGGTTCGATCAGGCGGTTCATCACGCGCAACAGCGTGGACTTGCCGGAGCCCGAGGGGCCGATCACCGAGGCGGTGGTTCCCTTTTCGACGTGGAGGTCGATGCCGCGGAGGACGTGGTTGGATCCGAAGGACAGGTGCAGGTTCTTGCCGGTCAGCGAGCCGGAGGCGAAGTCGCTCATGGCTGGGCTCCCTTCCCGATCAGGGCTGCGGCGTCGTCCGGCTGCTTCTTCTCCGGCCGGCCGGTGCGCAGGCGGTTGTCGATGTAGTTGACCAGGTGCGTCAGGGGGACCGTCAGCACGAGGTACATTGCCGCGGCAGCGATCAGCGGGGAGAGGTTTCCCGTGTTGGCTGCAGCGTCGTTGCCGATGCGGAAGATCTCCCGCTGGCTGGCGAGCAGGCCCAGCAGGTAGATCAGGGACGAGTCCTTGATCAGTGAGATGAACTGGTTCACCAGGGCCGGGAGCACCCGGCGGATGCCCTGCGGGATCACCACAAGGCGCATGGAGGAGTTGTAGCTGAACCCCAGCGCCCTGGACGCCTCGAGCTGTCCCTTTTCCACGCTCTGGATGCCTGACCGGAAGATCTCCCCGATGTATGCCGACGCCATAAGCGTCAGTGCCAGGATGCCGAGCGGGAACGGGTTCGTGGATCCGGTCAGTTGCCGGATCACGGGTCCGAGCCCGATCCCGATCAGCAGGATGACGACGATCGCGGGGACGCCGCGGAAAATATCCGTGTAGATCCTGGACAGCACCCGGAGCGGGGTGCTGCGGGACGTGCCCATGATGGCCAGGACCATGCCCAGGATGCACCCGAGCACGCCCGAGGAGACCGCAAGGATCAGCGTATTGGGCAGGCCGACCGTGAGCATGTTCGGGATGACAGCTGCCATCGCCTCCCAGTCAAAGAAGGTCTTTGCGAGTTGATCGAGTGCATCCATGGACTAGGACTTCGGGACGGTGACAGCCTTGGAACCCGGGGACCACGTGGCCGGGGTTTCGCGGTCCGGGTACCATTCCTTGGTCAGCTTGGACCAGGTGCCGTCGGCAATCACGGCGTCCAGGCCGGAGTTCAGCGCGTCAATGAGCGGCTGGTTTTCCTTGTTGACGGCGTAGGCGGTGAAGTTCTGGGTGTTCACAACGGACTCGGCGATGACCGTGCCGTCGCCTTCCTTGACCTGGCCGGTGGCCTGCTGGGACGGAGCGACCCAGGCGTCGACCTGGCCGTTCTTCAGGTTCGCGTAGGCCGTGTTGTAGTCCTCGAAGCGGACAGGCTCGATCTGCAGCGTGTTGGTGACGTAGTCGTCCTGCACGGTGCCCTGGACGACCGCGATGCGGGTGTCCTTGGTCAGGTCCTTGAAGCCCTTGATCTTGTCGTCCTTCTTGGCGACAACCGCCATAAAGCCGAAGTCATAGCCGTTGGTGAATCCCACGGTCTTGCGGCGGGCGTCCG
>NZ_MQTS01000208.1:5623-8797 GCF_020532825.1 Arthrobacter sp. SO3
ATCCCAGGTCGAACTGCTTGTTCTGGACCTGGGAGAGCAGGGAAGCGAAGCCGGTCGATTTGAACTCAACCTTGAGGCCCAGCTTGTCCGCAATGGCGCGCAGGAGCTCGTTGTCGTAGCCCGTGAACTTGCCCGACGGGTCGATGAAGATGTTCGGCGGGGCGTCCGAGAGGGTCCCGACGGTGAGGGTGCCGTCGCTCAGCAGGCCAAGCTTGGACTTGTCGATCTTGTCCAAGGGGGTGACGTCCTTGGTGGTGTACTTGTCCAGCGAGGTCTGGTCGCTGCCGGCGAGGGCATCGGTGGCGGACGCGGACGATTGCGCTGAACCGCCGCCGCAGGCCGCCAGGGAGACGGCAACAGCGATCGCCACAGGAACAGTAGTCAGCCACTTCATGGCTTTGGATTTCATCACGCAAACACTTTCGTCGGAAGTTAGTGGGTCGCGGGGGAGAATATCGTGCCCCGGCTCAGGGCCTGGGCGCCCCAAGGGGCAGGCAAGCCGCAAAATATTATTGTGTCACTTGTCCCGGCGGGCGTTTCAAATCGAATTAGTGCACGACTGGAAGTGCCGAGGTCGAATTTGTTTCACGCTTGCAGTCCGTAGGCCGGGATCTGAGCAGCCGAGCCCGGGTGCAACGGAATGAATGGCTGGGGCAGTCGGGGCCGCCGGCCTGGCCTTGGGGTGTGAGTTCCGTCGCAATCGCTGGAAATGCGGCTCTCGGAGGTCTATTTGCCGGCGTCCTGTGGCCTAAGTTTCGTTTTAAGAAGTCCAGGCGGCCTAGAAGTCGCCGCGGCTGGCGTCCTCGGGCGGCAGGACCGGCCAGTCGCCTTCAATCACGGCAGCGGGCTTGGTCTTGCGCAGGTAGCTCTGGAAATCGGAGGCCTGGGCTGAGGCCCATTCGATTTGCAGCTGGTGCAGGTGGCTGGCCGGCATCCGAAGCTTCGGGAACTTCCCTGCCATGGCGTCGAGCATGCGCGAGGTGGCCAGGGCGTCGGCCGCCGAGGTGTGGGCGTTGTCAAGGTCCACGCCGTACTCCTCGCAAAGGGCGGTGAGGGTGCGCTTGCCCTTGCGGTACCGGTCCACCTGTTTGTTCATGATGTACGGATCCAGCACCGGGAAGCGGCTCAGCTGCGGCACACCGTACCGGGCCGACTCGGCCGCGAGGACGGTGAAGTCGTAGCTGGCGTTGAAGGCGATGACCGGCACGCCGGTGTCGAAGAGCTCCTGGAGCACCGCGGCGACCTCCCGCGTCACCTCCGCAGCAGGGCGGCCTTCGCTGCGGGCCCGCTCAGTCGTGACGCCATGGATGTCACTGGCCTCCGCGGGAATTTCGACGCCCGGATCGGCGAGCCATTCGTGTTCCTTGATGACCCCGCCCCCGGCGTCCACCACGGTGATGGACGCCGTGACGATCCGCGCGGCACGGGAGTTCCTGCCGGTGGTTTCAAGGTCGAAGGCTGCGCGGGGGAGGGTGTTCCAAGTGCTCATGCTTCAACGCTACCTGCTGCCACCGACGGTAAGGCGCCACCGCCCGCGGCCGGGCCCGGCGTGGCGCCGGACGCGCCACAGCGCCGCCGGAGACCGCCGCCGGCGGCCCGAATCGGAGCCGGCCGCTAGGCTTGTGCCATGCGGATGGAGTATGTGGAAGCGGTGCTGGACGTGGTGGCATTGATCCCCGCAGGTGCCGCGGTGGCGTACGGCGACGTTGCCGAAATCCTCGGCTCCGGCGGTGCCCGGCAAGTTGGTTCCGTGATGAGCCAGCACGGCAGCGCAGTGCCCTGGTGGCGGGTCCTCAAGGCCAATGGTGACGCGCCTCCCGGGCACGAGCGTGAGGCCCTGGCCCTGTACATCCTGGAAGAAACCCCGTTGCTGGGAAGTCACGCGGAATACCTCCGCACCGGCGAGGGACGGTGGCGCGTGGACCTGACGGCTGCCCGCTGGGCACCCAACGACGGCGAGTTCGACCGGATCGACGCCGTTGCCGAGCGGCTGGAACGCTCCGTGCGCAAACTGTCGGCCCCCGATGATGAAATGACTGTGTGAGCATCCCCAGCAAGAACCCTGAGTCCGCCCCGCCCACATCAATGCAGACCGCAGCAACGCAGACAGCAACAGCCAAGCCCGCAGCAGGCAGACCCGGTAAGGGCGGTCCGCGACCGGCAAGGCCGGGCACACCGGGTTCCTCGCTCCGGCTGCTCCCGCCCCGGAAACTGCACAGCGCGGTGCCCGTGCTCTCCGCGGACCAGCTCGCCGCCGTCGACGTCCCGCATGGCTCCGGCCCGGTCCTGATCCCCGGCGCGCCGGGCACCGGCAAATCCACCGTTCTCGTGGAGGCCGCCGTCCGGCGTGCGCAGCGGGACGGCCTTGATCCGGAACGGATGCTCATCCTTGCCCCCGGTCGCCTCGCCGCCGATTCGCTCCGGGACCGCTTCACGGCACGGCTGGACCGCAGTTTGAGCACGACGCCGGCCCGCACCTGGGCGTCGTACGCTTTCGACCTGATCCGGCGTGCCAAGGCGGAAGGCATCCTGCCGCTGCCCCGGCCGCCGAAGCTGCTGTCCGGCCCGGAACAGGACCTGATCATCAAGGAACTGCTCGAGGGACACGCCCAGCCCGGACTTGAGCTGCCGTGGCCGGAGGATTTGGGCGCGGCACTGCAGACCCGCGGTTTCCGCCAGGAGGTCCGCCAGCTCTTTGACCGGATCATCGAATCCGGCCGGACCGCCGAGGACCTTGTGGTCCTCGCCCGGCGCTGCCACCGGCCGGACTGGGTCGCCGCCGCGGGCCTGTACGCGGAGTACCGCGACGTACTGGACCTGCGCATGCCGGAATCCTTCGACCCGGCCGGGATCATCACGGCCGCCCGCCAGATTTTCCAGGACGAACCCGACTTCCTGGCCGCCGAACGCGACAGGCTCCAGCTGGTCCTGGTGGACGACATGCAGGAAGCCAACCCTGCCGTGTTCGAACTGCTCGCGGATATTGCCGCTGGCAAGGAGGCCCTCATCACGTTCTCCCCGGACACCGTGGTCCAGGGCTTCCGCGGCGCCCGCCCGGACCTTGTGGCCGAGCTTCCGCAGTTGCTTGCCCCCGCCGGCCGGACCGTCCTCGAGCGGCCGCTCTGGACCGCCCACCGCCACACCCCGGCGGTCGCCGAGGCGTGGCTTGCCGTC
>NZ_MQTS01000208.1:8819-29569 GCF_020532825.1 Arthrobacter sp. SO3
GAGCCGACCCGCCACGGGAATCCGGCGCAGCCTGGCGTCCCTGCACGGGCCGGGGCTGCGGGTCCCGTTGCCGACGCCTCCAACGGAACGGTGGAGGCGCACCTGCTGCCGTCGCCGGTGCACGAACTGCGCTACGTGGCCCAGCGGATCCTCGAAGCCCAGCTCAACGACGGCCGCGAACTTGGTGAGATCGCCGTGATCGTGCGCAACGGCGGCCAGCTCAGCCAGCTGCAGCGCTACCTCGCCGGCCAGGGCATCCCCGTCCGGATCCCGGTCGCCGAATCCGCCGTCCGTGACGAGGTCGCCGTCCGGCCCTTGCTGGATGCCTACGCCGTGGCCCTGGACCCGGCGGTGCTGAGCCCCGAGGCGGCCGTGGCGTTGCTGACCTCGCGGATCGGCGGAGCCACCGCGATCGAGCTTCGCCGCCTGCGCCAGTCCCTGCGCCGGGAAGAGCTCCTGGGCGGCGGCGGACGCACCAGCGACGTGCTCCTCGTCGAGGCACTGCTCGAGCCGGGCGCACTGGCGACCCTCGGCATCGAGGGGCATTCCGCACGCAGGATCGCGCGGATGATCCAGGCCGGACGGGACGCCGCCCAGGCTCCCGGCGGCAACGCCGAAACGGTGCTGTGGGCACTGTGGAACTCCACCGGACTCGCCTCGCGCTGGACCGAAGCGGCGCTGGCCGGGGGAGCAGCCGGGGCCCGGGCGGACCGGGACCTCGATGCCATGATGGCCCTCTTCCACACTGCCGAGCGCTTTGTGGACCAGCTGCCCGGTTCCGGGCCTGAGCAGTTCCTTGAATACCTGCTCAGCCAGGAACTCCCGATGGACACCCTCGCCGCGCGGGCCCAGCTGGAGGACGCTGTGGAACTTATGACCCCGGCCAGCGCCGCCGGCCGGGAATGGCCCGTGGTCATCGTCCCCGGCCTGCAGGAAGGGGTGTGGCCCAACACCAGGCTCCGCGGCGAACTGCTTGGCAGCACGCTGTTCGCGGACGCCGTCGAGCACGGCGTGGAATACGCGCTGCAACTGGATCCCCTCAGCCGGCTGCGCGAAATCCGCTACGACGAGCTGCGGAGCTTCTCCACCGCGGTGTCGCGGGCCCAGCAGATGCTGATCTGCACCGCCGTGTCCTCCGAGGACGAACAGCCCTCCTCGTTCCTGGATTACGTGGCGCCGCTGGGCCCGGACCGGGACCGGCGCGGCTTCACCCCGGTGGAGCGGCCGCTCACGCTGCGGGCGCTTGTGGCCGAGCTGCGCCAGTACGCCCAGCTCGACGCCGGAGCCCCCGAGGCCCTGGAAGCGAGTGCCGTTCTGGGAGCCCTGGCGGCCGCCGAGCCGCCCGTGCCCGGCGCCCACCCTGCGAGCTGGTGGGGCCTTGCGCCGCTGTCCACCGACGAGCCCGTCGTTCCGCCGGGCGGCACCGTTTACGTCTCGCCCTCGAAGGTGGAGACCGTGCAGAAATCGCCCCTGGACTGGTTCGTCCAGGCAGCCGGCGGTGAGGCCGCCACCGACTTTGCCCGCAGCCTGGGCACCCTCGTCCACGCCATCGCGCAGGACCTTCCGGACGCCTCCGGCAGCGAATACCTCGCCGAGCTCGTCCGCCGCTGGCCGGCGCTTGGAATGAAGGACAACTGGGAGGGCAAGCTGGACTTCCAGCGCGCCGAGACGATGGTCCGCAAGCTCGCCCAGTACGTGCTAGTGATGCGCAGCGAAGGCCGGTCCCTGGTCGGCGTCGAGCAGGACTTCGAGGTGAAACTCCCGGACGTGGTGGCAACGGCCGGAAGCACCGGCGCCGCCGCCTGCGGCGATATCGACGGCGGCCCCTGGCCCGCCCGCCCGGCCGTTCTGCGCGGCCAGGTCGACCGGCTGGAGATCGACGCCGAGGGCCGGCTCGTCGTCGTGGACCTCAAAACCGGCAAACGGCAGCCTGGCAAGGCCGACCTTGCCAGGCACCCGCAGTTGGGCGCCTACCAGGCGGCGGTGCTGGCCGGAGGGTTTGCCGGTCCCGACGACGGCCCGCCCCCGCTGCCGGGCGGGGCCGTCCTCGCGCAGCTGGGGACCACCACCAAGAGCCCGGGCATCCAGGCCCAGACGCCGCTGGACCCGGCGGACAACTGGGCCCTGGACATGGTGGGCGACGCCGCCCGGGTCATGTCCGGGAACACCTTCGAAGCCCGCCACGATCCGTCCAAGGGCGGCCACGGTGGCCATGGCTGCCGCCTTCCCGAAGTCTGCCCGCTGTGCCTGCGGGGAAAGCAGGTTACCGAATGAGCACCGACACAACACCTCCCGTTGGCACGGACCCCGCTCCCGCAGCCACTCCCGCAGGTCTCCCCTCGGCTCCTCCCGCCGCTCCTCCCGCACCGAGGTTCACCCCCGAGGAGCTCTCCGCGATGCTGGGGGAGAAGAACAGCCCCACCGCCGAGCAGTCGCACATCATTTCCTCGCCCCTGTCGCCCCGGCTGGTGATTGCCGGTGCCGGCTCGGGCAAGACCGCCACGATGGCCGACCGTGTGGTGTGGCTCGTCGCCAACGGCTGGGTCCGGCCGGAGGAAGTGCTCGGCGTGACCTTCACCCGGAAGGCCGCCGGGGAACTGGCCACCCGCATCCGCGCCAAGCTCGCCGCGCTGCAGCGCATCGCCGCGGCCGACACGCAGCACCAGGTGTTCCCCGCCGGGCTGCTCAGCACCGACGCGCTCGAACCCAAGGTCTCCACCTACCACTCCTACGCCAGTGGCATCGTGTCCGACTACGGCCTCCGGCTCGGCGTCGAACGCGACGTCGTGCTGCTCGGCGGCGCCCAGTCCTTCCAGCTCGCGAGCGAGGTCGTGGAAGCTTTCGACGGCGAATACGAACACTTCCGCTCCGCCAAATCCACCCTCGTCAAGGCGGTCATCCAGCTTGCCGGCGAGTGCGCCGAGCATCTCCAGGACCCGGCCGCGGTCCGGGGGTGGCTGCTGGACCGGGTGGCCGAGTTCGAGGCGCTGCCCTACCTTGCCACCGCCAAAAAGAACCCGAGCCAGGCCGTCGGCGAGCTCAGCGGCCTGCTCCGCACCCGTGCCAGCGTCGCGGAAATGGTGGGACGCTACACGGACGCCAAGCGGGCCCGCGGCGCCCTCGACTTCGGCGACCTCGTCGCCCTCGCCGCCCGCGTCGCCAACGAGGTCCCGGTCGCCGCGGAAACCGAACGTCAGCGCTACAAGGTGGTGCTGCTCGACGAGTTCCAGGACACCTCGCACGCCCAGCTGGTCCTCTTCTCGCGGCTGTTCGGCGACGGCCACGCAGTCACCGCAGTGGGGGACCCCAACCAGTCCATTTATGGTTTCCGCGGCGCCTCCGCCGGCCAGCTCTTCCACTTCGTCCGCAAATTCCCGGTCCGGCTCCCGGCCGACGACGGCGCTCCGGGCGCCGACGCCGGGAGCACCGCGCGCTTTGCCGTGGCGCCGACGTCGTACCTCACCACCGCGTGGCGCAACGGCCGGAACATACTGTCCGCCGCCAACGTCATTTCGGCACCGCTCAGCAGGGCCGCTGCCCTGACCGGCCCGGCCGGCGAGCGGGACACAGCCGGGGGTGTCGAGGTTCCGCCGCTGCAGCCCAGCCCGGCCGCGGTCCAGGGCCGCGTGGTGATGGGCCGCTTTGGCACCGATGAGGACGAGGCCGCGGCCATCGCCGGTGACGTGTTGAAGTTCCGGGTGACCGACTTTGACGGGTCGGCAGCGGAGCCCGAGCCTCCCGCCATGGCGGTGCTGTGCCGCCGCCGCGCCCAGATGGAATGCATCCGGCGCGAATTCGAGGCGCGCGGGATCCCCTACGAGATCGTCGGCCTCGGCGGTCTCCTGGACACCCCCGAGATTGTCGACCTGGTCGCGACCCTCCGCGTGCTGGCCGATCCGGGACGCTCGGATTCGCTGATGCGCCTGCTCTGCGGGGCGCGGTGGCGGATCGGCCCGGCGGACCTGATGGCCCTGCGGGACTGGTCCAGCTTCCTGGCCCGGCGCCGCGGCCGGCCCGGCGCCACAGACGCCGACGACGCCGCCGACGCCGCGGAGGCTGCGGTGATCGAGGGCGACCTCACGGACGCCGCCAGCCTGGTCGAAGCTCTTGACTGGCTGCCGCGCGAAGGCTGGACTTCGGCGCATGGCCGCCAGCTCAGCCCTGAGGGGCTGGAACGGCTCCACCGGCTCTCAGCGGAACTCCGTCAACTGCGCGGCTACATGGGCGATGACCTCACCACCTTGCTCGGCGAAGTGGAGCGGGCCATGCTTCTCGACATCGAAGTCGCCGCACGGCCTGGGATCAGCATCCACCAGGCCCGCCGGAACCTGGACGCCTTCCAGGACGCCGCCGCCGGGTTCCTGCACACCTCCCAGCGGATGGACGTCCTCGCCTTCCTGGCCTGGCTGGAAGCCGCGGCCGCCGAGGAGAACGGCCTGGATGCCGCTGCGCCGGACGTGAACCATGAAGCGGTGCAGCTCCTGACCGTGCACGCCTCCAAGGGCCTGGAATGGGATGTCGTGTTCGTGCCCGGGCTCAATGCCGGGGCCTTCCCCAGCAGCCGGGATTCGCGCTGGAGCAGCGGCAGCGCCGCGCTGCCCTGGCCGCTGCGCGGGGACCGCGCGGACCTGCCGCAATGGGACCTCGAACACCCGGACCAAAAGGGCTGGCTCGACGCCGAGAAGGAATTCAAGTCCGCCGTCCAGGCCCACGGCGAGGCCGAAGAACGGCGGCTGGCCTATGTGGCCTACACCCGGGCCAAACACGTGCTCTGGGTTTCCAGTGCCGCCTGGGTGGGCTCGCGCGCCGGTCTTGCTGACATGTCGCCTTTCCTGGCCGAACTGGAAGTCCTCGCAGCCGACGGCGCAGCCGGGATCCACCCGTTGTCCGTCGATGAGGAGTCACTGCCGGAGGAGAGCCCGCTGACCGCGGACCTTGAGGTCGCCGGATGGCCGTACGACCCGCTCGAGGGGCCAATCGATCCGCGGACCGGAGACCGGCTGCGACTGGTCCCGGGCCGGCGCGCCGCCATGCAGGCGGCCGCGGCACGGGTGCTGCAATCCCTGGATTCCGGGGTCCTGCAGGATGCGGCCGGACCGGGCGCATTCCCCGATGCGGGGGCCACTGAATCGGGAAAGCGCCGGCCCCTGCGCGGCCCGGCCGGCGGCTGGGCGCACGAAGCCGCGACCCTGCTGGAACGCCGCTCCCGCCGGACCGCGGTGCACGAAGTGCACCTGCCGGGCCACATCTCCGCGTCCACCCTGGTGGACCTGGAGGAAGACGCCGGCTCCGTCGTTGCCCGGCTGCGGCGTCCCGTCCCGCGCGAACCCGGAATGTCCGCCCGCAAAGGCACCGCATTCCACGCCTGGGTGGAGGAGTACTTCGGCACTGCCGGAATGCTGGACCTCGGCGAGGCGGCCGGCTCCGACGACCACATCGACGAGGCCTACGGTCTGGACACCATGGTGGAAACCTTCCGCCGGTCCGAGTGGGCCAACCGCGCCCCGGCCCACGTTGAAGTGCCGGTGGAGACCCGGATCGGTGACGTCGTGGTCCGCGGCCGGATCGACGCCGTCTTCCGAGATGCCGACGGCGGCTGGGACCTGGTGGACTGGAAGACCGGCCGCCGGCCGTCTGCCGCGCAGCTGAAGACCAAAGCCGTCCAGCTGGCCGTCTACCGGCTGGCCTGGGCCCGGCTCAAGGACATCCCGGTCGACCAGGTGCGGGCGGCGTTCTACTACGTCGCGGACAACCAGGTGGTGCGGCCACACGATCTGGGTTCAGCGGAGCGGCTCGAGCAGATTGTCGCCGCGGCCCTCGGGGACGGCTAGCGGGTTTTCGCCTCGACCACCGTGAGGGCGGTCGTCGAAGTGTCATCTGCTGGAGACTCCGCCTGGGCGGCAGCCACTGCAGGCGCGTCCGCCTGGGCGGCAGGGTCTGCCGGTGCTGCCGCTTCGGTCTGGATCACGGCGAACGACTGGGTTGAGGTGTCCTCCTCGGAGGAACCCCCGGTGGCCGGTTCGTCGCCGGGGATCGCTGTCACGGAGACGCCGGAAACCTTGTTGCCAGCAGGCCCGGTGCGTTCAGCGCCGGCCTTGCTGTGGTCGCCGGCTTCCCGGTTGCCACCTGCCAGGTCGTCCCGGTCCGCGTCGAGGGGGATCGGCGTCACCTGTACGGCCGGCATCGCGGTGCTGGAGGGTGCGGCGGAAAGTCCGGAGACCGAATCAGGGGCCAGCAGGGAGACCCTGCTGACGGCCGGCACCGGCGGATCGTGCGGCCCCGCCGTCGGCTGGGCCCGGCCGGATGCGGGACCGGACGCAGGAGTCGGCTGGGGGAGCGGTTCCACGCTGATCGGCTGACCACCGTGTTCCGCGACGTCCTCGGCGAGTGCGGTGAGCATGGATTCGGCCTCGTCGATCATGTCCTGGTTCCCGGCGGCGAGGCCCTTGACGAGGTACTGCGCGAGGGCGAATTCGGCGGAGAGTGCGGCGCGGCGGAGCAAATGGGCGTCGGGCACGTCGCGCCGGGCAGACGTGTAGTGCTCCAGCACGGCGTCCACGAAGTCCTGGTCGTTGGACGCGACCAGCCAGGCCATGTCGTCGGCGGGGTCGCCGATGCGCAGATCGGTCCAGCCGGTCACGGCGGTCACGCGGTCGGCGTCGACCAGCAGGTTGTCCTCGTGCAGGTCGCCGTGGACCACGCACGGGTTGAAGCGCCAGAGGGAGACGTCCTCAAGGGCGTGTTCCCAGCGGCGAAGCAGCAGCGGCGGGATCATGCCGGTGGTCGCGGCCTGGTCCAGTTCGTTGAGGCGGCGCTGGCGGAACTCGTTGGGGGTGTAGCTTGGCAGGTCAGCATTGCTGACCAGCGAATGAGGCAGGTCATGGATGGCGGCGAGGGCCGCACCGATCTCGCGGGCCACGGCGGGTGAAGCGGACCCAAGTTCCTCGACCGACCGGGTGGAACCGGCCAGGTGGGAGTAGACAAACGTGCTCAGCGCGCCCTGCCGGACGGTGCCGGCAACGGTGGGCATCAGGAAGGGAAGTTCGGCCCGGATGGCGGGGACAAAAGCCCGCAGCACCAGGAATTCCGTTTCCAGCCGTGCGCTGGCCTCCGGATGGCGCGGCGAGCGGACCCGCCAGCGCTTCCCTTCGGAATCCAGAAGGAGAGCCGAGTCGAAGTCTGCCGGATCGTCGGGCGCAGAGCTGACGGCAGTCGGTGTCAGTCCGGGGACTGCCGCGGTTGCCACAGCTGCCAGTTCGATTGGTTTTCTTCTCACGCTTCCACGGTAGATTGAGCTGCGCCCAAGACGGCGATGCACCACGGCGAGTCTGAAAGATCCGGAATAAATTCCGGCCGGGGGTCCCGATACGGCGCGGCCCGGACCGCGGCCCTCCGCCTCCCGCCGGGACACGTGCGGATGCCCACATAGGCCGGAGAAAAATGTCATTTGTCAGCGGGAGTCAGTACGGTGGGTACATGAGTCTTGCGGAGTCACCGGCATCAAAGAGCAACGCCCAGCAGAGCCAAACATCGACAAGCCAAACACCGGAGAGCCAAACACCGGAGAGCCAAACACCGGAGAGCCGGGCCCGGCCTGGCATGGCAACCGCCCCGCACCCCGGCCTGGCCGCCGACCTGCTCACCGACACGGTCCTTCCGGTGCGGCCGGCGCTCATTGACCGTGGGTCCGCCGCACGGCTGAGGCCCGGGATGCTCGGGGAGCTCATGACCCCCGGCGGCGCCCGGGCGATGCTGCTGTCCGGCCGGCAGGCCCTCATCAACGGCACCAGCCTGGTGCTGCTCGACGCGGCCGAACTTGCCCGGCACCTGCAGGACACCGCCTACGCCCCGGACCAGCTGATCTACTTGGGCACAGCCCTGCCCGGCTCGGACCTGGCCGCCGGCACCCCCTTGATCCTCTTCCTCCTGCCGCAGCAGTTCGAGGTCCGGGCCGAGGAATTCGAAGCCCACATCGCCGGCATCCCCGAAGGCGCCCAGTGGGCGGGGTTCCGTGATGTCGCAGCCACTCTGAACCCCACCGACACCGCCATCTTCGTTGAGGCCAGCGCCGTCGCCAACTGGCACGCCACCCACACCCACTGCCCGCGCTGCGGCGCCGCCACCGAGCCGGAGGCAGGCGGCTGGGTGCGCCGTTGCCCCTCGGACGGTTCCGAGCATTATCCGCGCACCGATCCGGCCATCATTGTCACGGTCGTGGGCCCGGACGGCCGGCTGCTGCTCGGCGGCGGCGGCCCGCTCGATGCCCGGAACTACTCCACCCTCGCCGGGTTCGTCGAACCGGGGGAGTCACTGGAACAAGCCGTGGTCCGGGAGATCGGCGAGGAGGTCGGCGTCCGGGTCACCGCCTGCCAGTACCTCGGTTCCCAGTCCTGGCCTTTCCCGGCCTCGCTCATGCTCGGCTTCACGGCCACGACCGCGGACACTGAAGCCACTCCCGACGGCGTCGAAGTCACCCGGGCGCGCTGGTTCAGCAGGAGTGAACTGCAGGAAGCGGTGCTCAGCGGCGAGATTGTCATCTCCAGCAGGCTGTCCATCGCCCGGGCGCTGATCGAGCACTGGTTCGGCGGCACCATCCAGGACCGCCCGGACAGCGCATGAGGTCTGATTGACAACCCAGCGGCACCGCCGCGGCGCGGGTCCACCACCGCGGAACATCCACCGGACACCCTCAAACGACTGAGCAGCAATAGTGAACACTGATATCTTCCAGCCCAGCGCTTTCCCGGCCGGCCAGTCCAACGACCCAGAGCCGGAGTCTGCACCCCCGGAGCCGGACAACCGCTCCCTCGAGGAGCGCATCCTGGGCGGCCTGGACGCTGAACAGCGCGACGTCGCCAGCACCCTGCAGGGACCCATGTGCGTCCTCGCCGGCGCCGGCACCGGTAAGACCCGCGCCATCACGCACCGGATCGCCTACGGCGTGCACTCCGGCGTGTACAACCCGCAACGGCTGCTGGCTGTCACCTTCACTTCGCGGGCAGCGGCCGAAATGCGCAGCCGGCTCCGCGACCTCGGCGTCGGCAACGTCCAGGCACGCACCTTCCACGCAGCTGCGCTGCGCCAGCTTCAGTTCTTCTGGCCCCAGGCCGTCGGCGGAGTCCTGCCCAACCTGCTGGACCACAAGGCGCAGATGATTGCCGAAGCGGCCCGGCGGCTGCGGCTCAGCACCGACCGCGCCTCGATCCGGGACCTGGCCTCCGAAATCGAGTGGGCCAAGGTGTCCATGCTGACCCCGGCCAACTACCTGGAAAAAGCCCAGGGCCGCGGCGCCCCGGGCGGCTTTGACCTGACCGCCGTCGCGCGGGTTTTCCAGTCCTACGAGGACGTCAAGACCGACCGGAACGTCATCGACTTCGAGGATGTCCTGCTGATCACTGTGGGCATTCTCCAGGAGGACCCGAAGGTTGCCGCGACGGTCCGCGAGCAGTACCGACACTTCGTCGTCGACGAGTACCAGGACGTTTCACCGCTGCAGCAGCGGCTGCTGGAACTGTGGCTCGGCGGACGGGACGAGCTCTGCGTCGTCGGCGACGCCAGCCAGACCATCTACTCATTCACCGGTGCCTCGCCGAAGCACCTCCTCGGCTTCAAGGCCCAGTACCCCGGGGCCACCGTGGTCAAGCTGATCCGCGACTACCGGTCCACCCCGCAGGTGGTGAAACTGGCCAACGAGCTGCTGGGGGGCCGGCGCAGCGGCGGGCCGGCCGCCGACGCCGCCTGGGCCACGCCCCTGCAACTCGTGGCGCAACGCCCGCCCGGTCCGGTCCCGCAGTTCACCGAATGCTCCGACGACGAGGCCGAGGCCGCAACAGTGGCGGTCAAGGTCCGCGGGCTCCTCGACGCCGGCACTCCGGCCAGCCAGGTCGCCGTGCTGTTCCGCACCAATGGCCAATCCGAGGCCTACGAGCAGGCCCTGGCCTCGGCGGGGATCGGCTACCAGCTACGCGGCGGGGAACGGTTCTTTGCCCGCAAGGAAGTCCGCGACGCCATCCTGCAGCTTCGGGCCGCCACCCGGGCCGTCGCCGAAACCGCCAGCCCCGAACCGCTGGGCCAGCTGGTCCGCGACATCGTCGCCTCGCTGGGGTACACGGAAGCCGCCCCGCACAGCGGCGGCGCGCTCCGGGAGCGCTGGGAATCACTCGCGGCGCTCGTCGCGCTGTCCGACGAACTCGTGATCAGCCGGGGCGGGCAGTTCACCCTCTCGGACTTCGTCAACGAACTCCAGGAACGCTCCCTCGCCCAGCACGCCCCGACCGTCCAGGGCGTCACCCTCGCCTCGCTGCACGCGGCCAAGGGCCTCGAATGGGACGCCGTCTTCCTCGTCGGGCTCAGCGAAGGGCTCATGCCAATTTCCTTCGCCGACAGCCCCGAATCCGTCGACGAGGAACGCCGGCTGCTGTACGTGGGGATCACCCGGGCGAGGGAACACCTGTTCCTGTCCTGGTCCACCGCACGGACCCCGGGCGGGCGCGCCAACCGGAAGCCCTCGCGTTTCCTCGATGGGCTGCGCCCCGACTCCGTGGCCAGCTCCTCGGTCCGCGGCAAGGGGGCGGCGCCGCGCCGCAAGGCCGCCGTGCCGGCCACCTGCCGGGTATGCGGGACCATGCTCTCCTCCGGTGCCGAGCGGAAGGTCGGCCGCTGCAACCAGTGCCCGCCCAGCTACGAGGAGCAGACCTTCGACGCGCTCCGGCAGTGGCGCAAGGACATAGCGCTTGAAGCCGACGTTCCGGCCTTTGTGGTCTTCACCGACGCCACCCTGACCGCCATTGCCGAAGCCCGGCCCGACTCCCTCGAACAGCTCGCCAAACTCCCCGGGGTGGGCCCTTCCAAACTGGAGAAGTACGGCGAAGCAGTGCTGGCTGTGCTGGTCGAAAGCACCACCCTCTGATGGCCGGCAGCAGCCCCCCGCGGTCAAGCACGCCGGCAGCCATGCCGCTGACCACTGCCGACGGCGCCCCGGTGGAAGTGCGGCGCTCTGCCCGCCGCCGCCGGACCGTCGCGGCCTTCTGGGAAAACGGCACCGCCGTGGTCGCCATCCCTGCCTCCTTCAGCCGCGCCCAGGAGCGGGAGTGGGTGCACCGGATGCTGGAGAAGCTGCGGCGCCAGGGGGAGCGAGGGAGCCGCGGTGCCGGCGGGCGCCGCCCGCGCAGCGACACCGCCCTGGCGGCGCACGCCGCCGAGCTCTCCGCCAGGTACTTCGGCGGCCGGGCGGTGCCGTCGTCGGTCCGCTGGGTGGGCAACCAGAACTCCCGCTGGGGGTCCGCGACGCCGTCGGACGGGACCATCCGGCTCTCGGACAAGCTTCAGCCCATGCCCCAGTGGGTCATCGATTATGTGCTGCTGCACGAACTGGCGCACCTGCTCGTGGCTGGACACAACGCCGCGTTCTGGCGTCTGCTCGAGGCCTACCCGGACACGGCCCGGGCGAAGGCCTTCCTCGAGGGCGTCTCCTTCGCCACCTCCCGCGGCATCTCTCCGGACGGTAACGGCGACGACATGGACGATGTCGACGCAGCCGGTTTCTCCGACTAATCCCGCCGGCCGCGGCCGGCAGTGCCCAGTCCCGGCCGGCACCGCCCGGACGATCGGGCAGCCAGGCCGGGGCCGCCGGTTCCTCCGCTAGGGCTTGGGGCTTTCGCCTTCGCCGGGAGCGCCGTCGTCGGGTTCTCCCTTTTGTTCGGTTCCGCCGGATTCGCCCGTGGCCTCCCCGGTGGCCGGACCTTCCCCGGGCTCGTCGAATCCACCGCTCAGCAGCTTCTGCAGGGCGTCGTCAACCTCGGAGTCGCTGGCCTCGGCCAGCTTGCGGCGTTCGCTGAAGCCTTTCGGGTCCTCAAGATCTTCGGCGGTGGGAAGCAGATCGGGGTGCTGCCAGATCGCGTCGCGGCCGTCGATGCCGCGTTCGTCCTTGAGCGAGGCCCACAATGCGGCGGCCTCCCGGAGCCGGCGCGGGCGCAGTTCCAGTCCCACCAGGGAGGAAAAAGCGTGTTCGGCCGGGCCTCCGGTGGCGCGGCGGCGCCGTACCGTCTCCCGCAGCGCCGCGGCCGAGGGCAACAGCTTCTCGGTGGCGGCCCAGCTCAGTTCATCGACCCAGCCCTCCACGAGCGCGAGGGCGGTTTCCAGCTTCTCCAGCGCCTGCTCCTGGGCGGGGGTGCGCTGGGGCATGAATACCCCCTGCGACAGGGCCTCTTGGATGCCCTCCGGGTTGCTGGGATCCAGCTCGCGGGCCAGTTCCTCAATCTTTGAGGTGTCGATGTGAATGCCGCGGGCGTACGCCTCGATTGCGCCGAGGAGGTGTCCGCGCAACCAGGGAACCTGGACGAACAGCCTGGCGTGGGCTGCTTCGCGGACAGCCAGGAACAGGCGGATGTCGTTTTCCGGCAGGCTGAGGCCCTCGCCGAACTTCGCGACATTGGAGGGCAGGAGGGCCATTTCGAGGTCGGCGAGCGGGACGCCGATGTCCGTGGAGCTGACCACCTCGGCGGACAGGGCGCCGATGGCCTGGCCCAGCTGCATGCCGAAGATCGCGCCGCCCATGTTCTGCAGCATCGAGGACGCGCCGCCCATCATGGTCTTCATTTCCTCCGGCATCTGCTCGGTCATGGCGGCGGACAGTGCGTTCGCGATGCTGTTGGCCACCGGCTCCGTGAGGCGTTTCCAGGTGCCGAGGGTTTCTTCAACCCACTCGGCCCGGGACCACGCCCGGCCAATCAGGCCGGTGGCCGGAAGTCCAGTGACCTGGTCAAGCCACAGCTCGGCGAGCCGCAGCGCCTCGTCCACCTCGCGCGACTGCTGCGCCGTGACGGACGGGTCGGAACCGCTCGCGGCCACGCGCCGGGCATTCTCATGCGCCAGCTGCCAGTTGACGGGCCCCTCCGAGGAGGAGCTCATCATGGCCTGGACCTGGGAGAACATCTGGGCGAGGAGATTCGGGTCGTCCGGAAGTCCTGCGGCCTTCGCCAGTTCCGCAGGGTCGATGTTCCCCATGCCCTGGCCGCCCATCAGGTTCTTCAGCATTTCGGCCAGTGGATCCTGGGGTTCCTCGTCGCCATTGGACGGATTAACTGGGTTGGAGGTCATGGTCCCGCCGATCGTCGGTGTGGCTGCTTCTCAGATTCACGGTACCCCGCGGCCAGCGGGCTGTCTGCTGAAACCCCGCGACGTTCGCTGTAGGCAAAGAGCCCAGCCGGCAGCCGAGCGCGTAGTGTTAGAAACTGGAATATTGGCAGGCGGCAGCCGCGGCGGAGGCTGCGGACGCGGTGCGCTGATCAGGGGGTCCGCAGGGTCCCCGGGCGCCGGCACGGAGAGGTCCTTCATTGACTATTACGCAGGGCGAACAGCCCGCCAGCGAGCCGGCGGCCAGCCAGTTCCGGGGCCGGGGGTCCTTTCTCGGCGGGCCACGTTCCGGTCGGAAGCGGGACAAACGGTCATCGGCAATGCTGGTGTCGGGGGTTCTCGCACTGGCGCTTGGGATCACCGCCCTGAGCCTGCCGGTCCCGTATGTCGTGGAATCACCGGGTCCGACTTTCAACACCCTGGGCACGGACAACGGCAAGCCGGTCATCAGCGTCACCGGCCACGAGACGTTTCCGGCGAAGGGCAGCCTGGACCTCACCACCGTCTACGTCGACGGCGGCCCCAACGGGCCGGTGACGGTCGTCGAGGCACTCTCGGCCTGGCTCAACGGCGCCAAAGCCGTCTACCCGGAGGAACTCATCTTCCCCACCGGGGTGACGAAGGAACAGTCCCAGCAGGAGAGCGCCGTCGCGATGACCACCTCGCAGGAGAACGCCGTCGCCGCCGCCCTTAAGGAACTGGGCATCCCCTTCGAGCAGAAGATGCAGATCGCCGGGATCCCGGAGGGCTCCGCCTCTGCCGGCAAGCTTCAGGAAGACGACGTGCTGGTGTCGGTGAACGGCAAGCCGGCGACCGCGCTGAGTGTCGTCCAGGCCGAACTGGCGTCCGGCAACGGTGCCCCGGTGGAGGTTGTTGTCGACCGTGGAGGCAGCAACGTGACCGCAAGCATCACCCCGTCCAAAACCTCGGCCGGGCGGTTCATCCTTGGAGTCATGCTGCAGTACAAATTCAAGTTCCCCTTCGACGTCAAGATCTCCCTCGACAAGGTCGGCGGTCCCAGCGCCGGGATGATGTTTGCCCTGGGCATCGTGGACACCGTCACCCCCGGCGACCTGACCGGAGGCAAGCACGTCGCGGGGACCGGAACCATCACCCCCGACGGCGCCGTTGGCCCGATTGGCGGCATCGGCCAGAAGATGCAGGGCGCCCGGGCCGGCGGGGCCACACTGTTCCTTGCCCCGGCAGCGAACTGCGACGACGTCCTCGGCCATGTCCCGGACGGCTTGCAGGTGGTTCGGGTCGAGAATCTGGCCGATGCACGGAAAGCTGTCGAACTTGCCGCGTCAGGGGCCGACACATCGGGGCTCCCGGTTTGCTCCAGCAACTAGACTGGCCGCGGAACTAAGATTCGCCGCCACTCGTGGCACCTATGACGGCCTTGCCGCCCAGCCGGGGCGGGGCCGACGGACGCTTCAAGGCAGCAACTGAGTTGCGGCGACGAAGCGCCGCACTGATAACTAAAAAACCAGTAACTGTCGACCAGCTATGAGGTACCGAGTTTGTCCCGTCCAGCCAGCACAGTCCCGCCCGGAAGACCCCAGCAACGACGAGGCGCCCTGACGCCGACGTTGATTGTTGTGGCCTTGATCGTGGTCGGCTTCATCTTCTTCGCCAATGTCTGGACGGACGTCCTCTGGTACCAGCAGTTGGGCTTCTTCGAAGTCTTCCTGACCGAGAACGTGGCACGCATCGTCATCTTCCTGGTGGGCTTCGCGTTGATGTTTTCCGCCGTGTTCTTCGCCATCCGGATCGCGTACCGCGCACGCCCCGTGTACGCGCCGGATGCGGACATCCGGGACAACCTCAACCGATACCAGGTCCAGCTTGAACCGATCCGCCGGGTCGTCATGATCGGCTTGCCGGTCCTCTTCGGCCTGTTTGCCGGCAGCGCCGCGGCCAGCCAGTGGCAGAAGGTCCTCCTGTACCTGCACCAGGAACCTTTCGGCCAGAACGATCCCCAGTTCGGACTCGACATCAGCTTCTACCTGATGACCCTGCCGTTCCTGGGCTTCGTTACCGGATTCTTGATCAGCGTCACCATTGTCGCCGGTGTCGCCGGCATCCTGACGCATTACCTCTACGGCAGCGTCCGGATCATGGAACGCGGCATCTTCACCAGCCGTGCGGCGCAGATCCATATCGCAGTCTCGGGTGCGGCCTTCCTGCTGCTGCTGGGTATCAACTTTTGGCTGGACCGCTACACCTCCGTGCAGAACAGCGGCGGCCGCTGGGCCGGTGCGCTGTACACGGACGTCAACGCCGTCATCCCCACGAAATCCATCCTGGCCGTGGCCGCGGCCCTCGTCGCGGTGCTGTTCGTCGTCGCCGCCGTGATCGGCAAGTGGCGGCTGCCCGTCATCGGCACCGCCATGCTCGTCATCACCTCCATCCTCGCCGGCGGCGTCTACCCGTGGGTGATCCAGCAGTTCCAGGTCCGGCCCTCGGAGCAGACGCTCGAGAAGCCGTTCATCGAACGCAACATCAACCTGACCCGCTCTGCGTACGGCCTGGATAAGATCCAGGAAACCCGGTACAACGCCACCACCAACGCCACCACGGGCGCGCTGGCCCCCGACGCGCAGACCACCGCCAACATCCGGCTGCTGGACCCCAACCTGATCTCGGACGCGTTCTCCCAGCTCGAGCAGTACCGGCCGTACTATCAGTTCCCCAAGGCGCTGAACGTGGACCGCTACGAGATCGACGGCAAGATCCAGGACACCGTCATTGCGGTCCGGGAACTCAACCCCGACGGGCTGAGCGCCAACCAGCAGTCCTGGCTGAACCGCCACGTGGTGTACACCCACGGCTACGGCGTCGTTGCCGCCAAGGGCAACAAGTTCACCGTCGACGGCAAGCCTGAATTCCTGCAGTCCGGAATCCCGTCCACCGGCGTCCTGGGCACTGACTCGACCTACCAGCCGCGGGTCTATTTCGGCGAGAACTCGGCCGACTACTCGATCGTCGGAGCCCCCGACGGCGCCCCGCACCGCGAGCAGGACCGGCCCGCCGGCAAGGAAGGCGACGGCGAAACGCAGTACACTTTCACCGGCGACGGCGGCCCGAACGTCGGCAGCTTCTTCAACAAGGTGCTCTACTCCATCAAGTTCCAGTCCTCGGACCTGCTGCTCTCTGACGGCGTGAACGCAGACTCCCAGATCCTCTACGACCGCAACCCCCGGGAACGCGTCCAGAAGGTCGCCCCGTACCTCACGGTGGACGGCAACGCCTACCCCGCCGTCGTCGACGGCCGCGTGAAGTGGATCGTGGACGGCTACACCACCAGCCAGTACTACCCGTACTCCCAGCAGGAGCAGCTCTCCGCGGCCACGGCCGACTCGCAGACCACCGCGGGCCGGACCGCCTCCCTGCCGAACACCTCCGTCAACTACATCCGCAACTCGGTCAAGGCCACCGTGGATGCCTACGACGGCAAAGTGACGCTCTACGCCTGGGATGACCAGGACCCGGTCCTGAAGGCGTGGCAGAACATCTTCCCGACCTCGCTGAAGCCGTTCTCGGAAATGTCCGGGGCCCTGATGAGCCACGTGCGCTACCCCGAGGACCTGTTCAAGGTCCAGCGCGAACTCCTGGGCCGCTACCACGTCACCCAGGCGGACAACTTTTACACCAACAATGACGCCTGGAGCGTCCCGAACGATCCGACCGTCCAGGACGAGGTCAAACAACCCCCGTACTACATGTCACTGAAGATGCCCGACCAGGACAAACCGGCCTTCCAGCTGACGTCCTCATTCATCCCCCAGGTAGTCAATGGCAACGCCCGCAACGTGCTCTACGGCTACCTGGCGGCGGACTCGGACGCGGGCAACCAGAAGGGCGTGAAGGCGGACAGCTATGGCCAGCTCAGACTTCTGCAGATCCCGCCGGAGACCAACATCCCCGGCCCCGGCCAGGCGCAGAACAAGTTCAACTCCGACCCCACCGTGTCCCAGGCGCTGAACCTGCTGCGCCAGGGCGCATCGGCGGTGCTGAACGGCAACCTGCTGACCTTGCCGGTGGGCGGCGGTATGGCGTATGTCCAGCCCGTCTACCTGCGGTCCACGGGTGAAACCTCCTACCCCACGCTGCAGCGTGTCCTGGTTGCCTTCGGTGACAAGATCGGTTTCGCACCGACCCTTGATGAGGCCCTGAACCAGCTCTTCGGCGGTGCATCGGGAGCCAGTGCCGGCGACTCGGCCAATAACGGGCAGACGCCCGCCAGCCCGCCCGGCACTACCCCTGCGCCGGGCACTACGGACGCCCAGACGGAGCTGAAGGCGGCTCTGGAGGAGGCTAACGCCGCCATTAGGGCCGGCCAGGACGCGCTCGCGAAGGGCGACTTCGCAGCCTACGGCGAGCAGCAGAAGAAGCTCTCCGCCGCGCTGCAGCGGGCCATCGACGCCGAGGCCAAGATCGCGGCGCGGCCGGCGCCGGAGGCCACCACCCCGGCGGCCACCCCGGCTCCGACGCCGAGCAGCTAACACCGGGCGGGCCGATGCACGGCCGGCTGGCGCACGGTCGAAGGCCGGGTTCGCGCTCCACTGGAGCGGGAACCCGGCCTTTTTCGGCAGCCGCCGCGCCGCCCCCGGACTGGTCCGCAGCCTGGGAGACGCACATCACGCCACCTCGATTTGGCCTCCGGTTCACCGGCAGGTAGAGTTGATCTTGCGACGCGGGGTGGAGCAGTTCGGTAGCTCGCTGGGCTCATAACCCAGAGGTCACAGGTTCAAATCCTGTCCCCGCAACTGAAGAGAAGGTCCGGAACGCTGGAAACAGTGTTCCGGACCTTCTGCTTTAAGCCGCCCCCACTTATCCCGCAACCGGGGTCCCGACCGCCTGCGGGACAGTGGTCGGGGCGGCGGCAAAAGTAGGGTAGTGTTGATCAAGCGACGCGGGGTGGAGCAGTTCGGTAGCTCGCTGGGCTCATAACCCAGAGGTCACAGGTTCAAATCCTGTCCCCGCAACTGAAGAAGAAAAGAAAGGCCCGGATCTGTTGATCCGGGCCTTTCTTGTTGCCCCGGTTCCAGCGTCCCGGTCCCAGCGTCCCGGTCCCAGGGCCCGCCGGGGGTTAGCCCCCGTCGGGCCCGCGGACCCGGGGCCGGGGGCGGCCCTAGCCGTCCTTGAGCCGCTGGTAGGTCTCCAGCGCCCGGGCACGGGACTCCGGCAGCCCGACGACCGGTTCCGGGTAGCCCGCCGCGGGGCCGTCGGCCTTCCACGGTTCGTGGATGGCCTTGTCGTCCAGCCCGGACAGCTCCGGAAGATACTCGCGCAGGTAGCGGGCGCCGGCGTCGAACTTCTTGCTCTGGGTGACCGGGTTGAAGATCCGGAAGTACGGCGAGGCGTCGGCGCCGGATCCGGCCACCCACTGCCAGTTCGCCGGGTTGCTCGCGGCGTCGGCATCCACCAGCGTGTCCCAGAACCAGGCCTCGCCGAGCCTCCAGTCGGCCAGCAGGTTCTTGACCAGGAAACTCGCGGCGGCCATCCGGACGCGGTTGTGCATCCAGCCGGTCTGCCAGAGCTGGCGCATTCCGGCGTCGACGAGGGGGTAGCCGGTGCGGCCCTGCTGCCAGGCCCTGAGCTCGGCGTCCGAGGGCGTCTGCCAGGCGAAGCGGTCAAACTCGGGCCGGTAGTTCCGGGTGGCCAGTTCCGGGTTCTCATAGAACAGTTGCCAGCAGAACTCCCGCCAGCCGAGTTCGGCGCGGAAGATCCCGACGTCGGCCGGGGCTGCCTGCGGAAAGCGTTCGCGCAGGGCATGCCAGATCCGGAAGGGGCTGATTTCGCCGAACCGCAGATGGGCGGAGAGCCGGCTGGTTCCCTCGACCCCGGGGACGTTCCGGCCGGTGCCGTACTCTGCTGCCGGGCCGTCCAGGAAGTCCTCGAGCCGTTCCCGGGCGCCGGCTTCACCGGGCTGCCAGGTGCCGGCGAGGCCGGCGCTCCAGTCCTGCCTGCGGGGGAGCAGCCCCCAGCTGTCGAGCGGGTCGCCGGCCGGAAGGACTCCCTCCGCGTCCGCCGCCGGGCCGGGGAGGCGCTCGGGAGCATCCAGGGGGAGCCGGGGCTCAGGAGCCTCCAGGCAGGCCCGCCAGAAGGGCGTGAAGACTTTGTAGGGCCCGCCGGCTCCGGTCCGCACCGTCCACGGCTCAAACATCAGGTTCGCCTGGAAACTTGCCGCCTTGAGGCCCTGGTCTGCGGCCCAGGCCTTGAGGCCGGCGTCCACCCCGCGTTCGGGGCCGCCGTAGCGGCGGTTCCAGAGCAGTGTTGAGGCGCCGGTGTCGCGGACAAGGTCCTGGATGATGTCCGCGGCCGGGCCGCGGCGCAGCAGCAGGCGCGAGCCCGTGGCCTCAAGTCCAACTGCGAGATCGGTCAGCGAATGGTGCAGCCACCATTTGGCGGCGCCCCCGAGGGGCCGCACGCCGGGGGAGGATTCGTCGAGGACATAGACCACGGTCAGCGGCTGTCCCAGCGACGCCGCTTCGCTCAGGGCCGGATTGTCGTCCAGCCGGAGGTCATCGCGGAGCCAGACAAGGGTCGAAGACAGGGTTCCCGAAGACATGGATCAACGGTACACGGAGCTGCGCGCAAGCATCACGGCCGTCCCCCGCTTGGCACAACAGAGGCCGGGCCCCGCAGACCGTCGGAGGACGGTCCGGGCCCGGCCTCAGCCGATCCGGTGCGACAACGTCCGGCGGAACCCGCCGGGGGCGGTTAGAGCTTGTCGAAGTCCGCTTCGTCGACGGTGGAACCGGCAGGACGGCTGTCGCCGGCGCCAATGGCGGCGGGGGAGCCGCCGGACTTCAGCGCGGCGAGCCGGGCCTCGATCTCGGTCTGCTCGCCGAGGTCCTCAAGCGAGTTGAACTGTGCGTCCAGGCTGGAAGAGGCGAGTTCCTGCTGGCCGCGGACCTTGGCTTCTTCGCGGCGGATCTTCTCTTCGAAGCGGCCCACCTCGGACGTGGGATCCATGAAGTCGATGCTCTTCAGGGCATCGTGCACCTGGGTCTGGGCCGCGGCCGTCTTGGAGCGGGCGACGAGTTCGTTGCGCTTGCTGGTGAGCTCGTTGAGCTTGCCCTTCATCTGCTCCAGGCCGTGCTTGAGCTTGTCAACCACCTCGGACTGGGATGCGATGCTCGGCTCCGCGGACTTTGCCTCGTTCTCCGCGGACATCTGGCGCTGCAGGGCCACCTTGGCGAGGTTGTCGAACTTCTCGGCGTCGACGACGTCGCCCTGGGCCCGGTACTCGTCAGCCTTGCGGGACGCGGCGAGGGCCTTCTTGCCCCAGTCCTGGGCGTTCTTGATGTCCTCGTTGTAATCGTCCTGGAGCATCCGCAGGTTGCCGATGGTCTGGGCCACGGCGGACTCGGCCTCGGCGATGTTGTTGGTGTAGTCCCGGACCATCTGGTCCAGCATCTTCTGCGGGTCCTCAGCCTGGTCCAGCAGGGAATTGATGTTGGCCTTCGCCAGCTGCGCCATGCGGCCGAAAATGGACTGCTTCATGGTGTTACCTTTCGTCCTGCTCAGTGGTTCCCACTGAATTTCGGTGAACAGTGAAATGTACCGCTTCTATCCGCCGGCCGGAGCGTTCCCGCCGGCGCCTAGTC
>NZ_MQTS01000209.1:0-1195 GCF_020532825.1 Arthrobacter sp. SO3
GGGCAGGGGGCGAGCGGCCCTGACCACGTTTTCGTCATCATGATGGAGAACCACGGCTATGACCAGGTCATCGGCAACACCGCCGACGCGCCGTACATCAATACACTTGCCCAGCGGTACAACACTGCGACGAACTACCATGGCGTGACCCACCCGAGCATGCCCAACTACCTTGCCACCATTTCGGGAAGCTCTCAGGGCGTCTGGGATGACTGCAAGGCCGGCGCAGATGTTAAGTGCGCACCAGAAGAATTCGTGCCCGGTTCCGGCGACCCGGGAGCCACTGGGCTCCTCACCCCGGCCCAGGTCGCCAGCGCCTCGTCCACGGCGCACATGTTCTCGGGCAAGACCATTGTTGACCAGCTCGAGAACAAGGGCCTGAGCTGGAAGGCGTACATGGAGAGCCTTCCCAGCACTGGCTCCCAGGTCGAGTACGCGCCCACGATCGGCTCGACCACGGTCAAGCTGTATGCGCAGAAGCACAACCCGTTCATGTACTTCTCGAACATCAACTACCCGGGCAGCCCGCGCCTGCAGAACATCGTGCCCCAGGAGAACAACCTCAAGGCGGATCTGGCCAGCGGCAACGTGCCGAACTTCGTCTGGATCAGCCCGAACCAGTGCCACGACATGCACGGGATCTCCCCGTCGGGGGCGGCCCTGATCGGCCTGCCCCAGTGCGGGTACCCGGACTCCGGTCTGGACCACGGAGCGATCCAACTCGGCGACACTTACGTCAAGCAAACAGTCCAGCAGATCATGGATTCCCCGACGTGGAAGAGGACCAAGTCCAGCATCGTTCTGGCCTGGGATGAGAATGACTACTCCGGATCCACGGGCGGCCCGGGCAGCCCGGTCGGGCAGAACGGCGCAGTCCTCGGCGGCGGCCACGCCCCCACGATCGTGATCAACTCAGCGGAAGGACCCCACAAAACAACCAACCAGGTCTCCGATCACTACACCCTGCTCTCCACCATCGAGCACATGTGGCACCTCGGCTGCCTGGCCAACACCTGCTCACCCACCACATCAGGCACCTTCGAGGAACTCTTCCACCCCTCGCCGCGGGATGACTCCGGCCAGTCCCACGACCGTGCCGGGGATTAAGTAAAGTACAAAGCGATCAAATATTGGCGGCCTGCCTGCACACCACGTGCAGGCAGGCCGAGGCCGCTATCCGGACCGGCCGCTATGC
>NZ_MQTS01000209.1:1210-2648 GCF_020532825.1 Arthrobacter sp. SO3
GGTCCCCGGCGACCCGGTTGGGCGGACGCGGATATGAGGCGCCGGACGGCTTTCCCGGGATCTCCGGTGTGACGGACCAACCAAGTTGAATGGCAATTCTTCTGGTGACGAGGGCAAGCTCTGCCTGGGCCACTTCCTAAACCACACGCTGGCCGCGGCCCATGGCATGGGGCAACAGATAGCGTTGGAGGGTTCCGCCGCATCCCCCAATTGCGGCGGGAGAAGAAAAGAGCCCCGGCTCCGTCGACCTCCCCGGTCAGACGCGGGGGTTTTCTGTGTCCTGGCCACAGGCCGCCAAACCGGCTCCACGTACCAATCCCGCGGTCCAGACTTCGGAAACTCGACGTGGCGCAGCGTCCCGCCCCCCTTAGTGATGCTGGCCGGATATGCGCATTTATAGGTAGAACCGGCCGTTGTGGCTCCAGCGGCTGTCCTGACAGTGCACAATTTCTCGATCTTCCCGACGCAGCCGCCAGCATCGGCACCGGACGTGGGCTTGGCAGGTGCTGGCCGGATCCCGGGGACTATTGATGCCGGCGCTGCGTGGCGGGCTCCGTCGGGTGTCAGGCGGGCTGGTACTGATATGTGGTCCGACGGTCCGGTTGCGCTTGGTGTTTTCTCGCAGCCGTCCGGCAGACTGATCCGGGCGGGCGGAGACCTGACAGCGATGATGAGCGTGCACCTTGTTTGCGCGTTTGAGGTCCTCGTGTCGGTGGGCGGCTCGACGGCAGGGCTCCCGCTTAAACGGCAAAGCAGAGGCCGGACAGCCAAGTGACGGCTGCCCGGCCCTGCGGACCGGTGTTTCTTTAGGCGCCGGGTGCTGCGGCGGCCTTCTTTCCGAGGGCTTGGGCAGCTTTCTGGATCTGGGCACCGTATCCGCCGTTCAGCGCGGTGTCCTTGATCTTATTGGCCTGGGTGTCCAGGTCGGCCGGTGCGGCGTCCTTGAGGGTCTTCAGGTCAGCTTGCAGGTTGGCCGGGAGCTTGGCGAGAAGCTTCGGGTGGCTGATGACCTGGTCAGCGATCTTCTGCAGTCCGGCGCCCGGGTTGGCCGAGGTGAAGGCGGTGCGCAGTTCCTGGCGCAGGCCGGCGGTCTCGGTTGCGGTCTTGACCAGTTGTTCTGCGCGTTTCTGGACGTCAGCGCCGTACCCGCCGGACAGGGCAGTGGTCTTGATCTTGTAGGCGTCTTTTACCCGGTCAGCCGGGGCGGCGTCCTTGAGCGCCGTCACATCCGCCTGCAGGGCGGCGGGGAGTTTGGCCAACGCTTGCGGGTGGTTCACCAGAGCGTTCGCTGCTTTCGCGGCGCGGTCTCCGGCTGCCTGCGAGCTGTCCGCCTTGAGCTGGAGGAAAACTCCGAGGCCGTTCAGGCCGGGGTGGGCTCCGGTTCTGGCTTCGGCTGAGGGGGCCGCAGTCGAGGTTGCCGAGGGGGAGGGGGACGAGG
>NZ_MQTS01000021.1 GCF_020532825.1 Arthrobacter sp. SO3
TGACCCACCTCCGCGTGGCCCACCCTGCCCTGACCACAAATCTGCCTTGTCAATTTCGCCAACTACATTGGCAAGCCACATTGCACTCCGGAGTCCTGCGGGTTTTTCCCTCGCCTCTACCCATGGGCTCGAGCCTGGCGGCCCAGCGCCCGGTTCACGGCCGGGATGTCCAGGAAGGCGGGGTCGAAAGGTTCATCCGAACCCGTTATCTCGGCCACGCACAGGGAGTATTCGGCGTGCTCCGGATGCGACGAGTCCGCCAACGCGTCCATGATCTCCTCGTAGCCGGGAAATCCTCCGGAGTCTTCCAGCGGGCCGCGCCGGGCACCGTCGACCAGCCACGCCGGCGGAGGATCTTCGTCCGCAGGACGCCGGGAAACCAGTTCGAGCCGGTGGAGCCAGCTGTCGCCAAAGTCGTATTCATAGAACGCTGCGCCTAAACCCAGCGCGAGCAGCTGCTCCAGCGAGCAATCCTCCTCAGGCCTGTCCGCGGGCTCTTCGCAGTCCCGCCGTGGAAGCCACTGCGGGACTTCCGGGATTTCGCCACAGATTGGCCGCAGCGGTACGAAGGGATCATCCGTTGTGAACCTGTGCAGGTGCGCGTCCTCCCAGCCGAAAGCCTCCTGCACGACCAGGTGCACCTGGTTCAGTGCCAGTGATCCAGGGATTTCGAACCGGCGCCAGATTTCAGGCTCGCTGTCGACCAAGCCCACGCGGACCTCCAGCATCGGCTCTGATTCGCCGCTCATCCCGGCCCCGAGCTTATCCATGCAAGCCATTCTTTCAGCCCCACCGCCTGCCAGCGGTCGTGACCTTCTCCCCGGACTACAACGCCTCTTGACGAAATCACAATTACCGGCGTTCAAGTAGGACGAGTAGAAGCAGCAGCCTACTCGGGCAGACAGCCGCAAAAGGAACTCAACCGTTAAAATCTTGACTTGACCACAACAGGAATTAGGAGCAGGGACAACTAAATGGGGGCTTACCGGCCGGCGGTTGCGCGCCGCAGCGTTCCATTCCGCGACAGCGGAAGCAGGCAGTTTTCTCCTAGGAAGGTCGTCGCGATCCATCGCGGCAGCTTCGAGGGCGCACCGTGCTCATGCCCGCCTGCGGAAACAGTTCTAGCGCGCTCGTTCCTTTTCTGACGTGGTGGGCTCAACTTTTCGCCTTGTCGACAGATCGCGCCTCGCTGTTCCGTTGGAAAGTATGCTCAGCAAAGCTTTGGAAGCTGTGCCAAGTCAGATTCATGCGACTCTCACCAATACTGCCTGGTCACACTGCTAAGCCGTGCAGTCGGAGATGGCAAAATAGTCAAAGTCCATTTCTGGCGCGCACTTTAAGCAGTCCTTTTGTCGTCGCGCGTATTCGGCTGCTGCGCGATCTCCCTGCGCGCTGACAACGGCACCCCCTGACCCATCCATGGTGGTCCCAGCAGCGCCCGGAGCGGGACCTGTTTTGCGAGCATTTCCCCAATGAGGCACGCACGCCATTTCGCGGGCACGATTCGTGAGTCGCATCGGCCTGTTGTGGAACCGGGCGCGAGCGTCCAAAATGACCTCATGCCTGCCGATTCCTCCTCCGCACCGGTTCGCGAAGAGTTGCCGTTGAGCCGTGCCGATGCGTATGCCCGCGGCCGCCAACTGCGCGGGGCCACGCCGCGTAGTGCACTGGCCGAGCGGAGCACGGCACAGCGTGACGCCGTCGCGCATATCCACGAACAGAACGAAGACCGTGACCAGGACCTGGTGCCCCTGCGCATGGAGCGCATGCTCGAGAACCCCTTCGCGTTCTACCGGGGGACGGCCGGACTGATGGCCATGGACCTCGCCCGCGACCCGCACTCGGGGATCGTGGTCGCGGCATGCGGCGACGCGCACATCAGCAACTTCGGCTTCTATGCCTCCCCGGAACGCAAACTCGTCTTCGACCTCAACGACTTCGACGAGGCCGGCGCAGCCCCGTGGGACTGGGACCTCAAACGGCTCGTCACGAGCGTGGTGGTCGGCGGCATTCACGCCGAGTACACCGAACGCGAGGTGCGCAAGGCAGCACGACGCGCCGTCAGGGCGTACCGCAGCGCACTGACCACGATGCTGGAACGAAACCCGTACGAGCGCTACTACATGCATAGCAACATCAAATTTGCCCGCAGCCTCCTGAGCGCGGACGCCCAGAAGGTGCTGCACCACGCGATCAGAGATGCCAGGAAGCGCACCGGCCAGCGGGCCGTGCGTCGCACCACGCAGATGGACCACGACGGTCGCCTGCGTTTCGTTGAACAGCCTCCGGCAATGACGACTGCGCCCGTGCAGAACACGGACGTGGTACCGCGCCTGTTCGCCGAATATCGCCGCACGGTCAGTCTCGACGTCCGCACCGTTCTGGCCCAGTACACCCCCACCGATCTGGCCCGCCGTGTGGTCGGCGTCGGGAGCGTCGGGACCCGTTGCTTCCTGCAGTTGCTGCAGTCCCCCGATGGGGATGCGCTGCTGCTCCAGGTGAAGGAGGCCGGGCAGTCAGTGCTGGAACGCTACGGCGGCATCACGCAGCCGAGGAGCAGCGCACAGGATGTGGCAGAGCATGGTCAGGGCACCCGCGTGGTCCAGCTCCAACGGGTGCTGCAGGCAGTATCGGATCCGTTCCTGGGCCATCTGCAGAACAACGATCGCGACTACTACGTACGCCAGTTCCATGACATGAAAGGATCGATCGACCTGGCGGGACTCGACTATGTCCCGTTCTTCGACTACGTCCGCACGTGCGCACTCCTGCTCGCACGCGCCCACGCGCAAAGCCCCGCGGCAGGCCAGATCCTCGGTTACCTGGGTAAATCGGAGGCCGGCACCGAAGCTGTTGTCGACTGGTCGTTCAGCTACGCCCGGCAATCGCTGCTCGACTATGAGGCCCTTCGCGCAGCGCCATGACCGTCAGGTGCGAACACTGACCTGCCGGCCGGTCTCGATTTTTCCCTCAGCAAAAGCAAACTCGGGTGGGCAGCGTCGTCGCTGCGGAAGTTAGTGGTCCAGCGGGGATTTCTCCCGGGAGAAATAGACGGCGGAGGATCCCTGCTTCAGGGTCAGCATGGAGAGCTCCCGTATGTCCTGGGCGTGGGTGACCCCGGCGGGTGCGGCGTCCTCGTCCGTGAGGATGAAGTCGTGGCTCATCGTGCTGCCCCCTGACGTGAACTGCTCCCCGGACGTCGGAACTGAATTTCCCAGTCCAACATCCGGGGAGCAGTTCACCGGTTCACACCGGCCGGGCCCCTTCTCCGTGGCTGGGACTAGGCCAGCGTGGAGGTGTCGACCACGAAGCGGTACCGCACGTCGGAGGCGAGCACGCGCTCGTAGGCGTCGTTGATCTTCTCGGCCGGGATGACCTCGATCTCGGCGCCGAGCTTGTGCTCGGCACAGAAATCCAGCATTTCCTGGGTCTCCCGGATGCCGCCGATCATGGATCCGGCGAAGGACCGGCGTCCCGCGATCAGGGCGAACGCGTTCACGGGCAGCGGTTCCGCCGGGGCGCCCACGTTCACCATGGCGCCGTCGAGGCTCAGCAACTGCAGGTAGGAGCTGATGTCGATCTTCGCGCTGACGGTGTTGATGATCAGGTCGAAAGAGCCTGCCAGATCCGTGAAGGTGTTTTCATCGCTGGTGGCGAAGTAGTGGTCCGCGCCCAGCTTCAGCCCGTCCTCCTGCTTCTTCAGCGACTGTGAAAGCACGGTCACCTCGGCGCCCATGGCGTGGGCAAGCTTGACGGCCATGTGTCCGAGGCCGCCGAGTCCCACGACCGCCACCTTTTTGCCGGGTCCGGCACCCCAGTGACGCAGCGGGGAGTAGGTAGTGACGCCGGCGCAGAGCAGCGGCGCGGCGACGTCGAGTTCGATGCCCTCCGGGATCCGCACGACGAAGTCCTCGGTCACCACCACATGGGTGGAGTAGCCGCCCTGGGTGATCGTGCCGTCGCGGTCCACGGCACCGTAGGTGCCCGTGTTCCCGGCGAGGCAGTACTGTTCCTCGCCGGCCCGGCAGTTGACGCACTCGCGGCAGGAGTTGACCATGCAGCCGACGCCGACCCGGTCGCCCACGTTGTGCTTGGTGACGGCCGAGCCGACCTCGGTGACGATGCCGGCAATTTCGTGGCCCGGTGCCAGCGGGAACTGCTGCGGGCCCCAGTCACCGCGGACGGTGTGGATGTCGGAGTGGCAGATGCCGGCGAACTTGATGTCGATCAGGACGTCGTGCGGTCCAACGTCCCGGCGCTCGATGGTGGTCGGCGCGAGGGGTTCGGTCGCCGAGGGGGCGGCGTAAGCGTTAACGGTAAGCATGGATCTCCTGCTTGTGGAAGGTTTTGGGGGGGTGCCCCGGCGTCCCGCACCGGATAGGCGCGGCATTTCGGCCCGGACGTCATCGGGGGCACTCTCTATCAAACACCACTGAGCTGCCGGTGAGGGAGGCCCTGCTGTGAGGGGTCCTGGCAGGGACTCCCTTACGGCGCCGCACCCTCTAACGTTGAAGGTATGGACAACCAGAGCGAGACCCGGGACTTCCTGGCCACCCGGCGGGCGAAAATCACCCCGGAACAGGCGGGTCTACCCGTCTCCGGCGGCAACCGCCGGGTCCCCGGACTGCGCCGCGGCGAGGTTGCCCTCCTGGCCGGGGTCAGTGTCGAGTATTACACCCGGCTGGAACGCGGAAACCTCTCCGGAGTCTCCGAGGGAGTCCTGGAAGCCTTGGCGCGGGCTCTGCAGCTGGATGAGGCCGAGCAGGCGCACCTGTTCGACCTGGCCCGGGCGGCGAGCACCAGCCGCAAACCGCAGCGCCGCCGACCCACCACCCAGCCGGTCCGTGCGAGCGTGCAACTCATGCTCGACGCGATCAGCAACGCCCCGGCGTTCGTGCGCAACGGGCGCCTGGACATCCTCGCTGCCAACCAGCTCGGCTACGCGCTGTATTCCGAGATGTACGCCAGCCCGGTCCGGCCGGCCAACCATGCCCGGTTCATTTTCCTGGACAACCGTTCCTACGGTTTCTACCCGGACTGGGACCGCGCCGCGAATGACACGGTGGCAATCCTGCGCACCGAGGCCGGCCGTAACCCCTACGACCGCGGCCTGACCGACCTGGTGGGGGAACTCTCCACGCGCAGTGAGGAGTTCCGCACCCGGTGGGCGGCCCACAATGTCCGCCTGCACCACTCCGGGATCAAGCACCTCCGCCACCCCGTAGTCGGCGACCTCCACCTCCTGTACGAGTCCCTGGATCTGTCCGCCGACGCCGGGCTGTCGCTGCTCGCCTACACGGCTGAGCCCCGTTCAACCACCGGGGACGCCTTGCGGCTGCTCGCCAGCTGGGCCGCGACGCAGAAGTCGGAGGCGCTGCAGGCCGAGACGCCGCCGGACCCGGCGCAGCAATCCGCCGCTACCCAATCAGGGCAAGCACCGCTCCAGCAGTAACGACGCCGCCGGCCTCCGCGCGGACGCCCGTGACGGTCCCGCCGCGGTGGGCGGCGACCTGGGTTTCCATCTTCATCGCTTCCAGCACCACCACGGGATCCCCTGCCGAGACTTCGGCGCCCGGTGCGACGAGCCACTTCACCACGGTGCCGGCCATGTCGGCGCGCAGCTCCCCGGGATCAGCGCCGACAGCTCCGGCGTCGGACGCTCCGTCCACGGAAACTCCCGCAGGAAGTGGGCCGCCCGAGCGGGCCCAGCCGTCCAGCAGGTCCGCCGGCAGCCCGACGGCCATCCGGCGGCCGTCCACCTCGACTGTGATGGTGCGGCGTTCGCCGTCGGGCGCTGTGGTGCTGAAGCCTGAATCGGCGGGAATGGAGCTACTGTCTGCGAAGTCGGTTTCGATCCAGCGGGTGTGGATGCCGAGGCCGGTCTCGGACGTGAAGTCCGGGGATTCGAGCACGGCGCGGTGGAACGGCAGCACGGTGGCCACCCCGGTGATGCTGATTTCGGCGAGGGCCCGGCGGGCGCGGCGCAGTGCCTGCTGCCGGTCGACGCCGGTGACGATCAGTTTCGCCAGCAGCGAGTCGAACTGCGGCGGCACGAACGAGCCGGAGCGGACGCCGGTGTCGAGCCGGATGCCGGGGCCGGTGGGGCCGTGGAACTCCTCGACGGTGCCGGGTGAGGGCAGGAAGCCGCGCCCGACGTCCTCGGCGTTGAGCCGGAATTCGAAGGAGTGCCCGCGCGGTGCCGGGTCCTCGGTGATGCGCAGCGGTTCCCCGGCGGCGATGCGGAACTGCTCCTGGACGAGGTCGATGCCGGTAGTTTCCTCGGTGATGGGGTGCTCCACCTGGAGCCTGGTGTTCACCTCAAGGAACGCAACGGTGCCGTCGGCTGCGACCAGGAATTCCACGGTGCCGGCGCCGGAGTAGCCGGCTTCGCGGCAGACGGCCTTGGCGGCGTCGTAGATCTGGCGGGTCTGCTCGTCGCTCAGGAATGGCGCGGGGGCCTCCTCGACGAGCTTCTGGTGCCGGCGCTGGAGCGAGCAGTCGCGGGTTCCGACGACGACGACGTTGCCGTGGGTGTCCGCGAGGACCTGCGCCTCGACGTGCCGCGGACGGTCGAGGTAGCGCTCCACGAAGCATTCGCCGCGGCCGAAGGCGGCGACGGCCTCGCGGACGGCGGAGTCGAAGGCTTCCTCGACCTCGTCGAGGGAGCGGACCACCTTCATGCCGCGGCCTCCGCCGCCGAAGGCCGCCTTGATAGCCATCGGCAGGCCGTGCTGTTCGGCGAAGGCGCGGGCCTCCGCGGCGGTTTCCACCGGGCCGTCGCTGCCGGCGACGAGCGGTGCGCCGGCGCGGACGGCGGCTTCGCGGGCGGTGATCTTGTTGCCGAGCAGGCGGATGGCGTCCGGGGTGGGGCCGATCCAGGTGAGGCCGGCGTCGAGGACGGCCTGGGCGAATTCGGCGTTCTCAGACAGGAAGCCATAGCCGGGGTGGAGGGCGTCGGCGCCGGATTCGGCCGCGGCTGCGAGCAGCTTGGGGATGTTGAGGTAGGTGTCCGCGGGCGAATTGCCACCCAGGGCGTAGGCCTCGTCCGCGGCCGAGACGTGCAGGGCGTCGGCGTCGATGTCCGCATAGACAGCAACGGAGGCCAGCTGGGCGTCGTCGCAGGCCCGGGCGATCCGGACGGCGATTTCACCGCGGTTGGCGATCAGGACCTTGCGCATCAGTTACTCGCTTCTTGTTCGGGGGTGGCGTTCTCGGTAATGGGGTTTTCGGCCCAGCGGAAGCGGATCTTGCCGCCGATCGGGACCTGGGCGGCGCGGTCCAGCTGGGAGTCGACCACCACGGCGATCACGGGGTAGCCGCCGGTCATCGGGTGGTCGGCCAGGAAGAGTACGGGCAGCCCTTCCGGCGGGACCTGCAGGGCTCCGGCGACGGTGCCCTCGCTGGCGAGTTCACCCTGCCGGGCGCGCTGCAGCGGAGTTCCCTGCAGGCGCATGCCCACCCGGTTGGACTGCGGTTTCACCTCCCAGTCCTGCCCGCAGAAGGACGCCAGCGCGGGGGCGTCGAACCAGTCGGCGCGGGGGCCGGGGACGACGTCAAGCACGGTGACACCGCTGCCCGGGAATTCCGGCTGCAGTTCGGGGTGCCCGACGACGCCGGATTCGGCCTCCCCGCCGGAGGCGAGGAGCTGGCCGGCGGCCAGCGGGGCCGGGCCGATCCCGGACATGGTGTCGGTCGAGCGGCTGCCGAGCACCGGGGCGGTGTCCGCGCCGCCGCGGACGGCGAGGTAGCTGCGGAAGCCGGTCTGCAGGGCGCCGATGGTCAGGGTTTCGCCGTCGAGAAGTGCGAAAGGGGTGGCCATCGGGACGGTCCGCCAGAAGGGCCCGGCGTCGTCAGAATCGATGTCGGACGGCGTCCCGACGGTCAGCTCCGCGGGCGCTCCGGTGACGGCGAGGACCTGGTCCCCGACGGCCTGCACCGACAGTCCGCTGGCGACGGTCTCGACCGCAGCGGCCGACGGCGCGTTCCCGACCAGGCGGTTGGCCCGGCGCAGGGAGGCCCGGTCCAGCGCGCCGGCCGCGGAGACGCCCAGGCCAGAGTGGCCGTAGCGGCCGAGGTCCTGGATCAGGCTCTGCAGGCCCGGTGAGACGATCCGCAGGCCGGACGTCACCTGCGGGGCGGTTGCCGTGGCCGGGTGTTCCGGCGCCAGCGTCACGACCTCCCGGACCGCGCGGAACTGGACGCGGTGGCCGGGGACGGCCAGGGCGGGCTGCTCCCGGTCCAGGTCCCACATCCTGGCGCCGGTCCGGCCGATCAGCTGCCAGCCGCCGGGCGAGCGGCGCGGATACACGGCCGAATAGTTCCCGGCCAGCGCCACCGAGCCGGCCGGGACGGCGGTGCGCGGGGAGCTGCGCCGCGGCACTTCGAGCACCTGGTTCTCCCCCACCATGTAGCCGAAGCCGGGGGCGAAGCCGGCGAAAGCCACGGTCCAGATCTGCCCGGTGTGGGCTGCGATCACGCCGTCGGCCCCGAGGCCGGTCAGTTCCCCGGCTTCGGCGAGGTCCTCGCCGTCGTACACGGTGTCGATGAGCACCAGTTCGCCGTCCCGCTGCACGGGCGCGGTGAGGTCAAGCTGGAGCAGCCGCGCGGCGATCCGCCGGGCCGCAACCGGTGAGTCGGCCGTGACCAGGACCGTCTCGGCCGCAGCCAGGACGTCCAGCTGGCCCGGCAGCGGCTTCTCGAGGAGCAGCGCCTGCAGGGCCAGCACGTCCTGGGTTCCGGAGAGCTCGGCAAGTACCGCGCGGGTTCCCACCGCCCGCACGGAGCGGACCTTTTGTACTGCCGCCTTTTGTACTGCCAGGGTTTCCATAGCTGCCTTCATCGTTGCCGGTGCCTTGATCTGGATCCGCGCCGCTTAGGCGTGCACGAATGCGGCCGTGCTGATACCGGCGGCGGTCAGGGCCGCACGGACTGCGGCGGCCATGGTGACGGCTCCCGGGGAGTCGCCGTGCACGCAGATGCTCTCCGCGCGGATCTTCAGGATGGAGCCGTCAATGGTGCGGACGGCGGAATCGGAGGCCATCCGGAGGACATGCTCAGTGACCTCCGCGTGGTCGTGCAGGACGGCTCCGGGCAGCGTGCGGGACACAAGGGTGCCGTCCGGGTTGTAGGCCCGGTCCGCGAAGGCTTCGGTCACGGCACGGAGGCCGGCGGCCTCGGCCAAGCGGAGCACTTCGGAGCCCGGAAGGCCCAGGATGGGCAGGTTCGGGTCGACGGATTTGACGGCGTCGACGACGGCTTTCGCCTGCGCGGTGTGTGCCACGATCGCGTTGTACAGGCCGCCGTGCGGCTTGACGTAGGTGACTCTGCCGCCTTCCGCGGCGGCCAGTGCCTGCAGCGCGCCGATCTGGTAGACGACGTCGTCCGCAAGTTCGATCGGGTCGATGTCCAGGAAACGCCGGCCGAAACCTGCGAGGTCGCGGTAGCCGACGTGGGCGCCGATCACGACGCCGGCGGCCACCGCCTCGCGGCAGGTCTTCCGGATCACGCTGGGGTCCCCGGCATGGAACCCGCAGGCCACGTTCGCGCTGGAAACCGAACGGAACATCGCCGTATCGTCACCCAGGCTCCAGCGTCCGTAGGATTCGCCGACGTCGCTGTTCAGGTCAATGGTTGCCATCTGTGATCCTCGTCTCATGGGGTTCCTTTATCTAGGATGCACTACATCCCCGAATTGTTCAACAATTCTTCGATTCTACGATGTGGCGATCGTGTAGATTCGCATCTATGACGAGCGCCGAATCAGGACTCCCGGGCAGTTCCGGCCCCACCGCCGCGGGAAGCAATCCGGCCTCCGGCCTGGCGGCCGCGGCGCCGGGGTCGGCGGCCCGCCTGCGGCTGGCCGTCCCCTCCGTGGCAGACCGGGTGGCGGCCGAGCTGCGGTTGCAGCTGGCGGAGGGGCTGCTGCTGCCGGGCCAGCGACTGACCGAGTCGACCATTTCGGCCGAGCTGGGCGTTTCCCGCAACACCATCCGAGAGGCCTTTGCCGAGCTCGCGGCCGAACGGCTGGTGGTCCGGCACCCGAACCGGGGCGTGTTCGTCGCGACCCTGGGGCCGGGCGAGATCCATGACGTCTACACCGTGCGCCGGTTCATCGAAGTGAGCGCGATCCGCGGCGGAGGAAGCCCGGAGAGGGTGGCCGCGGTCCGCGCGGCAGTGGAGGAAGGCAGAGCCGCGGCCGCGGCCGATGACGAGGAGGCCCTCGGCAGCGCGAACCAGCATTTCCACGGCGCCATCGTGGCGCTGGCCGGGAGCCGGCGCCTCAATACGATCATGGCCCAGATTCTGGCCGAAATGCGGCTGTTCTTTCACAAGGCCACCGTGGACGCGCACTTCTACCGCAGCTACCTCGACGACAACGAGAAAATCTGCCAGGCACTGGAGGCCGGCCGACTGGACCGTGCCGGTGACCTGCTGCTGGCCTACCTGAATATCTCGGAGGAGAAGCAGCGCGCGGTCCACGGCGACTGAGCGACTACTGACCCACCGGGGCCCCGGCGGTCCACCGGGATCGGACCATCGAGCTAAAAATTGTTGAACAATTCCTTGCGCGGATTGTTCAACAGTCTGTAGAGTTGCGGGAGACATTCGTTGTGACGCCAGTCACCTAACTGTTTGGGACCCCCATGGAAACCACCACCGTTAAGGCCGCCCTCAAGCCGGCCGCCCGGCGTTCCGCCCTGCTGGGCGCCATGTTCCTCATGGCCACCAGTGCCATCGGCCCGGGGTTCATCACCCAGACCACAGCCTTCACCGTCCAACTCGGCGCCGCCTTCGCCTTCGCGATCCTGGTCTCCATCCTGGTCGACATCGCCGTGCAGGCCAACGTCTGGCGGATCATCGGCGTCTCCGGCCTGCGGGCCCAGGAGCTCGGCAACAAGGTCCTCCCCGGCGTCGGCTGGTTCCTCGCTGCACTTGTCTTCCTGGGTGGCATAGTCTTCAACATCGGCAATATCGCCGGAACCGGACTCGGCACCAACGCCATGATGGGGCTGGACCCCAAAATCGGCGGGGCGGTGTCAGCCGTCCTGGCCATCCTGATCTTCCTCAGCAAGCGGGCCGGGGTGGCCCTCGACCGGATCGTGGTGATCCTCGGTGCCCTGATGATCCTGATGACCCTGTACGTGGCAGTGGTTTCCGCCCCGCCGCTGGGTGAGGCCCTCAAGAACACTGTGATGCCCGAGAAGATCGACTTCCTGGTCATCACCACCCTCATTGGCGGAACGATCGGCGGCTACATCACCTACGCGGGTGCCCACCGCATGCTGGACACCGGCGTCACCGGCGTTGAAAACGTCAAGCAGATCACGCAGAGCTCGATCGTAGGGATCCTGGTCACCTGCGTCATGCGCATCCTGCTCTTCCTGGCCATCTTTGGTGTAGTCGCCGGCGGCGTGGCCCTGACCGGCAGCAACCTGGCCGCCTCCGCTTTCCAGGCCGCAGCAGGAGATATCGGCATGCGCGTCTTCGGTGTCATCCTGTGGGCAGCCTCCGTCACCTCCGTAATCGGTGCGGCATACACCTCGGTCTCCTTCGTGACGAAGTCCAGCACCAAGGACCGCACCCGCAACCTGATCACGGTCGGCTTCATCGGTTTCTGCACCGTGGCCTACCTGCTGATTGGCCAGGCCCCGCAG
The DNA here is from genome assembly GCF_020532825.1 of Arthrobacter sp. SO3. Taxonomy (GTDB): domain Bacteria; phylum Actinomycetota; class Actinomycetes; order Actinomycetales; family Micrococcaceae; genus Arthrobacter. Next base: position 11,655 of record NZ_MQTS01000021.1, read on the forward strand.
CAGCTTCTGATCTTCGCCGGTGCCTTCAACGGCCTCATTCTCCCCGTCGGGTTCGGAGTCCTGCTCTGGGTGGCCTGGCGCCGCCGGGACCTCATGCAGGGCTACGTCTACCCCAAGGGCCTGCTCGTCATCGGCGTGGTCGCCTGGCTGCTGACCCTGTTCCTCGGCTACAGCTCACTTTACAGCCTGGCCAAACTGTGGGCCTAGAACCAATGTCTCTTCCGGAGGTGACCGTGCCGTCCCCCATCGCGCATCCCAAGAACCCGGCAGGGCTGCACCCGGCCGAGGCCAGGTCCCTGTTCCGCGCCGGTCTCGTGACGCCCACCTCCGGCTGGAGCAGCGGCTACGCGCAGGCCAACCTGATCATCGTGCCCAAGGCGCAGGCCTTCGACGTTCTGCTGTTCGCGCAGCGCAACCCCAAGCCTTGCCCTATCCTGGGCGTGCTGGACGCCGGCGCGACCTCCAGTGTGCTGCTGGCCGGAGGGGATATCCGCACCGACGTGCCCAAGTACGTGGTGTACCGGGACGGCCGGAAGGTCGACGAACCAGCCGACATCACAGAGCACTGGCGCGATGACCTCGTGACGTTCATTGTGGGCTGCAGCTTCACCTTCGAATCCGCCCTCCAGGACAACGGCATCCGGGTTGCCCATATCGACCAGGGAGTGAACGTGCCCATGTACCGCACGTCCGTCCGCTGCGAACCGGCCGGACAAATGGCCGGACCTATGGTGGTCTCCATGCGTCCTATTCCGGCCTCCCAGGTGGCCGACGCCGTCCGCATCACTTCCCGCTATCCGGCCGTGCACGGCGCCCCGGTCCATGTGGGAAACCCCGCCGAACTGGGCATCACGGATCTGGGCCGGCCGGACTTCGGTGATCCGGTCCGGATCCCGGACGGGCACATCCCGGTCTTCTGGGCGTGCGGGGTGACTCCGCAGGCGGCCGTCATGGAGTCAAGGCCGGCACTGGCCATCGGCCACGCCCCGGGGCACATGCTCATTACGGACGCTCGCGACACCTCCTACCAGGTCCCTTAGGCGAGGCGCCCGGAACGCCCTGTCCCGGTCACAGCAGCCCGCCGGACCTGACTGGTCCGGCGGGCTGCTGGTGTCCGCGGTCAACATTACGAATCACCCGCACCGGGGCTCAAATCCTGCGGAAGGGCTCCAATATGCGCCAGGAGCTCGTGCTCGGCCGCGTCCAAGTACCGGCGCAACTCGGCCGCGGCCTCTTGCCGGCGACCGGTCCGCAGCAGCGCCACCAGGGCGGCGTTGCGTTCCACGTAGTGGCTGTGGAAGTCTGCCGTGGTAGCCATGGCGTGGAAGACCAGCCGCATCTGGGCCAGGACCTTGTCCATGAGCTCAGCCACTGACGCACTCCCGGAGAGCGCTACCAAAGCTTTGTGCAGGTCCTGGTTGGCATCGGCCATATCCGTCACGGCCCCCGCCCGGAGGGCGTCGCGGGCCCGGTCGATGATGGCGTCCAGCGCATCCAGGGTCTCTGCCCGGTAGTCCCCCCACAGCACGGCCGCCGGCTCGATCAGCCGGCGGACCCGGTAGATTTCACGGACATCCTCTGCCTGGGGCGCGGACACGAACACGCCTCGATTGGGTATGCGCCGCACCACGGACTCACCGGCGAGGACAGTGAAAGCCTCCCGCAGCGTGTTCCGTGAGACGCCCAGGACCTCGGAAAGTTTCTGCTCGGACAGTTTCGTCCCAGGGGCGAGCTGGCCTGCCGAGATGCGCGAACGAAGCACAGCGGCCACCCACGATCCGGTGTGGGCGTGGGTGGCCTGGACCTCGTCGGAGATCCCTTCTAGCGCTGCAGTCATCGGCATAGACCCAATCTACCGAAGTTGCGGTGCACTCCCCGCGCCGCGTCCGCCGCGTCCCGGTGGCAAATAGGGGACTTGGTGGATGAGCTGGCAGCCACTCTCATCGGACGACGCGTGGGCGTCGGCAGAACCAAGAACGCGGCGAGCCCAGCTCGCACCTCCGACGCGCTTTCTGGACTGCGTGGCGGCGAATTCCTGGCGCTACCGAATTCCGGTGGCGGCAGCGTTTCCGTGCGTCGAGGAGAACTCTCCGCGTCGTGGTCGCGGACCGGCCAGCGTGAGTGCGGCCCGACCATTTCGGACCAGTAGGCATCCCAGCATTCCGTTCACCAGCAGTGCGGGCCAGCATTCAGTTCAGGCCAGTGCGGGACGGCCCGGATCAGGTCAGTCCTTGGACCGGCGTGTCGGCCGGAATTCCCCGGGCCAGTCGGCCGTCCGGATCCGCTTGAGCTCGCTGACCGGACCCGTGGCACCCCATTCATCGAGGCCCAGCCGCGAGAGTGGGTCCAGTTTGTTGATCGTGGGATGGGATCCCTGCAGAGCCTCTGAGGCGACCGCGGCGTGCGTCACCTCGCCGAAGACCAGGACGCAGTCGCCCATCTCCAGCGTGCTGTGGAGCTTGCACTCCAGCGCCACCGGCGATTCCGCGACCCGGGGGACCTGCACTGTGCGGCCTGCTTCACGGGTCAGGCCGGCGGCATCGAACTCGCTCACCTCGGGCGGGAAATTCGTGCCGGTGGCGTTGACCTCGGCGATGAGGTCCGCCGGAGCCAGGTTCACGATGAACTCCCCCGTTGCGACGATGTTGCGCAGGGAGTCCTTCTTACCGACCGAGGTGAACTGAATGATGGGCGGTGTCACCGAGGCCACCGTGAAGAACGAATGCGGGGCAAGGTTGTCCACCCCGTCGGCGGACGTACTCGAAACCCAAGCGATGGGCCGGGGAACGATCACCGCCGTCAGCAGGCGGTAGAAGTCCCCGGAGGGAAGTTCGTCAGGGCTGAAGTCCGTGCGCATGGCTCCACCTTACGACCATGCTCCCGGGCTCCGGGCCGGCTGGCCGCCCGGATGTGAGGCAAGCAGCCGCCCGCCGCAGGATGCGGCGCCCCAGACCGTCAGCAGGCCCGCGACCAGCAGCAGCCCCGCGTCGCCCAGATCGATCTCCCCCAGCCAGGTGGTCACCGGATCCTCCAGCCCGAATGCGGCGTGGAAGAACCCGCCCAGGGTGATGGCTGAAATGACCAGGGCCGATACGGCGGATATGCCAGTGATCAGCGCGTTGAAGCCGAGTTTCCGTTGCGGGCGGTGGATGGCGGAGCGGTACATGCGCATCATGGCCACCCCGTTGGTGGTGTCGCATAGCGTCATGGCCGCGGTGAAGGCCAGCGGAAGCGCCAGAAGCGCCAGCGGGGACGCTCCGGCCAGGGACGCCGCCGTCGCCATCACCAGCAGGCCGATCGTGGTGGCGGTGTCGAAACCCAGCCCGAAAAGGAAGCCGATGACGTAGATGCTCCGCGGCCGCTGGACCCCGGAGAGAGGTTTCGCCAGCAGCCGGGCCACCAAGCCCGTGGCCGCAAGATCCTCGTCCCGCACCGTCCTACATGAGCTCCCCCACCATCGCGGCACCGCCCACGACGAGCACCCCGGCCAAAATCACCACCGAGCTGTGGCCCAGGCTGAACGCGAACCCGACGCTCACCGGATCCTTCCGCTGGGCCACGAACCTGCGGGTTGAATTGTCGATGGCGGCAAGGTGGTCCCAGTCGAAGCTGTGTTTGATGCCTGCGTCGTAGGCGGTCAGCACCAGGCCAAGTGCCAGCGGCTCTCCAGCCGTCGCCGAACCTGCAAGGACAAGCCCGACGGCGGCGGCGTGCAGGGCCACCACGGCTCCGAAGGTGACACCAAGCCGGGTCCCGAATGGGAGCTGGTCGCGGTGTCGATACATGGCAACGAATTCGGTCAGCGTGGCCATCAATATTTCCTGAGGTTCAGCGGCGCCGTGCCATGCCACCGCTGACGCAGGAGGGCGCTGCAGGTGCCCAGCAGCCTGTTGAGTTCCCCGGTGCTGTTTGAGAGCGACCGGAGCACAAGTCCGCTGATGCCATCCACCGTGGCAGTCAACGAGACCCCTGTGTAGGCATCATGGCCACCAGCCAGAGCGTGCAGTTCGTCCGCGAGTTCCTGGTCAACGCGCCCATCGACCGCGATCAGGGACCCCACGTGACTGAAGCCGTCCATGAACCCCATCCCGGTGACGTAGTGCTGCGGCGGCCGGATCAGCAGGTTGTCGAGGGCCAGCAGTCCACTGTTGCCCCCGGATTCAACATGGATTTCGGTCCGGAGCCGCAGTTCCTCGTACCGGAACGAGGCGCCGTCCGGCGACCAGCCCGGCGTGATGACCTCGGACATGACCAGGCTCGACGTTGGGTGCACGGTGATGTGCGTGTTCTGCCGGTAACTGGCCTCCCGGTAGGCGATCACCTGGTCCGGGGCCAGCTCCAGCTGCGACCGCTCCCCCAGCCGCAGCCGCATCCGCTGCTCGGCAAACGACCCCGGCGTCCGGTAGATTTTCGTGGCCGACTGGGTGGTCAGCAGCAGCTTCGCTCCGTCCGCCACCTCCACGTCCATGACATAGAGATCAGCCCCCAAATAGGCCCCGCCAGGATTCACCACGACATAACAAACCTGCCCGGAGTCATCCAGGTAATGCGGCCGCAATATTCTCAAAGCGCCCTGATGAAACTGATGCACGGCCACGGACCGTCCACCCCTGTCGGCGACCAGAAGTTCAAGGCGGCCCCTCACGGGCCCCCCAGCGGACGCGGGTGAAGGGGGCCGCGGCGTGGCGGGCACCGCGGAGCGGGCACGGCCCCCTTCACCCGCGGGCGCCGGCCCGGGTAAGGCAACCACGGGAGGATCAAGAGCCGCCGGCGTGCTCATGGTGCGAGGTCGAGCATCAGGACATCGCGCCGCATCCATTCGATGACGCGCTCCAGTCCTTCGTCGGTCTTGAGGTTGGTGAAGCAGAACGGCTTCTCGCCGCGGAACTCCTTGGAGTCGCGTTCCATCACGGCCAGGTCGGCCCCGACGTGCGGTGCGAGGTCGGTCTTGTTGATGATGAAGAGGTCTGACTTGATCATGCCCTGGCCGGCTTTGCGGGGGATCTTCTCGCCTTGGGCCACGTCGATGATGTAGATGGAGAAGTCCACCAGCTCGGGGCTGAACGTCGCGGAGAGGTTGTCCCCGCCGGACTCCACAAAGATCACCTGCAGATCCGGGTGCCGCTTCTTGAGCTCCTCGATGGCGGCCGTGTTCATGGAGGTGTCTTCGCGGATGGCGGTGTGCGGGCAGCCGCCGGTCTCGACGCCAATGATCCTGTCGATCGGGAGGATGCCGTTGGCCGCCAGGATCTTGGCATCCTCGATCGTGTAGATGTCGTTGGTGATGGCAGCCATGGAGATGTCCCGGCTCATGTGGCGGGTGAGGCGCTCCACGAGCTGGGTCTTGCCGGCACCGACCGGGCCGCCGATGCCGATTTTGATGGGCTCAGACATATTCTTCTCCAGACATATTTCTCATGCGGTTCGGTTAGCTCATGAACATTCGGGCACGCTGTCGCTCGTGCCGCATCTGCGAAATTTCGAGTCCCGGACTGACGGCCCCAAAGTCGGACCGGTCCAGCTGGCCGGCGCGGCAGGCTGCGGCAGCGACGTCGTCGGCCGCTTTCCGGAGCAGCCGCTGGCCGGCGTTCTGCCCCAGCGGGATGGCCCGGACGGCGTTCTGCGTCAAGGATGTGACCGCCGCGAACAGGTAGGCGGCTAGAGTCTCGGCCAGGGGGACGCCCAGGGAGCGCGCAACGACGGCGAACGCCAGCGGCTGGTGGCCGGCGGCGCGGCCGGAACTCACCAGCTCCCGGTACGCCGCCAGGTCTGGGGACGGAAAGATCTCGGCAGCGATCTCAAGGAGCCGGCCGCCCATCTTGATGCTGGCCTCGCGCAGCTGCCGTGGCAGGAGCTGGGCGCTCAGCAGCGAGTCCAGCTCGGGCAGCGCGTCGCCCTCGTAGAGGAACCGGATGGCCAGGGCGTCCGAATACGTCAGCTGCTGCCCCACAAAGGCGGACAGCCACACGCCGAAGGACTGCTCGTCGCGCACCAGCCCGCGGTCGATGTAGCTCTCGAACCCCAGCGAGTGCGCGAAGGCACCGGTGGGCAGCGCGGAATCGCACAGCTGCTGCAGGGCGAGCTGGTAGGGCGCGGGGCTAGTGGGAGTGTTCGGCATGGCGGAAGGGAACGGGCATCACGCGCTCCTGGCGGACGTAGGGCGCTCCGACGTGTTTGAGGTAATCCTCCACCGTGTGGTCGTACTGGCAGACCATGACCTCGGACCGGTACTCCGAGGAGGCATCGAAGAACTGTGCCTGCAGGTGCCGGTTGCCGAGGGAATGCGCCACCACCCCCATCTCGTGGATGGAGCGCGGCGCAATGACGAGGACATCGGTGGGCAGCACCGACACCACGATCATGTTGGTCTCTGCAACGTGCAAGATGTCGCCGTCGCGCAGGTCCCCGGAACCGGTGGGGAGGCGGATGCCGAGTTCCTTGCCGTGGTCGGTGGTGACGCGCTGGACGCGTTTGACCAGCTGGGCGCTGGGGAGCACCACCTTTTCCCGGTGCAGCCCGGCATAGGGGTCCGGTCCGGGAGGAAGGTCGTGCGTGTTGCCGAGGACCTTTTCGATGATCATGCCTGTCTCCTCCGGAAGCCTAGAAAAGGAAGTAGCGCTGCGCCATCGGCAGCACGTCGGACGGTTCGCACGTGACGTCCTCCCCGTCGACCGTCACCTGGTACGTTTCCGGGTCCACTTCGATGTCCGGAGTGGCGCCGTTGTACTTGAGGTCCGCCTTCGTGAGGCTGCGGATGCCGGACACGGCCCGGATGACCTTCTCCAGCCCCAGCTCCGCCGGCACCCCGGCATCGATGGCGGCCTGGGACAGGAAGGTGATGGACGACTGCTGCAGGGCCCTGCCGTAGGTGGCGAACATCGGCCGCATGGTGCGCGGCTGCGGCGTGGGGATGGAGGCGTTGGCGTCCCCCATGAGGGCGTAGGCGATCTGGCCGCCTTTGATCACGAGCTCCGGTTTGACTCCGAAGAACGCCGGGTCCCAGAGCACCAGGTCCGCGAACTTTCCGACCTCCACGGAGCCGATGGAGTCCGCCATGCCCTGCGCGATGGCCGGGTTGATGGTGTATTTCGCCACGTAGCGTTTCAGCCGGAAGTTGTCGCTCTCCGCGCCCCGGCCGATGGCAGCACCGTGTGTGCCGCCGTCAGGGTCCTTCAGCACGCCGCGCTGTTTCTTCATCTTGTCGGCGACCTGCCAGGTGCGGATGACCACCTCACCCACCCGGCCCATGGCTTGGGAGTCCGAGGAGGTGATCGCGAAGATGCCCATGTCCTGCAGCACGTCCTCGGCGGCGATGGTCTCGGCGCGGATGCGGGAGTCCGCGAACGCCACGTCCTCCGGAATGTCCGGGTTGAGGTGGTGGCAGACCATAAGCATATCGAGGTGTTCTTCGATGGTGTTGCGGGTGTACGGCAGCGTGGGGTTGGTGGACGCCGGCAGCACATTGGGCAGTCCGGCGATCTTGATGATGTCCGGAGCGTGCCCGCCGCCGGCGCCCTCGGTGTGGAACGTGTGGATCACGCGCCCGTCGATGGCCCGGATGGTGTCCTCCACAAAACCGCACTCATTCAGGGTGTCGGTGTGGATGGCCACCTGGACGTCGAAGCAGTCCGCGACCTTCAGCGAGGTGTCGATCGAGGACGTCGTGGAGCCCCAGTCCTCATGGACTTTCAGGCCGATGGCGCCGGCACGGATCTGCTCTGCCAGGGGTTCGACGGCGGACGCGTGGCCCTTGCCGAAAAGACCGATATTGATCGGGAGCCCCTCGGCCGCCTGCAGCATCCGCTGGATGTGCCATTTGCCGGGGGTGACGGTGGTGGCCTTAGTGCCTTCGGCCGGGCCGGTGCCGCCGCCGATCATCGTGGTCACCCCGCTGCACAGGGCGGCGGGGACCTGGTCCGGGGAGATGAAATGGATGTGGGAGTCCACGCCGCCGGCGGTCAGGATCTTCCGCTCGCCCGCGATGATCTCGGTACTCGCGCCGATCACAATGTCCACGCCGTCGGTGATCTGGGGGTTGCCGGCTTTGCCGATCCGGAAGATGTGGCCGTCCCGGAGCGCAACGTCGGCTTTGTAAATCCCGGTGTAGTCCAGAACCACGACGTTGGTGATCACGGTGTCGGGGACGGCTCCCCCGTGGACGTCCCCGTCCCGCGTCACCTGGCCGTTCTGGCCCATGCCGTCGCGGATCACCTTGCCGCCGCCGAACACCACTTCCTCGCCGTAGACGGTGAGGTCCTTCTCGATCTCGAGGAAGAGATCGGTGTCGGCGAGGCGGATGGAGTCGCCCGTCGTCGGGCCGTACAGGTCCGCATATTGCCTGCGGGGCAACTCGAAGCTCATTTCCGTCCCTCCAGACTGCCGTTGACTGCGTTGCTGAGGCCGTAGACCTCACGCCGGCCGGCGAGTTCGATCAGCCGGACGGTCTTGCTGTCCCCCGGTTCGAAGCGTGCCGCCGTGCCCGCCGGAATGTCCAGGCGCCGTCCGTATGCGGCCCGCCGGTTGAACGCCAGGGCGGCGTTTGCTTCGGCAAAGTGGAAGTGCGAGCCCACCTGCACGGGACGGTCGCCGGTGTTGGTCACCACGACGTCGATCGCCTCGCGGCCGGCGTTGACCAGCACAGGATCGGGGCTGAGAACGTATTCTCCGGGAATCATCGCAGCTCCCTAACGGATCGGATCGTGGACGGTGACGAGCTTGGTGCCGTCGGGGAAGGTCGCTTCGACCTGGACGTCGTGGATCATTTCCGGCACGCCCTCCATGACGTCCTCGCGGCGGAGCAGGGTGGTGCCGTAGCTCATCAGGTCCGCCACGCTCCTGCCGTCCCGGGCGCCCTCGATCAGCTCGTAGCTGATGATGGCGACGGCCTCCGGAAAGTTCAGCTTCAGTCCGCGCGCCTGGCGGCGCCGGGCGAGGTCGGCCGCGACCACGATCATGAGCTTTTCCTGCTCACGGGGCAGAAGATGCATGACGGAATCCCTTCGTCACCGGCGGTCACGGGCCTGGCGGCGCCACGGTGTTGCCAGCGTAGACGGAAAACGTTTCGTTTAGGTTTCCGGCGACACAAAACGGGAGGCAGCGGACACCGACGGGTCGCCGGACCTCCTGGCCGCCGGACGGCCGGGAAGCCTGCGGCGGCCCTACCGCGGCCAGCCTCCGGTCAGCCCGCTTGTTAGGGTGGATGAATGAAACTTCGCCTCGCCGCCCTTGCCGCTGCAACCCTCACGATCGCGCTGACGGGGTGCGGCCAGGTGCAGGACGCCGCGAACAAGGCCGTCAGCGACGGCGCATCCCAGGTCGCGACGGCGGCCGGCAGTGAAGTGAAGAAGCAGGCCTGCACGCTCGTGAAGGACGGCCTGGTCAGTGTCAAGGACAAGGAAGCGCTCGGCGGCCTGGTCGCCGGAGCCGAAACCGCAGGGGTTCCCGCCGAGATCACCACCCCGCTGCGCCAGATCGCCGACTCCGGCGACCAGGCTCCGGCCGAATCCGTCAAGGCCCTGCAGGACGCCTGCGCCAAGTAGCGCCCGGTCAGTTCCGGCAGCGCCTAGCGCTTCCCTTTCTTCCGTGACCCCTTGCCCCGTCCCTTGTCAGGGTTCGGCGCGTAGCGCTGCGCCACCTTGGGCTTCTTGACGGCCGGTCCCCGCCGGTCCGGCTTCGGTTCCTTCTTGGGCCTTTCCTGCTGGGCGGAGGGCTGGCGGGAGCTCGCGGCAGTGCGGCCGCGGACGATCCCGATGAACTCCTCGATGACCTCGTCCGTGGTGCCGCTGGGCCATGCCAGGGCGATCTCGGTGGTGGGCGCCCCGGTGAGTTTCCGCGCCACGGTGTCCTTGACGTTGAAGTGGCGGGCCACGGACATCGGCAGGATGACCAGGCCGGCCCCGGTGGCCACGACCTGCAGTGCCATCTCCGGTCCGCCAAGTCCGGCCACGTCCAGGAACGTCTCCCGGGCGAGGTCGGCCAGGGCCACCTCCTCGAACAGCGAGATCTCGTGTCCCTTGGGCGCCACCACCACGGGCTGTTCCTCGTACAGCGGGATGACGTTCAGGCCCTCGCGCTCCACGGGCAGCCGGACGAAGCTCAGCTCCGCGGACCCGTCGCGCAGAACCGTGAGCTGCGCGCCGTCGTCGGACATAAAGGAGTGCAGCGGAACATCAGGCATCCGCTCTTCCCAGCGCCTGGTCCACTTTCCCGGCGTCACGCCGGCGACGTAGGCAAAACGCAACTCCCGCACAACTGGCACAGGGGTTTCGTCGGGGGACTGGGATGCTTCTTCTGCTGCGGACACATGTTCACAGTACCGCCCGGGCTGGCGTAGGCTTCCGCCCGGCCGGCCGTTTGGTGCTGGTTTGGTGCCCCGCCGGATACCCTTGAAGCATGACCTCTGCAAACTCCCAGTCCATGAAGCCGGCCACCGTAGCCAAGAAGCTTGGCATCTACCTGCCCGCAACACCCCAGGAGTTCCAGGATTCGGTCATCAGCCGCGCCGATTTCGCCGAGCTCCAGGCCAACCCGCCGGAGTGGCTCGCGGAACTGCGGCGCAACGGCCCGCACCCCCGCCCGGTGGTCGCGCAGAAGCTGAACGTCTCCATCAGCGGGCTGGCCCGCGGCGGGGTTGAGGAAGCGCTGACGACGGCGGAAATCACCGCGCTGCTGCAGGCTCCCCCGGCATGGCTGGTCGCCGAGCGCTCCACCCACGCTGCCGTGCGCGCCGAGGCCCAGCGGGTCAAGGACGAGGCTGCGAAGAAGGACGCCAGGAAGGAACGCACCGCCGCCGAGTAGCTGCTCTGGCCGGCGGGCCCGCCGGTCCCGGCTCAGTCCTGATGGAGCTGCACGAAGTTCCCGCACCCGTCGTCGAACACCGCCGTCGTCCCCCCGGGACCGACGGAGGGCTCACCCTGGAACATCACGTCCTTGGCGGTGAGCCGCTTGAACTCGGCCCGGACATCGGTCACCCCGAAGACGATCGCGGGCAGCCCCGCGTCGTGGCATCCGTTCATGTAGGCCGCCCCGATCGGGTTATCGCTGGGCTCCAGCAGGAGCCCGACCGATCCGCCGCCGGACCCGGCCGGATCCTTCACGATGTACAGGTTGTGCTCCGGGATGGCCATGAGGCTCTCGAAGCCCAGGATTCCGGTGTAGAACTCGAATGCCGCGGCGGGGTCCTTGACGTGGATACTGCACATTTTCAGTCGCATGCGGCCTAGGCTACGCCGGGACGGGCCCGGGTGGGAACCGGACCCCCGGCAACGGCCGAAGGACCATTGACGGCCCGCCCTCGATGGATTCCAATGGAATCAGGGAACCGCGCCCGCCCCGGACCGGATCCCTGGAGGTATTGGAATGCCGTCTCTGTTCGAGCCCGCCCCCTTTGCGCTCTGGCAACTACTCGCCCTGGCCTGCCTTGTCGTGTGCGCTGCGGGAGCCTCGGTCTATTTGCTCCGGAAGCATCTGGCCGACGACGACGGCCTGCCGGATGCCGTCTTCTGGGACGGTTTCGCCGGACTCGCCATCGTTGCGCCGGCCGTGATCCTCCCCGCCCTGGTGGCGCCGTGGTCCGGCCTGCTGCTCGGAGTCATCGCCGCGGCCGCGGCAGCCGCCGCCTACCTCTGGACTCCCAGGATCTTCAGCCGGCAGGCGGAGCGGCGCTCCGCCCGGGACACGGCAGCCAGCAACGAGGCGGCCGCGGCCCGGCACCGCAGCGCCCTGGCCAGATGGCAGCGCTACGAACTGGACCCCGCGCACAGCATCGACTACCCCGCCATGTGTGACCCGCGGCAGCCGGAGACGGCCGCCCTGATCCGTGCGATGAAGGCCGCGGATCAGCTCCGCAGCGGGACGGACGCCGGCTATGCCCGGGCGGTCGAGCGGCTGGAGGAAGCCCTCGCCGAGGCCGAAAGGGCCGCAGGCGTCGGACGCGACGCACCGACCCGCCACGCCGGATCCCCGGCAGCGGATCCGGCGCTCGGCTGACATGTCTTACAGCTCACCTGCCTAGCTTTGTCCCTGCGTTCCAGCGTCATCCTTGGAAGGAAGCACCATGACAGACATCACCATCATCGGCAGCGGCAACATGGCACGGGCGATCGGCACCCGCGCCGTGGCAGCCGGACGCTCACTCCAAATCCTGGACCGCGCCCCGGAGCACGCGGCCAAACTGGCTGCCGAGCTGGGCGGCGGTACGACGTCCGGTGGACTGGGCGATATCCCGGAAGGCGACATCGTGGTGCTGGCCCTGTACTTCGGACCGGCCAAGGAAGTGGCAACGCACTACGGTGACACCCTCAGCGGAAAGACCGTGGTGGAGATCAGCAACCCGATCAACGTGGACACCTTCGATTCCCTGACGGTGGACCCGGGGTCCTCAGCCGCCGAGGAAATCGCCGCCCTGCTGCCGGGGGCAGCAGTCGTCAAGGCGTTCAACACCACGTTCGCCGGCCCGCTGACGGCCGGCGCGACGGGCGGGATGCCCCTGGATGTCTTCATCGCCACAGACTCGGAGGAAGCCGGCAACCAAGTCGCCTCGTTCGCCGCAGCAGCCGGTCTCCGGCCACTGCGGGTCGGCGGGCTGCGGCATGCCCGGGAACTGGAAGCATTCCAGCTGCTCGTGATGGCGCTGCAGGCTAACCCCGCCTACGCGGCCTTCAACTGGGGCACAGGGCTGAAGATCATCGACTAGGCAGTCGCCGGCGCGCGCGGCGGGTCCGTTGACCCGCCGCGGCGCAGGACAGCGCTGGTCGACGCAGGACGGCGCTGGTCTTAGAGTTCCACCGTGCCGCTGTCGCCCACACTCATCCGGCTGTGCATGACCTTGGATTTGACCCACTGGAGCACCGACGCGGCGGTGCCGCCCGGGCTGGTCCAGTACTCGGCGGAGTCGGAGTCGACGTGCAGCAGCACCACTTCCGGGGTGTCCGGGCCGTCCGGGAACCAGGCTTCGACCATCTGGTTCCAGAGCTCGTGGATCTTCTGGCGGTCGGTGACAACTTCTGCCGTCCCGGCCACCGATACCCATTCCGTTCCTTTGCCGAAGGAGACGTTGACGCCCGGGTGCGCCCGGACGTGGGCTACCTGGGAGGTGGTGGCGGACGTGAAAAACCACATGTCGCCGTCGTCCAACACGTCCTGGACGGCCAGCGGGCGGCTGACCAGCGCGCCCTCTTCATTGACGGTGGTGAACATCCCGATCCGCGAATCGTTGATGATGTCCGTAACTTTGCTGATGTTTGCTGCGTCCGACATGCTGTCACCTCGTTCTGGTTCCACACAGGGGAAGGTCCCCCTCCCGCCAGCCTATTGGTAAGTGTGCTTACTTTCCAATGGCTGCCGGAAGAAGGACCTTCCCGGAACTCCCGCGGGCCGGCGACTCAGTTTCCGCGGGCCAGCACCTCGCCCTTGAAGAACTCGGGCCGGAGCTTCGCCATGATCAGCATGAGCACCACCCCCAGCAGGATGACTCCCGTGCCGAGGATGAAGACCAGGCCCAGACCACCGATCGAGGAGCCCGAACCGTACGCCGGATCCATGGAGTCATAGGCGGTCTTGAAGAACATGACCAGCAGGATGACCCCGCCCAGGAGGGGTGAGAGGAACTTGAAGAAGAACGCCTGCGCTCCGCTGAACGCCTCGGCCCGGAAAAACCAGACACAGGCCAGCGCCGTGATGCCGTAATAGAAGCAGATCATCATGCCCAGAGCAGTGATGGTGTCCCACAGCGCATTCTCCGACGTGGTGCGGGTGATGACGTAGAACGCAGCGGCAGCCACCGCCGAGGCGATCGTGGCGTAGCTCGGTGACTTGTGTGTGGGGCTGATCCTGCTGAACTTCTTCGGCAGGGCTTTGTAGTGGCCCATCGACAGCAGCGTCCGCGCCGGCGAGACGAACGTGGACTGCAGCGACGCCGCCGAGCTGCTCAGGATGGCCAGGGACATCAGGATAGCGAAGGGTCCCATCACCGGACCGGCGAGCACGGCGAAGATGCTGGCCTGGTTCTCCGGGTTTCCGGCACCCAGACCTTCCGTACCGATTCCGGCGAAGGACAACGTGGCCAGGGCAACGGTCATGTAGATGATCACGATGACCAGTACGGTGACGGTGGCGGCACGGCCCGGGGTCTTTTCCGGGTTCTTGGTCTCCTCATTCATGGTCAGCGTGACGTCCCACCCCCAGTAAATGAAGATGGACAGCGAAACACCGGCGGCAAAGGCGGTGAAAGATTCCACCGCGAAGGGATTGAACCAGTCCGGTGAAATGGCTGTGGCGTCAAAGGCGGTGCCGTTGGCGACGTGGCTGAACGCGGCCACCGCGAACCAGCCGAGCACCAGTAGCTGGAATCCCACGAGCACATACTGGACCGTCTTGGTGGTTTCCATGCCGCGGTAGGAGATCCAGCACGCGAGGGCGATGAACACCAATGTGGTGGCAATGTTCAGCGGCAGGTTTTTGGTGAGATCAGCGAGGTCGGGGTTACCGAAAATTTGCGACAGCATCAGGTAGAAGAAATCCACCGCGACAGCGGCCAGATTCGAGAGCACGATGATTGTCGCCGCAATGAGCCCCCAGCCTCCCATCCACCCGAGCCACGGGCCAAAGGCTTTCGAGGCCCAGGTGAAGGACGTGCCGGCGTCGGGCATGGCGTTGTTCAGCTCGCGGTAGCCGAACGCCACCAGCAACATCGGGACAAAGCCGACCAGGAAAATCGCAGGCAGGTGTACGCCGACTTCAGCCACGGTGGGGCCCAGTGCCGCAGTCAAAGTGTAGGCCGGGGCGATACAGGAAACGCCGATGACGACAGCGCCAATCAGCCCCACAGACCCTGCCTTCAGGCCCTTCTCGCTCAGTCCGTGCTGGTCTTCGGTGTACTGTCCGGTGTGCGAGGCCTTGGCCATCGCGTGTTCCGCGCTCATTTTTGTGCCTCTCGGGTGAAGTCATGCGACGCTGGCTGGTTGGGGTTTTTGAGCTCATAGTCACTCGGGACCACAATCATCGGCACCGGCAGGGCACGCAGAATGCGGTTGGCCGTGCTGCCCAGGAAGATGGACCGGCTCGTGGCAAGCCTGCTCGATCCGATCAGCAGGACCTCGCCGTCTTCCCAATCCAGACGGTCCACCGCTTCCTCGACGGTGCGGCCCTGTGCGATGACAACTTCCGCCTTCGCCTCCTCCCGTACCCCCTGCCCGCCGCCCGGCAGGGCTGCGGCAAGATGCTTCGCCGCGTACGCCCGAGCCGCTTCGGCGGCTTCCGCGGCAGCGGCCGCGTCGCCGCCGTCGATCGCCAGAAGCGACACCACGCGCAGCGGCACTTCGCGGCTGGCCGCCATCCCAAGGGCGAAATCGAGCAGCTTCTCAGCGCCCGTCCGGTTTCCGAGCCCGCAACTGATCCGGGTCACGGCCTCCTGGCGATGGTAGCCATGCGGTGCCAATGCCACGGGAACGGTCGAAGCGTGGAGCAGTGCGCTGGCCACCGACCCGATAGTGAACCGCTTGAAGATCCCGTTGCTTGTTGCGCCGATGATGAGCATGTCCGCCCCGAACTCCTCAGCGGCCTGGATCAGTGCGTGGGCGTCGGAATCACCGCTGCGGACGTGGGCCCGGGCCGGGACACCGGGCGGAATCAACGCCAGCGCCTGGTCAAGCCACTCCTGTGCCTGCTCATTGAGCAGGTGCTCGAAGCCGGCCCTGGGTGCGTGGGCGGCCCCGAACTGCTGCACTTCGGGGACCACCAGCACAAGGTCCAGGCTGGCTCCGCGCCCGAGCGCCAGTGATACGGCCAGGTTTACGGCATCGTGCCCTCTGGCATTGGCTGAATACCCCACTACGTAACGCATCTGGCCGATCCTTTCTGAACTGTTGGGCGGGTTACGTGGCAGGGACGGATTAGTTGGTGGCGACGGAGGCACGGTCTGCCGCTGCGACGATCCGGGCTGCCGTGTGGCGTCCCATTCGAACGGCGCCGTCGACGTGCTGGTAGCCCTCGGCAGCGAGATCGGAGGAGGACCAGTAGATCGGGCCGACCGGCGCGTGCTGGTCCTTGCCATAGCGGTGCAGTCCGCCGAGGTCGTAGCTGGAGGCATAGGCGCCGCGGGTCCACTCCTCAGAGCCCCAGTCCGACTCGTAATAGACCTCCGGCTCGAGGGCCTTGTCACCGAGGAATCCGGCGATCGATTCGAGGATGGCGCGGCGGCGTTCCTCGGCGCTGAGCTCGAACATGGCATCGGCCTTCTCGTCCGAAACGAAGCCGACCAGGGTGCCGCGGGGGTCCTCGTGGTTTGTGTTGTCGTAGACCTCCTGGACCAGTGCGCCGGCACCGAAGCAGGTCCCGGAGAGGCCGTCCTCGCGCCAGAACGGGGTGCTGTAGACGGCGTGCACCTTGATGACCAGGCCCAGGGACTGGTGCTGGTGCATCTGGTGCTGGCGTCGCGGCAGCGGCGGGTTGAAGGAGACCCGGGAGTAGAGGTTCGGCGGCACGGCCATGATCACGAAGCGCGCGTTCACGGTGGCGCGTTCCGAAACAGCGGTCACGCGGTGGTTCCCGCCGGCGTCCACACCCCAGCTGATGGTGCGCACCGGGCTGTCAAGGACGACGTCGTCACCCAGTTCGGCGGCGAGCAGCAGGGAGACCCGCTGCATTCCGCCGACGACGCGCTTGTCGAGGATGAAGTCCTCGTCGGTGAGGTGGCTGAAGGATCCGGCGGAGGCAGCCATCAGCACTGCCTGCAGGGCGGAGAAGGCGTGGGCGGGCTTGGTCAGCATTCCGCCGGCAATAAAGAGGCCGATGTTGTTGCAGGCTTCCTCGTCCGTGGAGTTCTCCCGCAGCCAGTGGTGGAAGGAGATGGTGTCCAGCTCGCGGGCCTTGGGGTGCGCCCATGGTTCGGTGGGGCCGATCTCGGCGGCGAGGGTATCCAGCAGAGCGGTGAGTTTGTCCATCTCGGCGGCGGTGGTTTCGCTGACCGGGAAGGTGTCGCCTGTATAAAGGGTGCGCTTGCCGTCGGAACCGATGTAGACGGAGTCGCCCTCGCGATAGCGGGAGTAGGTTTCCAGGGCGAGCTCGTCGAGGAGCGCCAGCAGTTCGGTCTGGTCCGGGGAGACCCACTGGCCGCCGATTTCCAGCATGGCGCCGTCAATCGTGTCGGTCCAGGTGCGGCCGCCAACCCGGTCGCGCGCCTCCAGGACGGCCACGCTCAGGCCGGCTTTCTTCAGTTCCCTGGCTGCGGTCAGCCCGGCGGGGCCTGCTCCGACGATAACGACGTCGCGGTCAAGTTCCAGCATGATGTCCTCTCTCTGGCCGCTGAAGTGATGCGGCCCACTAAATGAATGTCATTCATTTAGGATCGACTATAGACCCTTCCGGTGTGCCAGGGAAGACCTCCTGCCGAAGAAATTCCGCCGGTAAAGTGGGGGCACAATGGGAGCACCCAGGGACACCGACAGCAGAAAGGCCAGGAATGCCGGCACCAACCAGAGCCCCAGCAGATCCACTCCACGACGCGAAACCGCGCCGCCGGGTGGGCAGGCCTGCTGCCGCCGTCCTCGACCAGGACGGCATCACCGCTGCGGCGCTGCAGCTCATCGGGAAGAGCGGGTACGACGGCTTCACCATGGCGGCCCTGGCCCGGACGCTGAACGTGGCGCCGTCGGCCTTGTACAACCACGTCTCATCCAAACGCGACGTGCTGGTCCTGGTTCAGGACCACCTGACGTCTTTTGTTGATGTGTCCGCCTTCGGGTCCGGACCGTGGGACCAGGCCGTGCGCAGCTGGGCCTGGAGCTACCGCGACGTGTTCTCCAAGCACACGCCGCTGATCCCGGTGATCGCCGTGCTCCCGGTGACTGACGCGCCCAAGACCCTGGCCATGTATGAGGCCGTCAGCGCCGGTTTCAGCCATGCTGGATTCCCGCAGGAGCGGATCATTTCGGCGATCGTGGCCCTGGAATCCTTCATCTTTGGCTCAGCGTATGACGTCACGGCCCCGGCGGATATTTTTGACTCCGGAAGCATGGCTCACTCGACGCCGAACTTCACCGCAGCAGTCAAGCAGCAGGACCTGGAAGGCTACGAAAAGCCCGCCGACGTCGCATTTAACCTGGGCCTTGAGGCGATGATCGCTCGCTTCGGGGCGCTCCGCGGTTGACCGCGGAGCATGCCCTCGGATCAAACCAACGCGGGGTCACTTAGCGCCCAAGCCGCGCCTCGGGATGGGCGCGAAGTGACCCCGCGTTGTTGGGTTCGGGGCGCCCGCCGGAGGCCTGGCGCAGAACGCGCCGGGAAGGGGGGCCGCCTGAGCAGGCACCGCCCGGTTTAACAAAAAAGAACCCCGGTCCGAAGACCAGGGTTCTTTTACATTTGCGTGCGCGAGGGGGGATTTGAACCCCCACGCCCTTTCGGACACTGGCACCTGAAGCCAGCGCGTCTGCCGTTCCGCCACTCGCGCGCAACTTCTTCCACACAATTTTTGGCCCGGAATCCGGACCGCCAACCTCGTAAAAGCAGCGAGATCAAGCATAACGGACAACTGCGGGAAAACACCAATCGCCTCCCGCGGCGGCCGTTCAGGGCACTCCGGAGGTGAGGGCACAGGTGTCCCGCAGCGGCCCGCATCGGGGCCCTCCCCGCTACATGAAGTCCCTCCCCGCGGGTCGCTTGGGGCAACGTCGGAGCAATGTCAGGGCAGGTCAGGGCCGGTCCGCCGCCATTTCCCGGCACGGAGTGGCGACGCGCATTAAGGCCATTCCCAGACTCGCCCAGTAGTATCTGGTGTAGGAGTGCCCGTTACCTGCGGGCTCCCGCAAGTTTGGGAAACCGAGTTCCGGAACGAACGCTGTCCTGCAGCCGTCACGAAAGGAGAAGGACCATGGGATTGCTGGACAAAGTCGAGCGCGGCATCGAAAAGGCCGTCCGCGGAGTCTTCTCCACCGGTTCCCGCGCCCAGGTCGAGCCGGTCGAGATCGCCAGCCACCTCCGCCGCGAGGTGGACAACAAGGCCATCACCATCGCCGCAGGACGGACCCTCGCCCCCAACGTCTTCGACGTCCTCCTCAGCGACGACGATTTCCAGCGGGCCCAGGAATGGGGCACCCCGCTCGCGGAAGAACTGTGCGACGTCGTCATCAACCACGTGCGCAGCCAGGGCTACACCCTCCAGGGCCCGGTGCGGATCAGTTTCCGCCGGGACGAGGGCCGCCGCGCCGGGGACTTTGAAATCAAGTCCCGGACCGAAAAGTCGTCTTCCCCCTCCGCGCCCGCCCAGCCTGCGCCGCACGCCGGCATGCCTGCCGCACCGACACGACAGCCGGCCCGGATGCAGCCCGTCCTCGATATCGACGGCCAGCGGTACTCCCTGAACGCGGCCTCAATCATCCTGGGGCGCTCATCCGAAGCGGACATCCTGATTGACGACACCGGCGTTTCCCGCCGCCATCTCGAAATCCGCACGGGGCCGGGCACCGCCCAGGCCGTGGATCTGGGCTCCACGAACGGCAGCTACGTCAACGGCCACAAGATCGCCGGCTCCTCAGACCTCACCGACGGCGCCACGATCACTATGGGACGGACCAAGATTATCTTCCGCCTTTTGCCCGCCAACCCTGGCGGCCGCCAGTGAGCGAACTGACCATCACCGCCCTGCGGTTCGGCTTCCTGCTGCTCCTGTGGGTCCTGATCTTCAGCATCGTTGCCGCCATGCGCCGCGACCTTATGATCGGCCGCAAGGCAGCGGCGGGAGCCCCGACGGCACGGCAGGTGCGTAAGAACCCTGCGCTGGCCGAACCGGCCGCCCCGGTCAAGCAACAGCCGCGCCACCTGGTGGTGACCGAAGGTCCCCTCAAGGGCACCACGATTCCGCTGGCAGCGAGCCCCATCCTGCTTGGCCGCGCCCAGGAAGCCACCCTGGTGCTGGAAGATGACTATGCCTCCGGCCGCCATGCCCGCCTGTTTCCGCAGGGCAGCCGGTGGTTCATCGAGGATCTTGGCTCGACCAACGGCACCTACCTGGCCGACCAGCAGCTCACCCGGGCCCTGCCCGTTGAGCTGGGTGTCCCCGTGAGAATCGGCAAGACGGTCATCGAATTGAGGCCGTAGCCGTGGCTGTCCCGGATCGCCCCGCTGAAAGGGCCGAAGGCAAAACACCTGCACCGTCGCGGCCGCTCATCATGCGCTACGCCGCACGGTCCGACGTGGGCCGTGTGCGGGCGAAGAACGACGACTCCGCGTATGTTGGCCGCCACCTCGCCGTCGTCGCCGATGGCATGGGCGGACACGCCGGCGGCGATGTTGCCTCTGCCGCCACCGTGCTGGACATGATCCATCTCGACAAGGACGACTACGACGGTGACGCCGGCACCGTCCTGGCAGACGAGATCCAGACGGCCAACTCACTGCTCTCCGAGCTCGTCCACATGAATCCCAAGCTGGCCGGTATGGGCACCACCGTCACGGCCCTCCTGCTGGCCGAAGGCAAACTGCACTTCGCCCACATTGGCGACTCCCGCGCCTACCGGCTCCGGAACGGCGAATTCGAACAGGTCAGCGTGGACCACACCTTCGTGCAGCGCCTCATCGACGAAGGCCGGCTCCGACCCGAAGAGGCGGAAACCCATCCGCACAAGAATGTCCTCATGCGCGTCCTCGGTGACGTCGATGCCAGCCCGGAACTGGACCTGGATACGCTTGACGTCGAACCGGGCGAACGCTGGCTGCTCTGTTCCGACGGTCTGAATTATGTGGCCGGCCATGTTGTGGAACGCACCGTCCGGGAGACCCCGAACCTGCGCGAATGCGCGGAATTACTGGTCGACCTCACCCTCGAGGCAGGGGCTCCGGACAACGTCACCGTGGTGATGCTGGAAATCGCCGAACAGACGAGCGACGACGTGCGGACCGCCGCCGTCGAAATTGTTCCGGCCGCGTCACCTTCCACAGTGACCGCCACTGCGTCCGAAAGCCCTGTCCTGCTGCCCGGAAGCACCGTTGGTGCCGCACAGACTGCC
This sequence comes from Arthrobacter sp. SO3, assembly GCF_020532825.1. Lineage (GTDB taxonomy): Bacteria > Actinomycetota > Actinomycetes > Actinomycetales > Micrococcaceae > Arthrobacter. Next base: position 32,654 of record NZ_MQTS01000021.1, read on the forward strand.
GAAACGACGCCGAACACCAATGACGTCGGCGCGGCGGACGTCACGCCGGACGACAGTGCGGCCGAAAAGGCAGAGCCTGAGACCTCGACCGATCCGCACCTTGGCGAGCACCTTTCCGCCGAGGTGCTCCGCGAGGACCTGGCCGGCCGCCCCCACGAACTCGTGGGTGCAGCCGCCACTGCCGCGGAGACCGGTTCCATCCCGACCATCGCGGGGCGCACCCTGGCCCGCCGCGCGGCGACCGTGCTGACCCACAAGTCTGAACAGTCGAGGGAAGAGGCCGACGACGACAAGGCCGCCCGCCCGCCGCGCCGCTGGCTGACTGTCGCCATCGCTGCGGCCATCGTCGCACTTCTCGCCCTGGGCCTGTGGCTGGGCTATGCCTGGACCCAGACCCGGTACTACATCGGGGAACAGGACCAGCACGTCGCCATCTTCAACGGGGTCTCACAGCGCCTGGGACCCATCCAGCTTTCCACCCTCGAAACGGTGACCGATATCCGGATGTCAGATCTCCCCGATTTCTCCCAGCAGCGGGTGCGCCAGACCGTGCCGGCCCGGGACCTCTATGACGCCCAGCGGATCGTCAAAAACCTGGAACGCACCGGTACCACGGCCCCCGCGGACGAATGCATCACACCGTCACCGACCCCGGCAACCCCGGGCGCGACCGAAACCCCGGGCACGTCAGCGAGTCCGGGGGCTACAGCAGTCCCCGGCGAAACCGCGGGTCCCGGCGCAGCCGTGACCGGAGCACCGACGCCGGCGGCCACGGCTCCCGTCTGCGAGGTCGGCAAATGACACCCATCGATCCCACGCCCAAACCGCGGCGGAATGTTGAGCTTGTGCTGCTGGTGCTGGCCCTCGCCGTCGGCATCGGCGCCCAGGCCCTCGTCGGAGTGGACCAACAGAAGGCTTTCGACACCGATTTCTGGTTCCAGTCGAGCCTGCTTGCCGCGGCTGCCCTCGCGTTCCACATTGTGCTCCGCATTCGGGCTAAATATGCCGATCCCGTAATGCTTCCACTGGTGGTGGCCCTCAACGGACTCGGCCTCGCCATGATCCACCGGCTGGACCGGGTCGGAGAAGACACGGGCAACAACCAGCTTCGCTGGACCGTCGTCGCCATGGCCGTGTCCATCGCCGTGATCTGGTTCCTCAAGGACCACCGCATCCTCCGCCGCTTCACCTACATCTCCCTGGCAGTCAGTGCCATGCTGCTGATTCTGCCGCTGGTTCCCGGCATCTCCGCGGGTGAAATCCTGGGCGCGAAGGTCTGGATCAAGGTCGGGCCGATGACCTTCCAGCCCGGCGAAATCGCCAAGATCACGCTCGCTATATTCTTTGCCGGGTATCTTTCATCCAACCGGGACCTCATCCTGCTGGCCGGCCGGAAAGTCGGGCCCATCCAGTTCCCGCGCTTCAAGGACATGGGCCCCATGATCGCCGCCTGGCTTGTCAGCATCGGCGTGCTGATCTTCCAGCGGGATCTGGGCTCCTCAATCCTGTTCTTCGGTCTCTTCCTCGTCATGATTTACGTGGCCACGAGCCGCATCAGCTGGGTGATCATCGGCGTAGGCCTCATGGCCGCCGGCGGCTTCGTAGCGTCCCGCGCCTTCTCCCACGTAGCGCTGCGGATCGACGGCTGGGTCAACGCCTTCACCCCCGAGGTCTACGGACGGGAATTCGGCGGCAGCCTGCAGATCGTCGAAGGTCTCTTCGGCATGGCCAACGGTGGCCTGGTGGGCACCGGCTTCGGCCAGGGACGCCCCAATCTGGTCCCCTTCGCCAACAGCGACATGATCATCGCCTCCTTCGGTGAGGAACTGGGGCTGATAGGCCTCTTCGCGATCGTCCTGATGTACCTGCTGCTGTTCACCCGGGGCTTCCGGGCGGCGCTCGGCACCCGGGACGCGTTCGGAAAACTGCTCGCCACCGGGCTTTCCTTCGCCATTGCGCTGCAGTGCTTCGTCGTCATCGGCGGCGTCACCAGGCTCATTCCGCTCACCGGTCTCACCACCCCGTTCCTGGCGGCGGGCGGCTCCTCGCTGCTGGCCAACTGGATCATCGTTGGGCTCCTGCTCATGATCTCGCACACGGCACGCGGCCCGGTGGACACAACACCGCTGGCCCCCGGCGACGAACCCGACCCACAGAAGGTAACTCCTGCCATGCCCTCGAAGCCGGCCGCCGTGCCCGGCACCGGACGGAACAGTCCGGACGCCCCCACCGAGGCGGTGAAGCTGTGAACCAAGCCATTCGCAACGCCTGGATCGCCGCTATCGCCATGTTCGTGCTGATCTTCGGGGCCCTCAGCTACGTTCAGGTGATCGGCGCGGACGAGCTGGAGGCAAATGCGTGGAACAAACGCACCCTTTTACAGAACTACTGCAACGACCGCGGCGCGATCATCGTCGGCGGCACCCCCGTGGCCGAGTCCGTGGCTGCGGATGAAAGCTGCGCGTTTCAGCGCACCTACACCCAGCCGGAGCCGTACGCCGGGATCACCGGCTATTTCTCCAGGAGCTACGGGGTGACCGGGCTGGAGAAGACCATGAACAAAGAGCTCGCGGGCAGCTCGGACCAGCAGTTCCTGGACCGTGTCGGCCAGCTCTTCCTGGGCAACCAGCCCAAGGGCGCGTCGGTGGAGCTCACGCTCGATCCGAAAATCCAGAAACTCGCGTACGACCTCATCCCGGATGGCCGGCGCGGATCGATTGTGGTGACCAATCCGAAAACCGGCGCGATCATTGCCATGGTGTCCAAACCCTCCTACGACCCCAATCTGATCGCCACTCAGGATCCGGCGGCCGAAGCCGCCAACTTCGCCGAGCTGAACAAGGTCCCGGGGATCAACCTGAACCAGAACGTCAGCGGACCCACCGGCGCGCTGCTGGCACCCGGCTCGGTCTTCAAGCTCATTGACACGGCCGCTGCCCTCAACTCGGGCAAATACAACAAGGACAGCACTCTGCCCAACCCCGCGGAAATGTCCTTCCCCGGCATCCAGTACAAACTGCCCAACTACGCCGGCGGCAACTGCTACACCCGCGACACCGCGACTTTTGCCTTTGCCCTGCAGCAGTCCTGCAACACGCCGTTCGCCAGTATCGCCTTGGATCTGGGACAGAAGGCCATCGCAGACCAGGCCGGGAAATTCGGTTTCGGGCAGGACTTTGGCGACCAGCTGAAGCTGGACTCCGCCGCGAGTTTCTTCCCGAGCGAGCCGCTGGATGACGCCAGCCTGGCGCAGTCCTCAATTGGCCAGCGGGACGTCCGGGCCACCCCGCTCCAGATCAACCAGATGACCGCCGCGATCGCCAACGGCGGAGTGCAGATGCAGCCGAACCTGATCAAGGCCGTACGCTCCCCGGACCTGCGGCCGATCAGTGAGCCGAAGCCCCAGGTGCTGCAGACCTCCACCACGCCGGAGATCGCCCGGCAGATCAACGAGTGGATGGTCAGTGTGGTCAGCGACGGCATCGCCCGCGGGGCGGCCGTACCCGGTGTCAAAGTGGCCGGCAAGACCGGTACCGCGGAACTCGGCAACGGCCTGAACAACTCATGGTTTACCGGGTTTGCCCCGGCGAATGACCCGCAGGTGGCTGTCACTATCGTCATGGAAAGCGTAGACATCACCACCGGCGCACAGCTAACCAGTCCGAACGCGAAGAAGATTTTTGAGGCGGTGTTGAATAAGTGAGGCCTTCATCAGGAATCACCCTCGGCGGCAGGTTCCAGCTGACCACACGTATAGCGATCGGCGGCATGGGGGAAGTCTGGAAAGCCAAAGACCTGATCCTTGGCCGCATCGTCGCCATCAAGGTGCTCAAGGAGGAGTACACGGGCGATCCCGGGTTCCTCCAGCGGTTCCGCGCCGAGGCCCGCCATACCGCCCTGCTGAACCACGTGGGCATCGCCAACGTCTTTGACTACGGCGAGGAAGAAGGCTCCGCCTACCTCGTCATGGAGTTGGTCCCCGGCCAGCCATTGAGCAGCATCATCGAACACGAACAGGTGCTCTCCCCGGACCGCACGCTGTCCATGATCGCCCAGACGGCCCGGGCCCTCTCGGTCGCCCATGCCCAGGGCCTGGTCCACCGGGACATCAAGCCGGGCAACCTGCTGATCACCCCGGATGGCCGCGTCAAGGTGACCGACTTCGGCATCGCCCGGCTGGCGGACCAGGTACCGCTCACCCAGACCGGACAGGTGATGGGAACCGCCCAGTACCTGGCTCCGGAACAGGCCACGGGCCAGTTGGCTACCGGCGCTTCGGACATCTATGCCCTCGGCGTGATCGGCTATGAGTGCCTCACCGGGCACCGCCCGTTTTCGGGCGAATCGCAGATTGCCATCGCGCTGGCCCAGGTCAATGATGCCCCGCCGCCGCTGCCAGAAACCCTGCCGAAGCCGGTCCGGGCCCTGCTGATGTCCATGCTGGCCAAGGACCCCAAGAACCGCCCGGCCGACGCCCTCAAACTCTCCGTGGCCGCCGAAGCCATCCGCAACGGCGATATCGCCGCAGCGCACGCCGCCGTTCCGGGCATGCTCCTCTTCGAGGCAGCCACCGGACCCATCACGGCACCGGTGGACATCCCCACCGCCGCAACCGGTGTCATCGGTGCGGCTGACCGTTCGACGTCGGCCACCTCGGCGTTGCCTGTCGTCGGCGCCGCCGGCGCGGGTGCCGCTGCAGGGCTGGCCGCCGGGGCCGCGGCCGCCAGCGCGTACGGCGCCCGCAACACACTCTCGCGCGCCGACGCCCTCGCGGCGGAACGCAATTGGGTCCAGGAGGACGACGACTACGACGACGAGCCCGTCAACCAGCCCGAACGCCGCGGCCGCAGTCCCTGGACCTGGCCGCTGATTGCCCTGATCCTGCTGGTGCTGTTCGCCCTGGTGGGGATCATGCTGACCCAAGCCGGCATTCTGTTCCCGCAAACGCCCGCGAGCAGCAGCGCCGTCAACACCACCAGCGCTGCGCCGACCACCACCAGCGCCTCCCCGACCACCACGAGCCCCAGCCCCACCAGCAGCTCCGCGACACCTACCCAGTCCACGCCGGCTGCCATCAATCTGATTCCGGAGAGCTACCTGGGCCGCCCCTTCAACGAGGTCCGCAGCGAACTGATCGGTCTGGGGCTTGTCGTCACCGGAGTCGAGGTGTTTGACGACTCCACCCCCGGAACGGTGGTCCAAATCGACCCCGCCGGGCGGGTCCAGCCCGGCACAACAATCAAGGTGTCGTACTCCAAGGGCCCGGAAGCCGTAACGGTGCCCACCCTGCAGTCCGGTGCCAGCGAAGCGGCTGTCCAGCAGGCCATCGAGAACGCCGGCCTCCGCTGGGCCAAAGGCGATCCCGTCAGCCCCACCGGGAAGAAGGAACAGCCCGGCACCTTCGTCAGCTCCGAGCCTGCCTCCGGCAGCAAGGTGCCCGCCGGTTCGCTCGTGACCTACCACCTGGCCAAGGCCGCGGCCACGCAGTCAACCCCGAGCCCAACGGGAACGTAGGCCACTATGCCCAATTCACCCCGCACCCCATCGCACCGGGAGGACCGCGGCCCCGTGAACACGCAGCGCGTCCTCAGCGGGCGCTATGAGCTGGGTGAGCTGATCGGCCGCGGCGGCATGGCCGACGTCTTCCGCGGCGTCGACACCCGGCTGGGACGCACCGTCGCCGTCAAACTCCTGCGCCCGGACCTGGCCCGGGACCCCCAGTTCCAGGCCAGGTTCAAGCGCGAGGCGCAGGCGGTGGCCGCCCTGAACCACCCCACGATCGTTGCCATCTACGACACCGGTGACCACGCGGTCCCCGGCGACCACGAGGACACCGTCCGGGTGCCGTACATCGTGATGGAGTTCGTCTCCGGCAGGACGATCCGCGATCTGATCCGGGCCAAGGAAGTCAGCATCGACCAGGCGATCGATTTCACGCTCGGGGTGCTCGCTGCCCTGGACTACAGTCATAAGGCCGGGATCGTGCACCGCGACATCAAACCGGCCAATGTGATGTTCTGCCCGGAGAACAACAGCGTGAAAGTCATGGACTTCGGGATTGCCCGCGCCATGGCCGACTCCGCAGCGACCATGACCCAGACCCAGGCCGTGGTGGGCACCGCCCAGTACCTTTCACCGGAGCAGGCCCGCGGCGAGACGGTGGACGCCCGCAGCGACCTCTACTCCGCCGGCTGTCTCCTGTATGAGATGCTGACCGGCCGCCCGCCTTTCATCGGCGACAGCCCCGTTTCCGTCGCCTACCAGCATGTGCGTGAGATCCCCGGACTGGCCAGCAGCTTGAACCCTGACGTCTCCGAGGCGCTGGACAGCGTGCTGATGAAGGCACTCCAGAAGAACCGAGCGGACCGCTTCCAGGATGCTGCAGCCTTCCGCCGCGCCCTTCGGGCAGCCCGCAGTGGCGTGGGCGTCGCCGCGCCGGCCGCCAGCGAAGCTCCCACCGATCCCCATGACACGATCCCCACGCCGGACAGCGCAGCGACCGCCGCCTTCTCGGTGACCGGCGCGAAGTTCCTCGACGAGACCCCCACAGGCAGGCTCAGGCCGGTGCCGGAGGCCTCGGCCGATGATGAAAACGCTCTGCTGGCACAAGGGGTTGCCTATGGCGCCGAAGACACCGACAGCCTGCCGCTGGTGCTGCCGCTCGAACGCGAGCACACCGCGCGGCAGCGGTCGCGACGCCGGACATGGATCTCCGCCCTGGTGATCGTCACCGTCCTGGTATTGGCGGGAGGCGGCCTGTGGCTTTACAACATGATGAACCAGGCGCCGCCGCCCGTAGCCAAGGTCCTGGTCCCGTCGGTGACGTCGCTGACCGAGACGGAGGCCCTCCAGAAGCTCTACAACGCCGGGCTTAAGCCCCAGCTCAGCCGGATGCAGCACGAGACGATCGCCAAGGGCATCGCCGTCGGCACCGTTCCCACGACGGGGACCTCGCTGGAGCCCGACTCGGCCATCACGCTAAACATCTCCGAAGGCCCCAGCGTCATCACCATCCCCGCGGACCTGCCCGGGCGGACGGAGGCCGCCGCCCGGGATGTCCTGCGCCAGAAGGGCCTCGCCGGAGCACCGGGCACCACCATGGCCAACAGTCCGACGGTCCCGGCCGGCATTGTGATCACGACCAACCCTGCCCCGGGCCAGAACGTGGCCGCAGGCAGCACGGTGGAAATCATTGTCTCGACCGGCAAGGTGGCGGTTCCCCAGCTCATTGGGCTTCCGCAGGCCGAGGCTGAGGCCGCCCTGAAGGCTGTTGGCCTCGGCATCAACGCTACGGAAGTCGAAAACTCCCAGGTGGAGCCGGGAAAGGTGACCGGGCAGGCCGACGCCGCCGAGGCCCTGGTGGAACAGGGCAAGACGGTCACCGTCACTGTGGCCAAGGCTCCGCCGCCACCGCCGGCCCCGAGCCCCAGCGCCACGCCGACCCCGACGCCCACCAAGAGCTCGAAGTAAGTCGAAGCTGACCGGGCGGGCTTTCGGCTAGTGCTTGATGAGCGGGCTGAGCCCGGCCGCGCGCTGGCCCGCTCCGGCCATGCCGAGCGATTCCAGCCAGTTCCCGAGCATCTGGTAGCCGCCTTCGGTCAGGACGGACTCCGGGTGGAACTGCACCCCGCAGAGGGGCGCGGTTCGATGCTGCAGCCCCATCACCACACCGGTACCCGTCTCCGCGGTGATCTCCAGGACGTCCGGGATACTCTCCCGGACGGCAGCGAGGGAATGGTAGCGGGTCGCCGTGAAGGGCGACGGCAGCCCGTCGAACACACTGCCGCCGTGGTGCTCCACAAGGGACGTCTTGCCGTGCATCAACTCGGGCGCGTGGGTGACGGTTCCCCCGTAGGCCTCGGCCAGTGCCTGGTGGCCCAGGCAGACCCCCAGCATCGGTTTGTTATGGCTGCCGCACCACTTGATCAACTCAATGCAGACCCCTGCGCCCGCGGGGTTTCCGGGGCCGGGCGAGATGAGGACGCCGTCGCGCGCTTCCGCCAGGTCAATGGCCTCGGCCAGGCTAACGTCGTCGTTGCGGACGACGGTGGTCTCTGCGCCCAGTTCCTGGAGATACCCCACCAGGGTGTACACAAAGCTGTCGTAGTTGTCGACGACGAGGATCTTGGTTGTGCTCATGGGTGCCTTGCTGAACCAATCGTTGAATCAGTGAACTGGGTGGATTGTGCCATCCAGGAAAGCCGGACGTTCGCGGCGGACGCCCCGGCGGCCTGAACAACAGCTAGAATTGGCTCCGAACAAGAACTCAAACGTGACCAGGAGCGCGTTGACCGCCGGTGTATTCCTTCTTGCAGGATATCAAGCCAGGTCCCGCTCCTGTTCCCAGCCGCCCAGGAGGACCCGTGCCCGAGTCAAAGCGCCGCAAAAGGACCATTCCCGCCACGACGCAGACTTCCACCGCGCACGCGCACAAGCCGAACCCGGTCTGGTTCAAGCCGGTGATGTTCGGCCTGATGATCATCGGCCTCCTCTGGATCATCACCTTCTACATCAGCCAAGGCGCCTTCCCCGTCGCCGCCTGGGGATCCGCGAACATCATCGCCGGCTTCGGCATCGCCATCATCGGCTTCCTGATGACCACCCGCTGGCGTTCCTGAGCCCCGCTGCAAGTGACGGAAGACCGGTACACCGTGTGTGCCGGTCTTTCGCGTTAACGCCGGGGCCCCGAATCGGCCGATAATGCTGTCAAGAAGAATCGGGCAAGCGAAGGAATCACAATGGCCCCGGCAGTATCCGGCTCGGTCCTCGGCGACGACGGCCTTGCCCGGCCCCCGTGGGCGGCCGTGGACCCGTTGCTGCGCGCATACTACGACACAGAGTGGGGGCTCCCGGTACGGGACGAGCAGGGCCTCTTCGAGCGCATCAGCCTCGAGGCGTTCCAGGCCGGGCTGTCCTGGGCCACGATCCTCCGGAAGAGGCCGGCATTCCGGACCGCCTTCCACGACTTCCATCCCGAGACGGTCGCCGCTTTCACTGAAACGGATGTCGAGCGTCTGCTCCTCGATACCGGAATCGTCCGCAACCGGCTCAAGATCCGGGCCGCCATCACCAACGCCCAGTCCACCATTGCTTTGAGGGACGACGGCGGACTGGTGGACTTCGTGTGGTCCTTCCAGCCGGAGTCCACGCCGGAACCGGTCTCCCCTGCGGACATCCCAACCACCTCGGCCGAGTCGGTTGCCCTGTCCAAGGCGTTGCGGAAGCGGGGTTTCGCTTTCGTCGGACCCACCACGATGTACGCCCTGATGGAAGCGATCGGCATGATCGACACCCATCTCCTGGACAGCCACCGCCGGGGCAGCTCAGGCGTCTGGCCCCGCTGACGCAGCAGCGCTGTGCACAACTCCGGCCAAAGTTATCCACAATGTTGATAACTTTCCAGCGGCTCTGGCCGGTCCGGATGGCGTCCCCGCCGGTGCTGGCCCCAGGAAGCCCTTCCGTCGAACGAGAACCGGAGCCTATCGGGTCCGTGAGTTATTAACAGTGTGGATTCCCTGTGGATAAGTTCACAGGGCTCAGGGCCGCGCCCGGCTTGGCAGCCGTGGCACGCGATGTCCGCACCATCTCAGGCCAGCGTGCGGCCCGGGGAAAGTTATCCACTTAACAACAACTCAGTACCCACAACTTATCCACAGCTGGGGATAACCCGGCCAGACGAGGGGATTCCGCCGGTTTCTGGCGCCATACGGCGCCAATTCCATCCGGGATACTTGGAGCGACAAGTTATTAACATTGTGAATAACCCTGTTGAAATCTGATTTGTGCCGGGAGTGGCCCGGTGGGGACAGCGCAGCGTCGCCGCCCTCCCGCGCCTGATACCCACCGGAAGCCGGCTTGCGGAGCTTTTCCCCGGCGGCGTTGTCCACTTAACCACAGGCCCGCCCACAGGAGTTATCCACAATTGTGGAGATCGGGAAGTGCCGCGGAACAAAATCGCCCGGTGTGGCCCTCAGATCCGCACCGCCCGCACGAACTACAGCCGTGTAAGTTACCAACAGTGTGGATAACCCCTGTGGACAACCCCCGAGAGGACGGTGGATCCTGGCCTGCACCGGCCGCGGTGAGGGCCGCGGTGGGGGCCTCGGCCAGGCGGCAGCACCCGCCAAAAAAAGCGCGTCCGTCAGGACGCGCTGTGGAAAATCAAGACACGCTGTGGGAAACCCTCAGGCAGGGCGGGCAGGGCGGAGTGGGGCAGAGTGGGGAACGGGCGGCGCGGTCTAGGCGCCGGCGACTCGGAGGGCGGAGACGGCGACGAGCAGGGCCAGTACCGCCACCAGGCCGCAGGCCTGCAACAGCCCCTGTCGCGGACCGCGGGGCGTGTACACAATAACGGCCGCACACAGGGCACCTGTGACTGCACCACCAAGGTGCGCCTGCCAGGCAATCGAGGGGACCACAAACCCGATGACGCCGTTGATGATGATCAACACCCAGAGTTGCCGGGTGTCGCCGCCGCGGCGGCGCTGGACCACCAGCATGGCGCCGAAGAGGCCGAAAATGGCGCCGGAAGCGCCCACGACTCCGGTGAGGGGCTGGCCCGGAACATACCCCGGCGTCAGCAGGAGGAAGCCCGCCGATCCGCCGAAGGCGGACAACAAATAGACCGCCAGGAACCGGATGCGGCCCAGGAGCGGCTCGAGTGCCTGGCCAAACACCCACAGCATGTACATGTTGAGCACAATGTGGAGGATGAAGCCCTGGGAATGGAGAAAGGCCGACGTCACCATCCGCCACGGTTCGAACACCCCGTATTCCGGGGAGGCATAGACGGTGGCGAATGCCAGGTTCTGATAGATCAGGTCGCCGGGGACCAGCCACTGGAGCGCAAAGACCGCGGCGCAGAGCCCGATGATGAAGTAGGTGACCAGCGGTTTGCCGGTGGCCACGGCGCCGCCGTAGACGGTCCTGACGTCCGGCGTCGTGCGTTTTGTTTCGTTGACACAGTCAACGCACTGGAATCCGACGGCGGCCGCCCGCTGGCAGTCGGGGCACGCAGGGCGCCCGCAGCGCTGGCAGCGCACATAGGCGGGCCGGTCCGGGTGCCGGGGGCACACCGGAATCTGCGCGGACGGCTCTGCCGCCGGAATTCCGTAGCTCATGCGCTGGGCTTAGAGTTTTTCGACGTCAATGCTGTTGATGGTGACGTCCTCGACCGGGCGGTCGCCCATCCCGGTGCGGACGCCCTCGATGGCGTCAACGACCTTCTTGGAGTCCTCGTCGGCCACCTCGCCGAAGATGCTGTGCTTGCCCTGCAGCCAGCCGGTGGGGATGGTGGTGATAAAGAACTGGGAGCCGTTGGTGCCGCGGCCCATCTGGATCCCGGCGTTCGCCATGGCCAGCTTGTAGGGCTCGTTGAAGGTCAGCTCCGGGTGGATTTCATCATCGAACTTGTATCCCGGGCCGCCGACACCGCGGCCCAGGGGGTCGCCCGCCTGGATCATGAAGTCCTTGATGATGCGGTGGAAGATGGTGCCGTCATACAGCGGCGTCCCCGTCTTGTCCTCGCCGGACTCCGGGTGGGTCCAGGCCTTCTCGCCGGTGGCCAGTCCGACGAAATTCTCGACGGTCTTGGGGGCGTGGTTGCCGAAGAGGCTGACGACAATGTCGCCCATGCTCGTGTGGATGGTTGCTTTTGCAGTTGCGATGGCAGTCATAGGCCCTATTCTTCCATGAGAGGCCACTACACGCCGGGCCGGTCCGACAGTTCCGCGCTGGGTGAAATCCGGCCCAAATCGGCCTGAAGAATAGCCGGTGAGGTCTGGGACACGTAGGCTAACTGCAGAACCGTCACATTAATCGGGAGGTAGTTGTGAAGAAAACGGATCGTATTGCCCGGGAGCTGGAGCAGTCCGTCAGCACCGGAGTAGAGAACGCCAGGGAATGGGCTACCCCGCGGGTTGAAGCAGCAGTCAGCTGGGCAGTGCCGCGCCTGCAGCAGGGCCTGGATACCGCTTCTCCCAAGATCCAGGAAGGTCTCAAGTCGGCGGCCTACAACCTCGCCGACGGTGTTGCAACGGTAACCCCGCGCATCCAGGACAGCCTGGCCCATTTGGCACCGAGGATCCACGACGCCGTTGAGGGCGCGACCCCGCGCCTGCATGAGGCCCTGGACAAGGCGACGCCGGTCATCGCCAACGCGCGCGACCGGGTTGTCGTCGACTATCTGCCGAAGCTCTCGGACCAGATCGGCCAGGCCTCCGAAGCTGTGCACCGGACCCTCGAAAGCGCCCCGGCCCATGTGGATGCGGTCGCCCAGAAGCTCGGCGACGTGGGGATCATCCACACCGTCCAGGAGCAGGCAAAGACGGCCGGAAGCCGCGCCAAGGCCGCTGCGAGCCACGCCAGCAAGGCCGTCAGCGGCAAGCCGCAGAAGCCCAGGCACCGCGGATGGCTGGTCTTCGGCATCATTGCCGCGGCCGTGGCCGCCGGTGTTGCCGCCTGGAAGGCTTCCCAGCCGGTCGAAGATCCGTGGACGACACCGGCCCCGGTGACGCCCGCCCCCGTGCCGGCCACTACCGTCAACGAGGTCAAGGATTCCGTCAAGGACGCCGCTGACAAGGCCGGCGAAGCAACGGTCGCAGCCGCGGATACCGCAGCGGACGCTTCGGCTGATGTTGCCGAATCCGCCGACGACGCCGCAGACAAGGCCAAGCACGCCGCAGAGGACGCTGTCGAGGACATCAAGGACGCTTCCGCCAAGGTTGCCACCGATGCCAAGACTGCGGTCCGGAACATCGCCGCCAGCCGCAACAACGGCGCGGACAAGAACACCGGCCTCTAAAACGGCTGGCGGGCTGCCCGATTGCAGCCACTGAGGGAGGGATTCCGCCATCGGCGGGATTCCTCCCTTTTTCGCGCGATGTTTACCAGTTCGTAGCCGGGGCAATGCCCGGCTGCGGGCCGGAAAAATGTCACGGGTGCTAAATTTAGGGGAATGTCACCCGAAAAATCCTCTGAGGATGCCTTACACGATGCTGTGCACACACCAGATGTGTCCATTGTCATCCCGGCCTTCAACGAGGAAAGCGTCATCCGGCAGTGCCTCATTGCTGCCGTGTACCAGTCCGTCCCGGCCCACGAGATCATCGTGGTCGACAACATGTCGAAGGACCGCACAGCCGATATCGTCCGGCAGATGCAGTCGGAATATCCGGAGAGCCCCATCATCCTGCTCAGCCAGGACCGGCACCAGGGTCTGATCCCCACCCGCAACTTCGGCCTGGACCATGCCTCCGGGGACATCCTCGGGCGGATCGACGCCGATTCCGTGCTGGAGCCCGACTGGGTCGAAGAAGTGCAGAAGGCCTTCCTGGACCAGTCCGTGCACGCCGCGACCGGACCGGTGGTCTACTACGATATGCCGATGCGGCGCTTTGGCCTGAAGGCCGACGACAAGATGCGCCAGCTGATGCTTAAGCTCGCCAAGCACCAGTACCACTTCCTCTTCGGGTCCAATATGGCCCTCCGCCGCTCAGCGTGGGAAATCATCCGGACCGAGACCTGCCGGGATGAAAAGGACGAGATGCACGAGGACATCGACCTGTCCCTGCACCTGGCGGACCACGAGCTCCGGATCCAGTACTGGCCGCAGATGGTCTCCGGAATGTCCGCGCGCCGCCTCGAAGACTCTCCCCGCGACTACCGCTACTACGTGACGCGCTTCGACCGCACGTACAAGGCGCACAACGTCAAGAAGATGGCGCTCAAGGCCCCTATGGTCGTCTTCTTCTCCGTCTACTTCCCGGCCAAGCTGCTCCGGGCGATCCACACGGTCAATACGGCCCAGCCCGCCCGCCGCGGCGGCCAGTAGCGCTGGCGGCAGCCGGCCGCCGTCAGTCTGTCCCCAGCTCCGCCAGCGGGGCTGCACTGCGCCGCCCAGGACGGGAACCCCGCTGGCCCACGACGACGACGGCGAGCCCCACCAGGATCAGCACGAGACCGGCGTAGGTTCCGGCCGGCAGGGTCTCGGACAGGAACGCGGCAGCGAGCAGCGCGGCACCGGGAATCTCCAGCAGGATGATCATGGACACCAGCAGCGGACTCATCGTGGCGAGCAGGTGGTTGAAGGCCGTGTGGCCGATCAGCTGCGCGCATACCGTAATCGCCAGGATGCCGAACCAGCCGGCGGCTTCGAATCCTGCCAGCGGCTGCTGTGAGAACAGTGCCAGAAGCGCGACGACGGCAGCGCACATGCCGTAGCAGAGGGTAGTGTAGACACCCGTCCCCATGGTCTGGCGCGCCTTGCCGCCGGCAAGGGTATAGACGCCTGCGAGGGCACCGCCCGCTACTGCCAGAAGGTCGCCAAGCAGCGCCTTCGGCGAGCCCCCCATGTCGAAGCCGGTAATCACAACAACGCCGCTGAAGGCGATACCCAGCCCCGCCAGGACCGGCCAGCGGTGCCTCACGCCCCGGAACAGCTGGAAGATTGCGATCCAGCCGGACTGGAGGCAGACGAGAGCGGTGGCCGCCGCGACGGAGGTCAGCTGCAACGAGGTGATGAAGCAGGCAAAGTGCAGCGCCAGCGCGACGGCAGCCGCCAGCGACCAGCCAAACTCCCTGCCGGTAACCCGGCCGAACTGGCGGGGGTTGCGGACCAGCACGGGCCCGGCCATGACGACCGACCCGATCGCGTTGCGCCAAAAGGCGATCGCCAGGGCACTGACCGAGGTGGCCCCCAGGGTAGCGGCAATGAGAGGCCCGGAGGAGGCCACTCCGAGGACGCCCAGGGCGGCAAGGAAGAAGTTCACGGTCCCACAGTAGTGGGGGCGGGGAGAGGGCCGCTGACGCCCGCATATCCTTGACCGCGGCAGGCGGCGGTGACAGTCTTAAATCCGGTCTCACCATCATCCACAAAGGAGACCATCATGGCTGCGACCATCCGCAAGAGCCTGGACAATCCGGAGGAAACCCGCCCCGTCACAGACGGGATGGGCCACGTGGAACTCGTCAATCTCGACGCCGGCGCCGTGGCACGTGCGACGTTCCTGCCCGGCTGGAAGTGGTCCCAGCACGTCAAGCCGATCGCCCAGACGGACAGCTGCATGATTGCCCACAAGGGTTACACCGTTTCGGGCCGCCTCAAGGTCGTAATGGACGACGGCGAGGAGAACGAGTTCGGCCCAGGTGACTTCGGCATCATCCCGCCGGGCCACGATGCCTGGGTCGTCGGCGACGAGCCCTACGTCTATATCGACTGGCAGGGCATGGACGACTACGCCAAGCCCAAGGAATGACGCCCGCAGCTCCCTGCCTGGCGCCGGAACGGAGTCGGAACCGGGCCGGAAAGTTCCCGGGCATGCAAAAGGCCCCGGACCGCGTTTCCACGGTCCGGGGCCTTTCCTATGGTGGAGGCACGGGGACTCGAACCCCGAACCCCCTGCTTGCAAAGCAGGTGCGCTACCAATTGCGCCATGCCCCCATAAGAAGCAACCCGACAATCATACCCTAGTTCGGCGAGCCGTTTTCCAGCTCCCGAACCCGGGAATCCGGGCTAGTCAACTGTATCGGTTGATTCGCTCCAGACCGTCTTCCGGGCCTCGGATTCCTGCACTTTCCTGTAGAGCAGGACGCCTGCGATCGTAGCTGCAATAACGAGCAACTTCTTCACATGCACCCCGTTCCGGTTCGGCGATAAATAAATATTTACCGAACCTCCACTTGAATCTGTACAGATTCCGTGGGCGTACCAGGACTTGAACCTGGGACCTCTTCGTTATCAGCGAAGCGCTCTAACCGCCTGAGCTATACGCCCCGATGCCTCATCGGGCCGAGATATGACTGTACAGCACATCCCGGCCCGATCTCAAATCGAGGCATTTCCCCGGGAAAAGTCCGGGAGAACCGCGGGTTTTAGTCGTCCGTAAGGGTGACGCCGATGCCGCCCACGAGGGTGGCGGAGATGTTGTACAGCACCGCCGAGAGCATCGACAGCGCCGTCAGCAGGACCACGTTGATGACGGCGATGATGGTGGCGAAGGATGCCACCTGTCCCAGCGAAGCGACCTTCTTCAATTCGAAGCCGCCACCTTCCGAGCCGGCCAGGGTTCCGAGCAGGCCATCGACCTGGTCGAAAATTCCGGTCAGGTCCAGGACCGTCCAGAGCACGATCGCTGCCACTACGGTCACGATGCCCAGGGCTACGGAGAGCAGGAACGCCATCTTCAGCACGGACCAGGGGTCAACCTTGCTCACCAGCAGGCGGGCACGGCGCACCTTGGCCTTGGGTGCCGGCTTGATCAGCCCGGTAGCGTTCTGCCCAGAAGGGCCCTGGCCCGTCCGCTGACCCGGTGTCACCGGACGCTGTCCCGGTGCCGCCGGGCGGCCCTGTACGGGGCGCTGGCCCGGTGCCGGTGGCCGCTGGACCGATCCGTTGACGCTGCCGGGTACGCCGGGGCGCTGCTCGGGACGGGCCGGTGCGCTTACCCGCGGCGCGGAGGCAGGCTGCCGCACTCCGCCGGGAACGCCGCTGTTGGGCTTGGGATATGAGTCGGAATTACTCACTCGTTACCTCCGGTGTTGTCTTCGTCCAGCTCGGCATTGCCTGATGACTCATCTGACTCCGGGGCCGGTGCTGATTCTTCCGCTGCGGACCCCTCATGTGATCCGGTATCTTCAGCCAACGTTACGTCATCCGGCGCGGATGCCTGACCTTCGGCAGCAACATCTGCATCTTCGACTGCCTCTTCGCCTGTATCTTGTCCGTCGGACGTCTCGTCGGTTTCGAGGCCGCGTTCGCTGTTGCGCGCCACCTCGATGATGCGGTCGTTCTTGTCCGGCTTGGCGAAGATGACGCCCATGGTGTCGCGGCCCTTGGCCGGCACTCCGGCTACGGAGGAACGGACCACCTTGCCGCCCTCCATGACCACCAGGACCTCGTCCTCCTCCTGAACGATCAGGGCGCCCACGAGGTGGCCACGCTCCTCCTGGTACTTGCCGACCTTGATGCCGAGACCGCCACGGCCCTGGAGCCGGTATTCCTCCACGGCGGTGCGCTTGGCGTAGCCACCCTCAGTGACGATGAACACGAAGGAGCCGTCGGTGACGACGTCAGCCGCCAGCAGCTCGTCGTCCTCACGGAACTTCATGCCGGTGACACCGGAGGTTGCCCGGCCCATCGGACGCAGGGCGTCGTCGGTGGCGGTGAAGCGGATGGACTGCCCCATGCGGGAGACGAGCATCAAGTCATCCGTCTCCGAGACCAACTGGGCGGAGACCAGCTCGTCGCCGTCGCGCAGGTTGATCGCGATGACTCCCGCGGAGCGGTTGGTGTCATAGTCCTCAAGGCGGGTCTTCTTCACCAGGCCTCGCTTGGTGGCCAGAACCAGATACGGCGACTGCTGGTAATCCCGCAGGTCCAGCACCTGGGCAATATGCTCGTCCGGCTGGAAGGCCAGCAGGTTCGCGACGTGCTGTCCCTTGGCGTCGCGTCCGGCTTCCACGAGTTCGTACGCCTTCGCCCGGTAGACCCGGCCCAAGTTTGTGAAGAACAACAGCCAGTGGTGGGTCGTGGTGACGAAGAAGTGCTCGACGACGTCGTCGCCGCGCAGCTGCGCGCCCTTGATGCCCTTGCCGCCGCGCTGCTGCGAGCGGTAGTTGTCACTGCGGGTGCGCTTGACGTAGCCGCCGCGGGTGATCGTGACGACCATTTCCTCCTCGGGGATCAGGTCCTCCATCGACATGTCGCCGTCGAAGCCCAGCAGAACTTTGGTGCGGCGGTCATCGCCGTGTTTGGCCACGATTTCGGCCAGCTCGGTGCTGATGATCCCTCGCTGGCGTTCTTCCGACGCAAGGATCGAGTTGTACTCGGTGATCATGGCTTCGAGTTCGGAGTGGCGGTCCTGGATCTTCTGGCGTTCCAGGGCCGCGAGGCGGCGCAGCTGCATGTCCAGGATGGCGCGTGCCTGGAGTTCGTCGATATCCAGGAGCTGCATCAGCCCGTCGCGGGCAGCTTCGGTAGTGTTCGACGCCCGGATCAGCGCGATGACCTCGTCGAGCGCGTCGAGCGCTTTGAGGAGGGCACGCAGGATGTGCGCTTCCTCCTCGGCCTTGCGCAGGCGGTAGCGGGTCCGGCGGGCGATTACGTCCATCTGGTGCGTGACCCAGTGGCGGATGAACGCATCCAGGCTCAAGGTGCGGGGCACGCCGTCGACGATCGCGAGCATGTTGGCCGCGAAGTTGTCCTGCAGTTGGGTGTGCTTGTAGAGGTTGTTCAGCACCACCTTGGCGACCGCGTCGCGCTTGAGCACGATCACGAGGCGCTGGCCGGTGCGTCCCGAGGTTTCATCGCGCAGGTCGGCGATTCCCGAGATCTTGCCGTCCTTGACGAGCTCGGCAATCTTGATCGCCAGGTTGTCCGGGTTGGCCTGGTACGGCAGCTCAGTGACCACGAGGCAGGTGCGGCCCTGGAGTTCCTCCACATTGACCACCGCGCGCATGGTGATCGAGCCGCGGCCCGTGCGGTAGGCGTCCTCGATCCCCTTGTGGCCCAGGATGGTGGCACCGGTCGGGAAGTCGGGTCCCTTGATGCGGACGATCAGCTCTTCGAGCAGTTCCTCGCGGCTGGCGGTCGGGTTGGCCAGGTACCACTGGACGCCGTCGGCGACCTCCCGGAGGTTGTGCGGCGGGATGTTGGTGGCCATGCCGACGGCGATGCCCGAGGAGCCATTGACCAGGAGGTTCGGGAAGCGCGCCGGCAGGATGGTCGGTTCCTGGTTCTTGCCGTCGTAGTTGTCCTGGAAATCGACGGTTTCCTCGTCGATGTCGCGGACCATTTCCATGGCCAGCGGGGCCATTTTCGTTTCCGTGTACCGCGGTGCTGCAGCGCCGTCATTGCCCGGGGAGCCGAAGTTGCCCTGCCCCAGCGCCAGCGGGTAGCGCATGGTCCAGTCCTGGATCAGGCGGACCAGCGCATCGTAGATGGCGGTGTCGCCGTGCGGGTGGTACTGGCCCATGACTTCACCCACCACGCGGGCGCACTTGTTGAAGGACCGCTCCGGGCGGTAGCCGCCGTCGAACATCGCATAGAGCACCCGGCGGTGAACAGGCTTGAGCCCGTCGCGGACGTCCGGAAGGGCGCGTCCCACAATGACAGCCATTGCGTAGTCGAGGTAGGAGCGCTGCATTTCCGTCTGCAGGTCCACCTGCTCAACACGGTCGGTCAGGACATCGGTGTCAAGGACAGTGCCCTCAATAACAGGCTCGGCATCGGCCGGTCCGGCCGGAACTTCTGGTGTTTCGTCGCTCATAGTCTATATTTTCCGTTTCAGGTATATATCAGTCCGGGAATATTCAGGGCGCCTGGCGACCGCTAGATATCGAGGAACCGAACGTCCTTGGCGTTCTGCTGAATGAAGTTTCGGCGGGATTCGACATCTTCGCCCATGAGGGTGGAAAACGTCTGGTCCGCGGCCAAGGCGTCGTCCATGGTCACTTGCAGCAGGGTGCGGTGGTCGGGGTCCATGGTGGTGTCCCACAGTTCGGTGTAGTCCATTTCGCCGAGGCCCTTGTAGCGCTGGATGCCGTTGTCCTTGGGAATGCGGCGGCCGGCCGCCTGGCCGGAAAGCAGCCGGGCATCCCGTTCCCGGTCGCTGTAGACGTAGTCGTGCGGGGCGTTGGACCATTTGATCCGGTAGAGCGGCGGCTGCGCGAGGTAGACATAGCCGTTCTCGATCAGCGGGCGCATATAGCGGAACAGCAGGGTCATCAGCAGCGTGGTGATGTGCTGTCCGTCGACGTCGGCATCGGCCATCAGGACGATCTTGTGATAGCGCAGTTTGCTCAGATCGAAGTCCTCGCCGATCCCGGTGCCGAAGGCCGTGATCATGGACTGGACCTCAGCGTTGCCCAGGGCCTTGTCCAGCCGGGCACGCTCCACGTTCAGGATCTTGCCGCGCAGCGGAAGGATGGCCTGGGTCTCCGGGTTGCGGCCGCGCTTGGCGGAGCCGCCGGCGGAGTCGCCCTCCACAATGTAGACCTCACACTTCTCCGGGTTCTTCGAAGAGCAATCGGAAAGTTTACCGGGCATGCCGAACGATTCCAGCGGGCTCTTGCGGCGCGCGTTGTCGCGGGCCTTGCGCGCTGCCATCCGGGCCTGCGCCGCAGAGATGGCCTTGCGGATCACGTCGCGGGCCGGGCCGGGGTTGCGTTCCAGCCAGTCGCCGAGTCCGTCGGTGACGACGCGCTGGACGAAGCCCTTAACCTCGGAGTTGCCGAGCTTGGTCTTGGTCTGGCCCTCGAACTGCGGTTCGGCGAGCTTGACCGAAATGACGGCCGTCAGGCCTTCGCGGATGTCGTCACCGGTGAGGTTGTCATCCTTCTCCTTGATGATGCTCTTCTCCCGCGCATAGCGGTTGATGAGCGAGGTCATCGCGGCGCGGAATCCCTCTTCGTGGGTGCCGCCCTCGTGGGTGTTGATGGTGTTGGCGTAGGTGTGGACGCTCTCGGAATACGCATTGGTCCACTGCATCGCCATTTCCAGGGCGATGTGTCGTTCGGTGTCCTCGGTTTCGAAGGCGATGACGTCCTCGTGGACCACATCGACCTTCTTGCCGGAGTTCAGATGCTTCACGTAGTCCAGCAGGCCGTCGTCGTACTGGTACACCACGGTGTGGAACTCGGCCGGGACTTCCCCGTCGGTGGGGACAGCGTCGAGGTCAAGGTCCCCATCCTCGGACGGTTCCGCCGCGGCGCGCCTCTCATCGGTCAGCGTGATGCGCAGCCCCTTGTTCAGGAACGCCATCTGCTGGAAGCGGGCGCGGAGCGTTTCAAAATCGAATTCCGTGGACTCGAAGATGCTGGCGTCCGGGTAGAACGTCTGGGTGGTGCCGGTTTCGGTGGTTTCTTCGCCCTGGACCAGGCCGCCCTGTGGCTTGCCGCCGTCGGCGAAGGACATCCGCCAGACATGGCCCTGCCGGCGGACCTCGGTGTCGACGCGGCTTGAAAGCGCATTCACTACGGAGATGCCCACGCCGTGCAGTCCGCCGGACACGGCGTAGCCGCCGCCGCCGAACTTGCCGCCGGCGTGCAGGATGGTCATCACGACCTCCACGGTCGGTTTGTGCTCCGTCGGGTGCATGTCGACCGGGATGCCGCGACCGTTGTCGACCACTTTGACCCCGCCATCGGCCTGCAGCACAATTTCAATGTGGGTGCAGTACCCGGCCAGGGCCTCGTCGACCGAGTTGTCCACGACTTCATAGACCAGGTGGTGCAAACCACGGGGTCCCGTGGAGCCGATGTACATGCCGGGACGTTTCCGGACAGCTTCCAGGCCTTCGAGCACCGTGATGTCGCTGGCGCCGTAGCCGTGGGCAGTTGCGGTTCCCGACGGGGTGTCCGCCGCCACCGCCATTACTGGTTCTACTGCCGGGATCTCTGCATTGTCGTTAGCCACAGGCGCTTTCGACTCCTCTTTTTCGCTAAAGGCCGGCCGTTGCACTTTCCCGGAGGAAACAGCTACTGCCGACGGGCACGTCACTGATGACACCGGATGTGCTGCTGGCTTGAGGATCCGTCCACCGCACGCGGATATTGCGTCGGAAACGGACTCAGTCAACGTTTCACCGGCGCCCAGTTATCTACCACAATTCTAGCGTGCTATAGGGGCCAAACCCGCATCCCGTGGGCCCAAACGGGGAGTAAAGTGCCGCTGTGAGACCGCAGACTCCACCTGCAAGGCTCCAGGAGTACCGGGTTGGGGTGCCTATACGGCTCCCGGGCGGCTGAGCGCCCTACACGCCGTTTGCGGATTTTTCAAGAGTTTTGCAAGGAGTGCTTCAGATCTTGTGTTCCGGCAGGTGCGGGAACTACCCGTAGGTGTCCCGCGGGCCGCGGCCGTTGACGGTCCGGCCACCCTTCCGCCAGCTCGGGGCCGCGGGTCCCAGAACCTGGATTTTGGTCACGACGCCGTCACCGAGTTCGGTGCGGAATTTCTCCAGCAGGCTGATGCTCAACAACCGCAGTTGCGTCGCCCAGGCGGTGGAATCACATCGGACGTGGAGGGTGGTATCGGTAAAGCTCTCCGGGGTGCAGTGGGCGGAAATTTCCGGTCCCACGAGCGTCGCCCACTCGGCCATTACCGAGCCGACGGCCACGGGGGAGCTCCAGCCGCGCTCCGCCACGAGGCGGCCCACTACCTTGCCGAGGCCCATCGGATCCCGGCCGGTGCCGTGGAATTGTCCGAAGCCGCGGGTGGCCCCGGAACTGCGGCCTGTTCTTGACGGGGTGCTGCCGGGCCGCGGCGGGGCTTTGCGCCGGATTTCGCCGCGGGACGCAGCAGCCTCGCGCATCCTGTTCAGTGCCGACTGGGCAGCGTCGATGTCGTCCGGATCGCGGCCTGGTTGCAGTCCGCCGTCGGTATCCTTATTCATCGATTTTCCTGCTCATCGATTCCTCCCGGGATTACCTTCACCCGCCGCCCGGACAGTTCCGCCGGGATATCGTCCTCGACGGCGGCGGTCACGAGCACCTGCTCGGCGCTGGATACTATTGCGGCCAGTTTACGCCGCCGCTGGACGTCAAGTTCAGCAAAGACATCATCCAGGATCAGGATGGGGGCGGACCCGCCGGTGCGGGCGTCATCGAGCATGACATAGTACGAGGCCAGGCGCAGGGACAAGCACATGGACCAGGTTTCTCCGTGCGAGGCGTAGCCTTTCGCCGGGGCCGTGCCCAGGACGAGTTCGAGTTCGTCGCGGTGCGGACCGACGAGGGAGATCCCGCGGTCCAGCTCTTTGCGCCGCGACGCTGCGAAGGCCTGGACGTAGCGTTCGGTGAGTTCGTCGACGGACAGAAGACGCAAGTCCTCGGCCGGCCCGGTACTTTCCGCGCCGCGGGCGGAGATTGGGCCCGCAGCCGGGCTGGCGCCGTCGTCCTCCAAGGCGCCCTGCAGCGTGGAGCGGTAGATGGCGCCCGCATCTTTGGACCCGTCGGTGAGTTGCGCGTAGGCGTTTTTGAGGTGGGGCCGGAGCCGTTCCACCAGTTCAAGCCGCGCATGCAGGAGCTCGGCTCCGGCCCGGGCCATGTGCTGGTCCCAGACATCCAGGGTGGCCTCGTGGCCGCTGGAGAATTTGCCGGCGCGGGCGGATTTCAGCAGGGCGTTGCGTTGCTTCAACACCCTGTCGTAGTCACTGCGGGTGGCAGCGTGCCGGGGGATGAGGCTGACCAGGAGCTCATCCAGGAAGCGACGCCGACTGGACGGATCGCCCTTGACCAGGGCCAGATCCTCCGGGGCGAACAGGACGGTCTGGCAGATGCCCAGGATGTCCCTGGCCCGGACCGGATTGCTGCGGTTGATCCGGGCGCGGTTGGCGCGGGAGCTGTTGATCTCGAGTTCGAGCACGGTGGACTGCTCACCGCGGACCAGTCTGGCGCGGATCATGGCCCGTTCGGTCCCGAAACGCAGCAGCGGGGCGTCCGAACTGACCCGGTGGGAGCTGAGCGTGGCCAGGTAGCCGATGGCTTCCATCAGGTTGGTTTTGCCGATGCCGTTCGAGCCGACCAGCACGGTGACACCGGGCTCAAGGCTCAGTTCCACCTGGGCGTAGCTACGGAAATCTGTAAGCGAGAGGTGTTCTAGGTACACGCCGGGATCAGGATTTCAGGGCAGGACTATTTGGCCGGACGGGTCGCATGTCCGCCGAACTGGTTGCGCAGCGCGGAAACCATCTTCATCGCCGGCGAGTTGTCCTCGCGGGAGGAGAAGCGGGCAAACAGGGCTGCCGTGATGGCCGGGGCGGGTACGGCGTTGGCGATTGCCTCTTCCACGGTCCAGCGGCCTTCACCGGAATCCTCGACGTAGTCGTCAATCGATGCCAAACCGGGGTCCTCATCGAGGGCCTTGACCATGAGGTCCAGCAGCCAGGAGCGCACGACGGTTCCCTTCTGCCAGGCGCGGAAGGTACCGGGAAGATCGGTGATGATGTCTTTGGCGGCAAGAAGTTCGTAACCCTCGGCATAGGCCTGCATCAGTCCGTATTCGATGCCGTTGTGGACCATCTTGGCGTAGTGGCCCGCGCCGATCCCACCCACGTGGACGAAGCTGTCGGCGCGGTCACCCTCCGGCCGGAGTGCATCGAAGACCGGCATCGCATGGTCAATATCCGCGGCGTCGCCGCCGGCCATCAGGCCGTAGCCGTTCTGAAGGCCCCAGACCCCGCCGGAAACACCGCAGTCGGCGAAACGGATGCCTTTTTCAGCGAGCGAGGCCCCGTGTTTCTGGTCCTCGGTGTAGCGGGAGTTGCCGCCGTCGATCACGAGGTCGCCGGCGTCGAGCTTGTTGCCAAGTTCGGTGATCACGGCATCGGTGATCCCGCCGGACGGGACCATCACCCAAAGCAGGCGCGGTACAGGCAGGGCGGCAATGAGGTCGTCCACACTCGCGACGTCGCTGACGTCCGGGTTGCGGTCAAAACCGGTGACTTCGATTCCGCCTTTGCGCAGCCGTTCGCGCATGTTGAAACCCATTTTTCCAAGGCCGATCAGTCCGATGTGCACGGTATGAACTCTCTTCTGCGATGGGGTGTTTCGGGTGATGGCGGCAGCCGCCTGGCTAGCGGTTGGTGTCGGTCGGAGCCCTCCGACCAGCACCAACTGTCAGCTAGTTGGGCAGCCGGACGGGCATGACCAGGTAGCGGTAATCGCCCTGGTCCTCGCCGTCGGCGTCGTTCTGGGCCGTGATCATGGCCGGTTTGGGCGCACTGGTGAAGGAGAAGCGCACAAACTTGGTCTCGATGACGCTCAGTCCCTCGATCAGGTAATGCGGGTTGAACGCGACGGTGATGTCCTCGCCGGTGAGGTTGGCTTCCAGCTCTTCTGATGCCTGGGCATCCTCGCCGGTTCCGGCGTCGAGGTGCAACTGGCCCTGGGTGAAGGCGAGCCGGACGGGGGTGTTGCGTTCGGCCACCAGTGAGACGCGCCGTACAGCTTCGACGAGTTCCGAGGTCTGGACGGTCGCGTGGATCGGGGTGGATTCAGGGAAGAGTGAGCGGATTTTGGGGTAGTCGCCATCCACCAGCAGCGAGGTGGTGGTGCGGCCGCCGCTTTCGAATCCAATGAGCCGGCTGTCGTCGTCGGCGAGGGCAAGGTGGATATCGCCGCTGCCGCCCAGGGTCTTGGCCACTTCGTTGAGCGTTTTTGCCTTCACCAGTGCGCTGGTGGAGATACCAGGAGTGACTGGCTTCCACGGCACTTCGCGCATGGCCAGGCGGTAGCGGTCGGTGGCCAGCAGGGTGATGAGGTCGTCCTCGATCTCCATCCGCACGCCGGTCAGGATCGGCAGGGTGTCGTCCTTGCTGGCCGCAATAATCACCTGGGAAACAGCTTGGGCGAACGCGTCGCCAGGGACCGTGCCGCTGATCGGGGGCAGTGCCGGCAGCGGCGGGTATTCAGCTTCAGGCATGGTGGCCAGGTGGAAGCTGCTCCGACGGCAGCTGAGGGTGACTTTGTTGCCGTCGGTTTCGATGTCGACCGGTGCGGACGGCAGGCTGCGGCAGATGTCAGCAAGCAGGCGTCCCGACACCAGAATCGTGCCTTCGGTGGTGATGTCAGCGGGGATTTCGAGCCTGGCGGAGGTCTCGTAGTCAAAGCTCGAGAGGCTGACGGTACCGGCTTCAGCCTTGAGGAGCAGGCCGGAAAGTACGGGTACTGGCGGCCGCGGAGACAACGACCGGGCGGTCCAGGTCACGGCTTCTGCCAGGACGTCCCGTTCGACTCTGAACTTCACGGAAGGGTGCCGCCTTTCATTGCTGCTGTCATCGCTGGTGGCCGGGCCACCGGCCCGGCAGGGAATCACAAAAGATGTCCAGGACGGACACACTGCAGACAGCTTAGCCGCAAGAAGTGTGATTCTCCCATCCCCGGGTTACATCCATGTGGTTCGGCCTGCCCGGCCTGGTGCCGGTTTCCGGCCAGGGTCCGGGACGGTCCTGGCGGCGTGTGGGGTCCGGAACGAAGTTGTTATTTGAGGGAATTTCATTTTCTAGGGATTAGTAGTGTTAATAACTGCTGTGGATACTGTGGATAACCCTGTTTGGCGGTGCGATCCCGGGGTTAAGCCCTGTTCATGGACTGTGGGTGGAACAGGTTTTAAACAGGGTGTGGATGGGGATAACATTTTTGGCCGCACCGTTGATCCACAGGCGCCTTAAGGGTTTTAAGCCCATTAACCGCGGTTGTCCCCTTAACTATCCACAGGCTTGTCCACAGGTGCCTGTTAATAAGGTAAGAGTGCGCGGACGGGCAGCTCAGGAATTGCGCTGCTGCTGCTTGATCCGGTTGGTCAGCTCGGTCACCTGGTTGTAGATCACTCGGCGCTCGGCCATCAGCTCACGGATCTTGCGGTCCGCGTGGATGACAGTGGTGTGGTCGCGGCCGCCGAGCTCCTGCCCGATCTTGGGAAGGGACATGTCCGTGAGTTCGCGGCACAGGTACATGGCGATCTGCCTGGCGGTCACCAGTGTCCTGGTCCGTGACTTGCTGCAGAGCTCTTCCATGCTGAGCTTGAAGTAGTCGGCAGTCTGCGTGAGGATCTGCGCGGAAGTGATCTCCTGGGCTCCGTCATCGGTGATGAGGTCCTTGAGCACCATCTCAGCCAGGGCAACGTCGACCGGCTGGCGGTTGAGGCTGGCGAAGGCCGTGACGCGGATCAGGGCCCCCTCCAACTCGCGGATGTTGCTCGAGATCTTCGAAGCGATGTATTCCAGGGCATCGTCCGGAGCGGAGAGGCCCTCACTGAGGGCCTTCTTCCGGAGGATCGCGATCCGGGTTTCGAGTTCCGGCGGCTGGATGTCCGTCAGCAGGCCCCACTCGAACCGCGACTTCATCCGGTCCTCAAATCCGGCAAGCAGCTTGGGCGGCTGATCTGAGGTGATGACCACCTGCTTGTTGTTGTTGTGCAGGGCGTTGAAAGTGTGGAAGAACTCCTCCAGCGTCCGGTCCTTGCCGGCCAGGAACTGGATGTCATCGATCAGCAGCACGTCCACGTTGCGGTAGGTCGTTTTGAAGCTGGTGCCTTCATCGTCACGGATGGAGTTGATGAAGTCGTTGGTGAATTCCTCGGAGTTCACGTATCGGACCCGGATCCCGCTGTAGAGCCGGCGGGCGTAGTGGCCGATCGCATGGAGCAGGTGGGTCTTGCCCAGCCCCGAGTCTCCGTAGATGAAGAGCGGGTTGTAGGCCTTCGCCGGCGCTTCAGCCACCGCGACGGCGGCGGCGTGGGCAAAGCGGTTGGAGGACCCGATCACGAAGGTGTCGAAGACATACTTCGGATTGAGGCGGCCAAATTCGTGGGAGGTGCTTGGCAGCATCGGCTGCGGCTTCAGTTCCACCGAGGGATCGGACACGAGGGACAGCTCGACGGCGGGTTCCGGCTCGGTGTGGAGCGGCACCAGATCGGTGTCGACGTCGATTGCGCAACGGATTTCGTCGGAGAAGACGTTCCGGAGGGCGTCGTCGAGGGCGTCCTTCACCTGCGTTTGCAGTACTTCGCGGGTGAGCTCATTGGGAACGGCCACCAGCAGGGTGGACCCGATGAGGCCCTGCGCCTGGGCGAGGATGACAAAGCCGCGCTGCCGGGGTGTTACACGGTGGTCGTTCTCCAGGAGGCTCACGACCCGCCGCCAGGAACTTCCGACAGTGTTGGCTTGGTTGGCTTCGTCTACTGTCATCAATCAGTTCCTCAAACTTGCTTGCCTTCATTACCTGCAGCCGCACGGGTCGATCCAGCGTGCTGGACCCCGGATAATCCACAGGGTTATGCACAGTCCGTGGATAATGGGCTACTGAGCCACTGTAGGGGATCAAAAGGCTAGAAGATAGCTGGGTTCTCTCCTGTGGATAATTACATCGTTGTGGTTCTCAAACAGGGCCTGTGACCCGCTTCATCCACAGGCTGGGGGGGCAGTTAGCCACAGCTGGGGAAAGCCTGTGAAGCAACCCCCGGTTTGACTCGGGAGGGCGGCAAGCCCTAACGTTGTGAAGTCCCATGTGTACGCTTTTCGCCTCATTTGAATCTCTCCCGACGTTCCGCGTCTTGCGAGTCGAGGGAAGCGGCACATACAAAACTTAAGCGTCGACCAGTTCTTCCCCTTGATCGGGTGGGCGCACCTTTGATCCCACTGGAGTAACTAACGTGAGCAAGCGGACTTTTCAGCCGAATAACCGCCGTCGAGCCAAGAAGCACGGCTTCCGCCTTCGTATGCGTACCCGTGCCGGCCGTGCCATCCTGGCAGCCCGTCGTGGCAAGGGTCGCACCGAGCTGTCGGCCTAAATAACTGACTCGTCGGTCCACATCCCTGTGCGAGTGTAAAGGTGCTAGCCACCCGCAACCGTCTGAGGACAGCAACCGATTTTTCAACAACTGTACGTTCCGGTGTCCGCAATGGACGCCGGAACGTAGTGTTATATACGGCAGCCCTCGCTGCCGATGAACCAAGCCGGATCGGATTCATCGTTTCCAAGAGTGTCGGGAACGCTGTTGTCAGGAACCTCGTTAAGAGGAGACTGAGAGAAGTCGGCGCCATGTCGTTGCAGAAATACGGCAGCGGGTTCGCGATCGTGGTTCGGGCCCTGCCTGCCGCGGCGGGTGCCAGCTGGGACCAGCTGCGTTCGGACTATGAAGCCGCCTTGGAAAACAATATGAAACGGCTGGGCAGCCGCCTTCCGAAGGCTGCTTCTTCAGTTTCTTACGAGACAACACAGGAAGGGACCCCGCGTGCGTAACTCAACTGCCGCCGTCGTCCCTCCTGCAAGAACCGCAGCTGGATGGCTGGGCCGGGCAGTCTGGAATTTGCCCCGCAATATCCTCATCCTGTTGCTCCTGGCATACCGCAAGGTGATCTCACCGCTCTACGGCCAGGTTTGCCGCTTCTTCCCGAGCTGCTCGGCCTATGCCCTTGAGGCGATCACGGTGCACGGCGCGGTGAAAGGGAGCTGGCTGGCGGTCAAGCGCCTGTTGCGCTGCCACCCCTGGAATGCCGGCGGTGTGGACCACGTCCCCGCCGGTAAATGCGAGTGGCCCTCAAACCGCACCCCCACAATTGTTGTGCTGAACAATCCGGACAAGTACCTGGCTGCTCAGACTGATGGAGAAGGCCGTTCTGCGGCCTGACGAATAGGGATATCGTATGGACTTCTTTGGAACAATCATGTTTCCGTTCAAGTGGCTTGTGTCCGCCATCATGGTGGTCTTCCACGATGGCCTGAGCGCCATCGGCATGCCCGCCGCCAGTGGCTGGACGTGGACGCTGTCCATCATTGGGCTGGTGCTGGTGATCCGTGCCGCCCTGATTCCCGTCTTCGTCAAGCAGATCAAGGCACAGCGCGGCATGCAGCTGCTGCAGCCGGACCTGAAGAAGCTGCAGGACAAGTACAAGGGCAAGACTGACCAGCTCTCCCGCCAGGCCATGGCCCAGGAGCAGATGGCCATGTACAAGAAGCACGGCACCAATCCGTTCTCGGCCTGCCTTCCCATGCTGATTCAAATGCCGTTCTTCTTTGCCCTCTTCCAGGTCCTCTCGGGGATTACGAACGCAGCCACCAGCGGCAGCAGCATCGGGGCGATGAGCCACGAACAGGTCGTGCAGTTCGATCAGTCGAGCATCTTCGGAGCCCCGCTCTCCGCCACCCTGCTGCACGGCACGCCCGAGGGCGGCAACGTGATTGCGGTGTGGATCCTCTCAATTGTGATGATCCTGGCCATGACGGCCT
Organism: Arthrobacter sp. SO3; assembly: GCF_020532825.1. Lineage (GTDB taxonomy): Bacteria > Actinomycetota > Actinomycetes > Actinomycetales > Micrococcaceae > Arthrobacter. Next base: position 62,378 of record NZ_MQTS01000021.1, read on the forward strand.
CGCAGTTCATAACGCAGAAACAGATCATGGCCAAGAACATGTCCGAAGAAGCCATGGCCAGCCCGTTCATGAAGCAGCAGAAGATGATGCTTTACGTTCTGCCGGTCGTCTTCGGTGTGGGCGGTATCAACTTCCCCATCGGTGTCCTGATCTACTGGACCACGACCAACCTCTGGACGATGGCGCAGCAGTTCTTCGTTATCCGCCGTATGCCGACGCCGGGATCCCCGGCCGCCAAGGCCCTGGCCGAGCGCCGGGCTGCCAAGGGTCTGCCGGCCCTGCCGCTCTCGGGTGCCAAGAAGGCCGAGGCCGCGGAGGCCGAAGCTGCAGCTGCTGCAGCCTTGGTGGCCAAGAACCAGCGCGTCCAGCCACAACGTAAGAACAGGAAGAGGAAGTAATGTCCGCCGAGAGCACCGAACACGCTATTTCCACTGAAGCCATCGAAGACCAGGATGACGTCTTGAGCGAAGTCCAGGATGCCGGGCAGGACACTGACGAAGGCGCAGACGGGTCCGAGGACAGGGGTAGCTCCGCCAGTCGTCTGGAAGAAGAGGGTGACGTCGCTGCGGACTATCTCGAGGAACTGCTGGACATCGCCGACATCGACGGCGACATCGACATCGAAGTCCGAAACGGCCGCACCTACATCTCGATCGTTGCTGAGGAAGAAGCAGCCGGTCTGGAGAACCTGGTGGGGAAGGACGGCGAGGTCCTTGAAGCTCTTCAGGAGCTGACCCGGCTGGCTGTGCTGTCCGCAACGGAAAGCCGGTCCCGTCTGGTCCTGGACATCAATGGCTACCGCTCAGAGCGCGCCGGTGAGCTGCAGAAGCTTGCCGAAGACGCCGTCGGGTCCGTGAAAACGTCCGGCGAAGCCGTGGCGCTGGCGCCCATGAGCGCCTACGAGCGGAAGATTGTGCACGACGCCGTCGCCGAACTGGGCCTCGTCAGCGAGTCTGAAGGCGAAGGCGCCGACCGCCACATCGTCGTCTCGGCTGACTGAAGCCTGCGGATAGCTTGATGGTTGAAATTACAGCTGCCGAATTGAAGGCTGCTCAGACGATCTTTGGGGACCGGCTGGAGCTGGCTAAACGCTATGTGGAGCACCTGGCCACGTCCGGGACGGAGCGGGGACTGATTGGTCCCCGCGAAATCCCCCGGCTCTGGAGCCGGCACGTGCTCAATTGCGCCGTGATCGAGAGCCAGATTGCCAAGGGAAGCCACGTCGCTGATGTCGGAAGCGGCGCCGGGCTCCCGGGCCTTTGCCTGGCAATTGCCCGTCCCGACCTCGAGCTCACCCTGATCGAACCCCTCGAACGCCGCGTCATCTGGCTGCAGGAAGTCGTTGATGACCTCGGTCTCGACAACGTCACGATCATGCGGACCCGCGCGGAACTCGCCGTTGGTATGGTGAACGCCGATGTGGTCACGGCTCGGGCCGTGTCAGCGCTGTCGAATCTCGCCGGACTGACCATTCCGCTGTTGGCGGGAAAGGGTGAAGTTGTCGCGATTAAGGGACGCAGCGCCGGCGAGGAAATTGAAAAAGCCGCCAAGGTGATCCGCAAGCTGGGCGGTACCCAGACGTCCGTCGTGCTGGTGGGTGAAGACCTGCTCGAAGAACCCACAACCGTTGTCCGAATCGTTGTGAATAAGCCTCAAAAGATTGCCAAGCGTCAGCCCGGTGCCCTCGGTGTCCAAGGGTAAGAGGTTAGGCTAGTAACCGGCAGCAAGAGCCGAACGAGAGTGAGTGTGTCACAGTGACCAGTAGCGAAGCCTCCACACGACGGATTCCCCCGTTTGTGTCCCTGGGGTCCGCGCGGGCCTTTGTTGCGCCCACCGTCGCTCACGATTACTCCGTGAAGAAACCGGCTTCGGTTGCAAAGAGCGCCGGCATGGCGGGTGTTTCACGTGAAACATCTGCCACCAGCGCGAATGTCCTGGACTCCATCGATGATTCCAGCCCCATTGCACGCGAGCTGGCCCATGAGAACAAGCGGAGGGAACGTCTCCTCGGCCGAGAACTTCCGAAGCCGGAGAAGACCCGGATCTTTACCGTTTCGAACCAGAAGGGCGGGGTCGGCAAGACGACCACTACGGTCAACATCGCTGCCGCCCTGGCCGCGGCAGGGCTTAACGTGCTGGTCATCGACATTGATCCGCAGGGGAATGCATCGACGGCACTGGGAATCGACCACCACGCCGACGTCGACAGCATTTACGACGTGCTTATCAACGACATCCCGTTGCAGGACGTCGTGGCACCGTGCCCGGACATTGCCAAGCTGATCTGTGCGCCCGCCACCATCCACCTCGCCGGCGCCGAGATTGAACTCGTCAGCCTAGTTGCCCGCGAGCAGCGCCTGCGCCGTGCGATCGACGTCTACTGCAAGGAGCGGGCGAAAAATGGCGAGGAGCGGCTGGACTACATCTTCATCGACTGCCCTCCCAGCCTGGGGCTGCTGACCGTCAACGCGTTCTGTGCAGCCAACGAGGTGCTCATTCCGATCCAGTGCGAGTACTACGCGCTCGAGGGGCTGAGTCAGCTGCTGAAGAACATCGAAATGATCCAGAAGCACTTGAACGCTGATCTCGTTGTGTCGACCATCCTTTTGACCATGTACGACGGTCGCACCAACCTCGCCGCCCAGGTGGCAGCCGAGGTGCGCGAACACTTCCCGGAGCAGGTCCTCGGCGCTGTAGTCCCCCGCTCGGTGCGTATTTCCGAAGCGCCCAGCTACCAGCAGACTGTGATGACCTATGATCCGTCATCCAGCGGCGCCCTGTCCTACCTTGAAGCCGCAGCCGAAATCGCGGAACGTTAGAATCTTTTCAAGAATTGCACTAGCAGGAGCCCGGTGATGCGCGGCTCTTCCAATGGAGGGATTTATCCATGAGCGATAAGCGACGCGGCCTCGGCCGTGGACTTGGGGCACTCATTCCAAGTTCCGCCGTGGCTTCCGGCAGCGGTTCAGCTCCGTCGCGCCCTGTGGATCTTTTCTTCCCTGAAGCCCGAAAGCGGGCACCAGGCGCCGAGGCAGCGTCTGCGGAAGAGTCCATGTCAGCCCCCGCCGAGGAGTCGGCTGCAGCGTCGCAGCCGACGGTCACGGCTGTCGCGTCCGATACAACGGACACGAAGTCGGCTGCCGGGGCCAGGAATGCACCGGCACGAAAGACCCCCGCCTCCAGGGAAGCTGGCCAGCCGACAGCGCCGAAGCCGGCCACGCGGAAGCCCGCTGCGAATGAGATGCCTGTTGTTTCCGCAGAGGAAGATCGGGGAGTTGAACTGGTGGAGGTACCGGGCGTCCGTTTTGCGGAAATCCTGGTCACCGAAATCCACCCCAACCGTAAACAGCCGCGTTCGGTCTTCGATGAGGACGACATGGCGGAGCTGGTGCATTCAGTTCGCGAAATCGGCGTCCTCCAGCCAATTGTTGTTCGTACTTCAACTGAAGAGGGTGGAGAACCTTACGAGCTCGTCATGGGCGAGCGTCGCTGGCGGGCAGTACAGGCCGCAGGCCTGCAAACCATCCCCGCCATCGTCCGTGACACCACCGACGACGACCTCCTCCGCGATGCCCTGCTGGAGAACCTGCACCGGAGTCAGCTCAACCCGCTCGAAGAGGCGGCCGCGTACCAGCAGCTGCTGGAGGACTTCGGCACCACGCACGAACAGCTTGCCGACCGGATCGGACGGTCGCGCCCCCAGGTGTCCAACACACTGCGGCTGCTCAAGCTTCCGCCGCTGGTGCAGCGTCGCGTCGCCGCCAGTGTTATCTCTGCCGGCCACGCCCGCGCTCTGCTGGGGCTTCCGGACGCTGCGGCCATGGAACGCTTGGCCCAGAAGATCGTCGCGGAGGGCATGTCAGTTCGCGCCACCGAAGAGGCTGTGACGCTGTATCAGAACCCTGCTGCTACGCCGAAGAACAATATTCCGCGGCCCGGGGCCCGACACGAACGCCTGGACTATCTGGCATCCTCGCTCTCGGATCGGCTTGATACCAACGTGAAGATTTCTCTCGGTGCACGCAAGGGACGTGTAAGCATCGAATTCGCGAGCGTTGAGGACCTTAACCGCATCATGGATGTGCTGTCGCCGGGGGCATCCAGCTAGGCCAGGCACTGCACTCTCGAAGGGGCCCGTTTCACGTGAAACGGGCCCCTATTTTTGTGGTTGGGGCTGGTTTTGTCAGGCGGTGCGGATGGCGGGCGAAGCGGTACCGGCATCGAAGCGGTTTTACTCTCTGCATAGTCTGCAGCGGTATCTGTCCACCGGGGGCCGTAGTCCGGGTTGTTCTGCGCACCCAGCTCCAGATTCCAGGAACTTGTAACCTCCTTTCACTGTTCAAAAGACACCCTGTTGCGGTCTCCCGCATTTCAGCAAATGCCTGCCGGTTTCCGGCCGGTGCTTTGGGAGAGCACCGGCCGGGAGTCCTCTTCCCTGTTCCTGAAGTCCGGGTGTTGGGAAGCAACGGATTTCCTCCGGTACATTGAGAGGAATCCTTCCGCTGTTGGTCCATTTCTCCGCCGGCTTGAATGCGGCTGGAGGGGATCAACCAGTCCATTGGTTGCGCACGGTGAACCCCACTCCGATTTGGTCCGCTGTGGACGTGAGGTAGCAGCCTGCACTGGGGCTGGTTCGATCGCAATCAAGGCCGGACCGCAGGGTTCGCATACGGTGAGCAGCTGCTGGCAATTCGATGGGACGAGCGATGCTTCCGCTGCAGAGGCGGTGGAGTTCCCCTTCCCCCGCATGTACGAAGCAAAGGCAGTGTTTCACGTGAAACAACAGCCGCTAGTGCACAACCTCCGACGGGCGGCTGGACACGTCCGAGCGGCGGGGTGACTGCAACCTCGCCACCGTAGAACACAGCACCCAGGGCACATTTCAACCCGACGCTTGAGGCTCATTCGTAAACGGACGCCCGATGCCCAGCTGCAGTGGAGTCGGATCCAGTCGTAAGCACGGGGCCAAAATTTGTCGATTCAATACTTTAGCGGCATCGATGCTTCTCCAGCCTGATCGCCATATGTGGCGCACGGGAGGCGAAATTCCCTCCCCGGCGTGCCGCGGCCGCTTCTGGCGAGTAGCGCTTGATGGTAGCGCGAGTCCAAACACCTGGTAGCGCAGTTCTGACGAGGTGGTAGCGGCCCGGGCGCT
>NZ_MQTS01000210.1 GCF_020532825.1 Arthrobacter sp. SO3
ACACCCCCGCGGAGCGACTCCGTGGTTTACTGACAACCAATTGACCCTCGGGTGTTGCATCGATCCCTTGAATCCGCCCCTCATTCACGTCGACCATTTGCCACAAGTGGCCGCTAAGAAGCTCCTCCTAACGAGGATTTGCCACAAGTGGCCGCGAAAGCTCCTCATTCACGTCGAGCATTTGCCACAAGTGGCCGCTAAATGGCTCCTCATAGCGACCATTTGTGGCGAATGGGCGACCCTGGACCGGCGGATTCAAGGGATCGATGCAACACCCGAGGGTCAATTGGTTGTCAGTAAACCACGGAGTCGCTCCGCGGGGGTGTCC
>NZ_MQTS01000211.1 GCF_020532825.1 Arthrobacter sp. SO3
TATTTCTGGTGTGTGTTACTTGGTGTTGACGGTGATTTTGGCGATGCCGACGAGCATGTCGGCTTTCACGGCGTCGGTGTTGAAGGTTTTGTTCAGCAGGCCGGCGGCGGTGTCGGAGATCAGCACGCGGGTGCCTTCCAGGACCGCGGTGTCACCGGACTTGGCCAGGGGCTTGAGGGTGGAGCCGTCGAGGTTGAAGATGTAGGCCTGCTTGACGGCGGTCTTGCCGTTGACCGCGACATCACCATAGAGCTTGGAGGTGCCCGGGTCGATGGTGAAGTTGGTCAGGTCGACCTTCGTGTCCCCGGAGGTGAGGGAGAACCCGGAATCAGCGTGGCTGATCAGGCCCTGGACGTACGGGCGGTAGTCCTTGGCCGGGTCGTAGTAATCGACCTTGCCGCCGGTGATCGGGAAGATCAGCGAACCATCGGTGAGTTCGGCCGTGCCGACGGTGCCGGGGGTCAGCTTCAGGGTCTCCAAGGCCTTCGCGAACGACGCATCGAGCTTCACCGCGGTCGATACCCCGGTCAGCGCCGGGATCGAGGCCA
>NZ_MQTS01000212.1 GCF_020532825.1 Arthrobacter sp. SO3
GGTGGGGGGCCCGGTTGCTGGCGCTGCGCGGGGAGGATGGCCAATGGGCCGGGGGCGCCTATTTCCCCGCGCAAGGCGGCCATCCCGACGTCGGACCTCCTGATGGAGCCGGTGCTCCGGACGGCCAAAGTGGGTCAGGCGGCACCGAAGCACCCGATAGCGGAAGCCAGCCCTGGACCGCCACCACCTACACCCTGCTGCAGTTGCGTGACTTCGGCGTCAACCCTGCAGATGACCGGATGCGCCGGACAGTGGCACTCGTAAGGGACAACTGCCGTTGGGAAGAGGGCGGCCAGCCCTTTTTCGACGGCGAGGTCGAACCCTGCATCAACGGCATGGCGGTGGGGCTGGGAGCCTACTTTGGCCAGAACGTCGACGGCGTGGTGGCCCGGCTAATCAGTGAACAGCTCGACGACGGCGGCTGGAATTGCTGGGCGGAGTCCGGTGCAGTGGTTTCGTCGGCCGCGACAACGATCAATGTTCTTGAAGGGCTCCTCGCGCATGAGCAGGCAACCGGTGGTTCAGCGGAATCCATCGACGCGCGGCGACGCGGCGGGGAGTACCTCCTCGAGCGGAGGCTGTTCCGACGCAAAAGCACAGGTGAAGTCATTGACCCGGCCTGGCTGGAGTTCGCCTATCCGACCCGCTGGCACTACGACGTTCTCCGCGCCCTGGAGTACTTTCGGTCCACCGGGGATGCTCCCGACCCGCGAATTGCCGAGGCTGTCGGTCTGCTTCGATCGAAGCGACAGCCCGACGGCACCTGGCTGCTGGAAAACACCCACCCAGGGGCGACCCACTTCGACCTCGAGGATGGCGACGGCAGGCCCGGCCGCTGGAACACACTGCGGGCGCTGCGGGTCCTGCGGTGGTACGCCGACGGCGAGACTCCTTAATCCTGACTCCGGGCCCATGACCACGGTCATCCCGGGAGTCCTACGCCGCGCCCGTCCATCTGGGCGCCATCGCTGACCGACGGATTGTCCTGGCGCGGGTGTGGAACCCGTCAGCCCGTTTATGCCAGTCGTGGCGCGCCTGAGGCGCGTCGCCGGAATGTTCGGGTTCGGGAACGCTGCCCTGCGTGCCTCCCTCGGAGCATAGGTCAGAGACCAGCCCCATGCCCGCACACTCCCGCACCGCGGCGATGCCGGCTACGGCAGCGGACTTGTCGCTGAACGCAGCCGACTCCGCCATCACGGTTCCGTCGGGTGCCTTGAGCCGGAACCGGAAATTCGCCTCCCGGTCAAGGAACAGTTCAAACTTGCCCGCCATAACAATCCTCCCGGTCTTGGGAACCTGCCCCTCGGCGTCAATACCGCGGATCAGGCCGGAACGCACCACTGCGTTCGTGCCCCGCTGCCCTTCCCGAACGATCACAAAAGATCAATTCATCTGGTGCTAACCAGTCTGTTGCAGGCTCCCGGGGCCCACAAGGCACGGCACGTAAACCCTGGGTAAAAGCTGTGCAACAGCGTGCTCAGACGTACCTGGCGAACCAGGCCAGCGTGTCGTTCCAGGCCGCCGTGGCCTGCGCCTCAACGTAGCGGTCCCCGGTGTCATTGTGGAATGCATGGTCGACGCCGGGATACACCGTGAGCTGGTGGCGGACGTTTGTGGCGGCCAGGGCTTCCCGCAGCGCCGGGAGTGCCCCGGTGATCCGCTGATCGAGCTCGGCGTAGACGCCGAAGACCGCCGGTTTGATTGCCGGAACTTTCTCCAGATCGGGGGACGGTCCGTAAAACGCTGCAGTCGCCTTCAACCCGGGCAGTTCCGTGGCCGCCTGCCAGGTGATGCCTCCGCCGAAGCAGTACCCGTTCATGGCGATCCGGCCCTCGGCGACGAAGTCCTTTGACTGAAGGCAATCGAAGGCTGCTGCAAAATCGGAGACGTGCCGTTGGGCACCTGCCGCTGTCAAGGCTCCGGGAACGGCGTCGCGATCCATCGTCGCCGTGCCACCTTCCCTGCTGAGCAGGTCAAGGGCCAGGGCCGCGTAGCCCGCTTTGGCGAACCGGCGTGCCACATCCTCAATGTGGGCGGTCAGTCCGCGGTTCTCGTGGCAGATCAGTACCGCCGGCCCAGCGGCACCGGACGCGGGCCGGGCAAGGTAGGCGCTGATGTCGGTTCCGTCGGCTGGGAAACGCACCGTTTCTGTCACCAGACCCGGCTCACCCTCAGGAACGGAGAGCGGGCTTTTGGCGCCGGGCACCGGGCGGAGGGCGGCGGTGCCGGTCGCAGGGCCCGGCGCGTTGCCAGTGCCCGTGCCCGGGCCGGACGGCGAGGGGCTGGGGGTCGGCATGGGGTCGGTGCCGCGCGGAACCTCGTCCGGCGTGCAACCCACCAGGAGCATCGCTGCCGACGCTGCGGCCATGCTGCCGGTGATGAATGCCACCCGGCGCGTAAACGTGCCCTGGCTCATGGCGCCGGCGCGGTAATCGTCGAAGAATTCCTCGATCAGGTACTTTTCGTACTTGCCAAGTTTTGTCATGAAGGGCCTCCTGGAGTGTGCGGATATCCTCCTCCGAAGTCCGCGACCAGACAAGGCCGCGCCGTATGGCGAGGCCGCCACGGCGGCGAGTGCCCGAACGACTTATTTCGACATGTGCATGTCCGCGGCGCACCCCTGTCCGTAACATTGAAGAAAGTAGCGTCCGCAACTTGCCAAGTTCATCGAAAAGGACTATTCAGGTGCCCCTCGAAACATTGCCCGTCCTGGACTTCTCCCGTTTGAGCGCTGGACCGGAGGAGGCCTCGCGGTTCCGTGACGAACTGCGCGACGCCATGCACGAGGTCGGCTTCCTTTACCTGGCCGGGCACGGGATCCCGCAGGAGTTGACGGATGCCATCCTCGGCGTGTCCCGACGCTTCTTCGAGTTGCCCGAGATGCAGAAGCTTGCGGTCGAGAATGTCCACAGCCCGCAGTTCCGGGGATACACGAGGGTCGGCGGCGAACTCACGGATGGTGCGGTCGACTGGCGGGAACAGATCGATATCGGCGTCGAACGTGCTGCCGTGGAACCGGGACCCGGCGTCGCTGACTACTGGCGCCTCGAAGGGCCCAATTTGTGGCCGGACGCCCTCCCCGAAATGCGGGACATCGTCCTGGAATGGACCGAGCGCCTGAGTGCCATCTCGCTGAGCCTCCTGCGTGCCCTTGCGGTCTCCCTGGGCGCACCTGAAGACACTTTTGACCAGGCTTTCGCGGCCCGGGCGTTCCCCCTGCTCAAGATTGTGCGGTACCCGGGGGAGTCCAACCCGGAGCCGAAGCAGGGCGTGGGTTCCCACCGCGACGGCGGGGTCCTGACCCTGCTGCTGGTGGAGCCCGGAAAGGGCGGCTTGCAGGTTGAGTACCAGGGGCAGTGGATCGACGCCCCCCAGGTGCCCGGGACATTTGTCGTCAACATCGGGGAGATGCTCGAACTAGCCACCAACGGCTATCTCAAGGCGACGCTGCACCGCGTGATATCACCCCTGCGCGGCACCGACCGCGTTTCCCTTCCGTTCTTCTACAATCCGGCGCTGGACGCGACCATGCCGCAGCTCGCGGTGAGCCCGGAGTTCCAGTCCAGGGCCCGAGGCCTGTCGGTTGATCCGACGAACAGCCCAATTCTTGAAACCTATGGGGACAACGCCCTTCGCTACCGGCTGCGGGCCCACCCCAACGTGGTGGCCGCCCACCACTCCGATCTGCAGAACGGCTGACCCGCCCGCTCAAGTCTCTGCTCCGCCGTTAGTCCCATGACGCGGGAACGGGACGGCGCTGCGGGTATACGGCAGCGCCAGATCGTCCGCGCGTCGCCAGCCCGGAAGGGTAGCGAAATCGCGCAGTGGTGGCCCGGAGTGCGCCCCCCCAACGCGGACGACGGCGTCGGCTGGGCCATTGATGGCTGCGTCGGCCCACCCGGACGTTGCCTGCTCCCTGCGTGGCTGGTACCCGCAGGAGCTTCTGTTTGGCCGGAACGGCACCCGGGGCGCACACCGCCTGGCACCGCAACACCAATGGACAGACCCTGCACGTCACCGAAGGCCGCGGTCTGGTCCGTAGGGCACCGGATTGGGCTGTTCTTTCGCATGTTCCGCGGCCGCTTTTAATGTCGCAGGTGCCCGATAGTCTGATTCCATGGACGGCAAGCAGGGGCCCG
>NZ_MQTS01000213.1 GCF_020532825.1 Arthrobacter sp. SO3
ACTATGGTTATCAACAGCCAGCCTTGGCAGCGTAGAAGAATCCATTCAATCCGCTGTCCGAAATCTCCGCAGCAGCTCACACCCGGAGCATCAGATCAGAGGAAAGAGTGTGCACAATGTGCACACGAAAAAAGCACCAAAAACCCCGCTGAACAGGGAAAACACGTGCCCGAGGTGGGACTCGAACCGGGTTCCAACCCTTGCAAACACTGGGCTCCCGCCGAAACATCCGGAATCCGGCCCAGTCCGGCACCGGTACGGCCCAGTCCGAAACCCAAAGTGTGGACACTGTCCACACCCCCAAATCTCCCCACCAAGACCGCACAAACTGCCGCACCAAACTTGATCCTGCTGGAGAAGTTCAACGGCGGCTGCAACCGGGTCCTGCCCGCGCTCGTTGCCCCGCTCCTGAGCACGCCGCACAGCATGCTCAGCCTCTAGACTCTCCATCACGAAGTCACCTCCCTTCAATCCATTCATGATCTAATCGGCAGACCGATGCAGGACCGGGCAGCCCCCTTCAGACGCTCACTACGGACTAACAGATATCCGGCGGGCGATTACCGCGCTCACGTTCCTTACAGGCCGGTGCTCCTGGAGGCCTCGCAGTGGCAACGACCCTGTACTTGAGACTTGCGTGTCCGCTGGCGGGGCCAGCGCTCGTTTACTACGCCATACAGGAGGCGGTCCACGCGTTCAAGCACTCCCCAAGCAAGCTGCGGCATGAACCTCTGGGACTCTGCGATCACAATATTCGGCGGCATTGTCCTGGTCTACGACGGGCTGCTTGTCTCACTGGCCCTACACGCGCGACGGCACCCGGAAACGGTGGGCATGAAGGAGGCCCTGCGGCTGCTGCCAGACCGTCTGACGCTGCTGCGCCGGCTGACCTCAGACCGGACCCTTCAACGCGGAATCCGAGTCCGCCTGATCCTGCTGCTTGTCTACCGCGCCTCGCCCATGGATCCGGTCCCGCGGTTGGTGGTGGGCCGGCCTGGGCGTCGTCGCACTGGGGATCTATGGGTTCATTGCCACCGGCAGGCTTGGACGCGGAGGCGAAAACCCAAGGACGACTACCCCACTGGGAAGGGCCACCCTAAAAGGAGCCGGGCCTTTTCCAGGCCGACGATATTCAGGTTCCGCCCAGCGTCGACGCTTACAGTGAAATTGCACTTCGGGCTGGAGACGTGACTCAGTCCGTAAGATTCGAAAGCGGAAGGAAACAGGTACCAATGCCGACAACCCCCTCATTGAAGACCCGTCTCGGCGGGGGAGCAGCAGCAGTCCTGACCGCCGGCGCCATCGCCGCCATGGGCGTCAGCGCCGCCTCAGCAACCACCTCGTCCCCCTCCCCCTCGGCAACCTCGACTGCGGCCCCCTCAGCCGAAGCCAGAACCGGAGCC
>NZ_MQTS01000214.1 GCF_020532825.1 Arthrobacter sp. SO3
ACCAGCCTGGTACTGCAGTTCGGCATCAAAAACCGCCACTGACATCACACCGAATATGTGACCATGTCAGGAGCCCTGAGCACATGGCCGGTGTCCTTAGCCTTCACCAGCGCCAGTTCGTAGGACATGGGAACCGCCCCTATGTGCTTGGCGTTCTCGGAGCGCGGGGTGAAGGAAACAACATTGTCAGCCGAAGCCGTCTCAGCCGTCGGGACGATGTCAGTGATAGCAGCAGGAACCGGGGCAGCCTTCGCACGGGCCGCAGCCTTGGCGTCTCGTTCCTTTTGTTCCAGAGCCCGAATCATCTTGGAAATGCTGTCATGGACAACAGACTCACGGGCGCTCTCGGTGTCCGCAATATCGCAGGCGGCAAGGTCAGCGGCAATAGTATTCAGAACCGCTCCAAGGTCACCACCCAGAGGACGGAACTGGCCTTCGGCAAGAGTGAAGCCAGCGGACAGGTTGAACTGGTTACGCATGGCGTGCTCAGCAGTAGCCACGATGTTCAACTGGTAGATGCGTGAACGACTCAAACCAAACTCCGCCTGAGCCCATTCAGAAACGCTCGTGTATTTCATTGCCTTATACGCTTTGCCTTTTAAGCACAGCATGATGAAGGTAGGCAGTGTATTCAGATTCTCCTTGATGGCTTTCGTCAGCGTCGTAGCCTGTTCCCGGGTCAGGCTAACCGTGTCTTGGGCTGCCATAGCATTCAGGGCCGTCAGGTCAGTGATGTCGAAGTCGTTGGTGTTCGTGTTCATGGCGCGTGTTTCCTTTTTATGTATGTTTGTTTTATTTGATTGGCAGTTCCTTTCTGATGACCGGATGCCATCAGGGTAGGTTCATGCGTGGTGGGGAAAGTCAGCGGATGCTAACCCTGTCCCCTTGTTGGATAAGTCAGTTTGGCTATCCATACCGATACTGCTGACCGGTTGCTGGCCTGTCAGGGGCGCAGAACCCAGCGGCAAACATAGTCATCAGCAGCATCAGTAAAAAGAGCCAACACGGATTGTGGTTTCTTTCTTGTAGTAGTAGCCCCATGGTGGAGGCAGTTCATATCATCAGACGTTCAGGGATCCCAAAGTGGCAGGGAACCCATGAGTCCCCATCTTTCCTAGACGCAGCGGCCCAATACTTACGGGGGCGCTGTTCGGTCGTCATCTGGCGATACGGTGCGATTCGCTATTGAATTCTCAATGTTCAGTACGTTCCAACTCTCGCTGTACGAGGTAGAAGGAGCAAAAGCAACTTTCAGTGAAACATCTTTCGTTCGGACTGGGCTGTTGTTCCTGTCCCCCGATAAAAAACAATAGCAGATAAATTGAGCAAAACAATAGAATTCAACAATCTTTTTTCAAAAAACTTTCAAAGCAAACAATCAATACCTTCTAAATCCTCTAGAAATCAAGGAACTTGCCCCAACAATCTTTCTAAAAATACTTCTAATCAGCCAACGATTCGCCAACAAATAACCATGGGGAAGGGTCCTAAGGGGGCCACTCCCCCACTTATATGAGAACAGGGGATACATATGGGGAGCCAATCCCCTGTGTCGGTTATTAGGTAGGCAACCTAATCCGTGCGTGTGGACGGGACCACACACCGCGAAAGCACTGATGACAAATACCCGCATCCCTCGCCGTCCCCACAGTGAGAACCCCCCCCCCAGCAATGAACGACACGGGTAACCGCACGGCCGACACTCGCAGTGAACAACCCACACAACTAAGAGTCGTGCTAGCCGCGCAGCAACAATCCCCTATGTAAAACCCAGCCCACACCCCGCACGCATGCAGGGAACCCAATTACAAAAGATACCCACTACACAGGCGGAACTACACTGCCATCACATGGGAACACCTGTTAGCACGAATAGGTGAGGGGGAAGCAATAGGTGAGGCCGACCCACGGGGTTATGGGCTACACCCAACACTGCTAATCAGCGAGCCCCACAGGCAACAACTCATGTGCGTATCCACAGGGAAGCGCAAAGAACATAAACCCACACCCCACTAATGCTGTCTCTTATACACATCT
>NZ_MQTS01000215.1 GCF_020532825.1 Arthrobacter sp. SO3
GGAACCCTGCGCTCCAAAATCCCCGAGCTCGTCGACGCGCTGACCGGCCGGTTCAAGGCCCACCACGCGTTTATGGCCCGGCTGCACCTGGACCAGATCGATGCCCAGTCCCGCATCATCGACGCGCTCACCGAACGGATCGAGGAGGCGATGACACCCTTTCGTGCCGCCAGGGAATTCCTGGCCACCATCCCCGGAGTCTCACTCAAAGTCGCCGACGTGATCATCGCCGAAACCGGGGCCGACATGTCCCGATTCGAAACCCCCGGCCGTCTCGCGTCCTGGACCGGGGTCTGTCCCGGCTCCAACGAATCAGCCGGCCGGATCAAATCCGCGCACATCCTGCCCGGCAACAAATACCTCAAAGCCGCCCTCGGCACCGCGGCCCTGTCCGCGTCCCGAAGCAAGGACACCTACCT
>NZ_MQTS01000216.1 GCF_020532825.1 Arthrobacter sp. SO3
CCATTGGCCATCCTCCCCGCGCAGCGCCAGCAACCGGGCCCCCCACCCCTCGGTGGCAACCCGCGCACGCTCGGCAGCCACGACGCCGGCCGGAGCGCCGGCCAGATCCCGCAGCGCCTGCCAGCGGACGGAGGGATCAGAATCCAGCAGCCACTCCAGCACGGTCATGCGCCGATTGTAGTGCCCGCAGCGTTTCCTTCACATAGTTTGGTGCCACTACCTCAGCGGCGGATTGCCAGCCCCCGCTCGCAGCCTCGGTTTATCCCTCGCAGTCAATGCAGTACGCGTGGCCGTTCTTTTCACGCGCGATTTGGGAGCGGTGGCGCACCAGGAAACAGGAGTAGCAGGTAAATTCGTCTTCCGCCTGCGGGATCACCTGGACGACCAGTTCCTCGGCAACGAATTCTCCGCCCGGGGTGATCGAGCCGTCCAGTGAATCCGCCTCGTCCAGCTCGCTCACCACGCTGCGGGCGTCGGGAGCATTGGCAGACTGCAACGCCTCCAGGGACCTGTCCTGCGATTCCTTGACGTCGGAACGTACTTCATCGTAATCGGTTGCCACTGAGGTGATTCTCTCTTCTTCGAATTTCTGCTCGGATAGGTGTTCAACATACAGAATCGCTTCCGTATTCCCTCCCGCCAGATATTCCTCCGGGTACGACATGCGCCAGGGCGGACGCCGGGGCGCTTCACGCCCAACGCCCGGACCGGCTCCTTTTGTACATTCGTTAGATATTTGGCTATATTCGGGGGAGTTTCTTTGGGGGGAATCATGAACAAAGCGCAACGCCGCGCCCATGTCGAGCCGGCTTGCCGAAAGTGCGGCTCGAGGGTCATACCGATCTGGAAAGACGCGCGTTCGCCGGATTCCAACCAGCCCGACTGGCGCGTGAGCGCCCGGCAGTGCAGCCGTCAGGGATGCGGTGTCGACGACGCCCCGAACTGGCCCGAAGCGTGAGGCTCCGACCTGCTGGCACCGCGGTGTGATCGAGCCATGACTGGGACATCGCCGCCAAAGAGCTTCAGTTAGAACGCAGCGACAGTGAAGCCGAGGCCCAGAAGACCCCGGCCCGCCTGCTCCAGGATCGGATCCAAGGTCAGGGTCGGGTGATTGACCAGGACGTTGACGTCGCGTTGGATCCGCTGAAGCGGATGTGACAGCCGGTGGGCACTTCCGCCGACGGTGTTCTTGACCTTGCGCACCAGCATCCGCTCGCGGAACAGTTCGACGGCGTGCTCGGCGGCACCCAGGCTCGCGGCGGGTGCCACCACGTTCAGCAGGGTGGCCATGGGCATGTGGATGATTGGATCCGGATGAATCCGGCTGCCCGGGTTATCCGCCGCCCCCAGAAGCGCCCAGTCCAGGGTTCGGTACTCTGGAACGAACAGCCGCACGGCCCGGACGTCATTGCTGCCCGTGCCCCTCAGCCCGGCCGTGTGCCACACACATCCAGCAATTCGACGTCGGAGATCGGGACGAGGCACTGCAAGCGCGTGTTGTCGTGCTGGGCTGCCAACAGAACCCACCCGGAGTGCATCACCCCGGACGCGAAACTCCACAAGCCCGATACCGCGTAGCCGCCCGGGACCTTCTCGGCAACGCCGGCCGGCGCCCCGGTGGCAGCCGCCAACGGAGCGGGTCCTTTCGCGAAGACTTCGTCCTGGACCTCCCGCGGCCACCGCGCCAGCATCCAGACATGCTCGATCAGATGACCGGCGGTCCACGCTGTGGAGGCACAGCCGCGGGCCAGACGGCGGACGGCCTGGGCGTACGTCCCGACACCCAGTCCAAATCCCCCGACTGCCTTGGGAGAAAGCAGATGAAAGATTCCGGCGTCCTTGAGGTCCTCCATCGTGGACTCCGGGATGTGGCGAAGGCGCTCCGCTTCCTCTGCCCGTTCCCTCAACCGGGGTATGAGTCCGTCGATGCGGCCGAGCATGTCGTCGTGAGTGGGCACAGTGGCGGCCGGCCCAATATTCGTGGCGGCCGCCCCGCTAGTCCTGGCCGGGCGGGCCTCCGGCCATGGGCCGGCGTCGGCCGGCAGGTCGAGGGTATGGCCGGTGTGATCGCGTTTTGCCGTCAGGTAGCTGCGGTTGGCCGGGGACAAGTGCACCCCGGTGGGGAGTTGTTCGGTGACATCGATGCCGTGGGCGGTAAGCTGGGCGGCCTTGTCCGGGTTGTTGCTGAGCAGGCGGACGGTGGTGGCGCCGATGGTGTGTTCCGTCAACTTTAAGTCGGCCATTTCAGCGCTAAGAATCAGGCCACCGCGGCACGTTTCCAGGCCATTCCAGC
>NZ_MQTS01000217.1:0-1092 GCF_020532825.1 Arthrobacter sp. SO3
TCCCCGGAGCCTCCCCGGGGATTCCGGTACCGCCGCCCGCCCGTCAGCGCTCTTCACGGACAGCCTGGCCATATCATCGGCATAGTGCGGTCCGCCTGGACCGCCCCCCCAATCAGGGCCGCATCCGCGGCCCGCACCTTGTTGCAACGCGCCCTCTCCCGAATACCCCCGTCTGCCATCAGCACACTTAGTATTGAGTGGACAGGCAGGACATCCAGGGAAAGCCTGCGCGCCCTGCCCGCAAGCGAAAGGTAACGCCGCTATGACCCAGACACCCCGCGGATTCGATCCCAACGGTTCCAACGATGCTGTGCCCGCCCAGTACCCGGCAGCGGCTGACGGCCCGTCCGGGTACGCCGGGGAGGGCTACAGCACCGAGGCCCCTGCAGGCAGCACTGATCTGGTTTCCGGCGCTCCGGCGTCCGCAACAGCAGCCCCGGCTGGGGAAAGTCCCCGGGCAGCGGAGCCGGAAACGCCGGTTCCTGCCCCGGAAACGCGGCAGGTCACCCGTGCGGGAATGGTCTGGGCCGCGGTTGCCTGCGCGCTGGTGGTGCTGATCCTGCTGATCGCATTCATCCTGCAGAACCAGGAATATGTGCAGGTAAAGTTCTTTGGCCTCGAAGGGTCAGTCCCGCTCGGCATTGCCCTGTTCATCGCAGCAGTCGGCGGCGGTGTGCTGGTCGCCATTGCCGGCGCCGCCCGCATCATCCAGCTGAGGCTCGCAGCCCATCGCCAGCGGATCAGCCGTCAGCCCGGCAACGGTACCCGCACGCGCTGAGGCCCCCGGGCGCTGACCATGAGCGACGCGGAACCCGGCCGGCAGCCAGCCGTGACCACTGCCGCGGCGGACTGGCCCGACGTCGAGCGTCTCTTCGGCGTCCGCGGTGAGCCGTCGCGCTGCTGGTGCCGGTTCTTCGCCCTGACCGGAACACGGTGGTCAGCGTCGACCCCGGAGCAGCGGAAAATCCGGTTGCGGGACAAGTTCGACGGCGGCACCCCGGCTCCGGGAGTGCTGGCCTTTCGCGGCGGGAATCCCGTGGGCTGGTGCGCCGTCGAACCCCGCCCTGTGGATCCCTCACAACGGCCCAAGGC
>NZ_MQTS01000217.1:1121-29193 GCF_020532825.1 Arthrobacter sp. SO3
CTGTACCACGGCACCTTGGGTCTCTTCCGGGCAGCCGGCTTTGACGTAGTGAATGACGCAGTGCCGGGACGTGCCGTCGTCCGCCTGGCTCTGCCCCGGCCCGGCGCCGTCCAAGAGCCCTAAAGCCCTAAGTGCCAACGGACGCTAGGGGAGCGTCAGGATGACCGGGCCGTCCTTGGTGATGGCCACGGTGTGCTCGCTGTGGGCCGCGCGGCGGCGGTTGGCCGAGCGGAGGGTCCATTCATCGTCGTCGTGGAAGTAGTCGTCCTTGCCGCCCAGGATCAGCATCGGCTCGATTGCGATGACCAGCCCCTCGGTCAGCTTGATGCCGCGGCCGGGCCGGCCGTCGTTGGGGACATGCGGTTCGGCATGCATGGTCGTGCCGATGCCGTGGCCGCCGTGGTCGGCGAGCAGGCCGTAGCCCGCGCGGCGGGATACCCCGCCGATCGCGTAGCCGAGGTCCCCCATCTTGTTCCCGATCCGGGCGGCCTCGATGCCGCGGGCCAGGGCTGCGTCGGTGGCATCGATCAGTGCCTGGTCCACGGGGTCGGCGGTTCCCACGATGAAGCTGATCGCCGCGTCGCCGCACCACCCGTCAAGGAACGCGCCGCAGTCCACACTGAGCAGGTCACCGTCCCGAAGCCGGTAGCCGTTGGGGATGCCGTGCACCACGGCGTCGTTCACGGACGTGCAGATCACCCCGGCGAACGGCACCGAAGCCCACCGAGGTTTGTAGTTCAGGAACGCCGGCGTCGCCCCGGCGTCGGCAATCGTCGCAGCGGCCAGCCCGTCCAGTTCCTTCAGGGACACGCCGACGGCGGCGGCAGCCCGGACGCGCTCCAGCGTGTTCGCCACCACCCTGCCGGCTTCGCGCATCAGGGCTATCTCGGCTGGGCTCTTGATCATCGACATGCCTTCAACTCTAGGGCCAGCCGGGGCATGGCTAAAGTTGCCCCATGGCCAACGTTGAACTCATGTCCGCGATCCGTTCGGGGCTGCGGGCTGCCGCCGATCCGGCCCGGGCCGCGGGGGCGCAGGCCTACCTGAAGTCGGAGATGCCCTCGCTGGGCGTGCGGGTTCCGTTGGTGCGGCGGATCGTCAGGGCCGCTGCGAAGGAACTGCCTCCCGGTTCGCTCCCCGAATTGCAGTGCACCGTGCTGGGGCTGTGGCGGGGCGCCAGCTGGCGGGAGGAACGCTACGCCGCCATCGACCTCACCGGCCTGGGGCTGGCCGCCGGTGAGATGGGCATGCTGCCGCTGTATGAGGAAATCATCCGCAGCGGCGCCTGGTGGGATCTGGTGGACGGGGTCTCGCACCGGCTCTGCGGGCTGCTGCAGAGCCACCGGGAGGACATGTCCATCGTGCTCCGCCGCTGGAGCACGGACGCGGATTTCTGGATCCGGAGGGCGGCCATCACGGCACAGCTGGGCGCCAACTCCGCGACGGACCCTGCCCTGCTCGCCGCCGTCATCGAACCCAACCTGGCCGATCGCGAGTTCTTTATCCGGAAGGCGATCGGCTGGGCCCTGCGTGACTATTCCGCAACGGACCCGGACTGGGTCCGCGACTTCGCGGGACGGCACGGCGAGGCGCTGAGCCCGCTCTCCCGCCGGGAAGCCCTGCGGAAAATCAGATGACCGGGCGGGTGGTGACCGGTTCCTCGGCCTTGCTGAAGAGCAGCTTGGTCTTGGGGTCGAGGAAGATCAGATAGAGGGCGAAGAGCAGGGCGATGATCGCGGCGGCGTTGCGGGCGAGGGCCAGCGCCAGGCCCAGATCAGCGGTCTGCAGGTAGGGGAAGACTTCGAGCTGGTCCGAGATCGCGTACACCATAAAGAAGGAGACGATGAAGTACAGGGCTTTGACCTGCCAGTCGTCACGGATGCCGGTGACCGCGAAAAGCGGAATAAGCCAGACGACGTACCAGGACTGGATCATCGGGGCCAGGACGACGACGGCGGCGAACGCGAGCGTCAGGCGGCGGATCAGCCGGTCATAGTCGCCGCGGAAGATCTGCCAGGCAATGATGCCGAGGGCCAGCAGCTTCCCGGCGTCGTATACCCACTTGGCCAGCCCCCAGCCGTCGAGCCCGAAAGCGTTGAAAATCGACGCGACCATCAGGCCCAGCAGCCCGACCGGGGCGTACCAGATCCAGATGCTGCCCGGGGCGGAGAGCCCGTTGATCCAGCCGAAACCGAAGCCGTTGACCAAACTCATGGCGTACAGCAGGCCCACGCTGATGCCGGCAGTGAGGGCCCAGAAAACAAACTTCCGCGGCCAGCTGGCGTTCTTTCCCGCCCAGAGCAGGCCGATGAAGGGCAGGAAGACAATCGTGATGGGCTTGACCGAGATGGACAGCGTCACCAGGACCAGGCCGAGGATGACCCGCCGGGTGGCACAGTAGTACAGCCCGGCCAGGGCCAGGCCGATCATCAGGGCGTCGTTGTGGACGCTGGCGATGAAGTTGGTGAGGAAGAGCGGGTTGGCGGCGGTCAGCCACAGGGCGCGGTGCGGGTTGACGCCGTGCAGTTCGGCGAGCTTGGGCACGTAGATGATGCACAGCACGATCCCCACCAGCGCGGCGAGACGGAACAGCATGATGCTGGCTTCCGGGTGCACGTTGGTGGACCAGACGACGAACTGCTCGATCCAAAGGAAGAGCTGGCCGTACGGTACCGGCGCCTCGGTCCACATCTTGTCGGCCCCGAGCTGGAAATAGTTCGACAGCGCGGAGATGCCGTTTTCGTAAGGGTTGAAGCCCTCCACCATGAGGCGGCCCTGCCCGATATAGGCGTAGACGTCCCGGCTGAACAGCGGGACGGAGAACATCAGCGGCAGCCCCCACAGCACGACCGCCTGCAGTGTGGCCTTGCGGGCCTCCGCTCCCCAGACCCGCACGCGCTGGCCCAACCTGAGCCAGGCACGGACCAGGAGCATGCCGCCGACGGCCAGCAGCACGATGCACAAGGCGACGCCCACGGCCTCGGTGCGCATCCAGATGAACAGCGGAACGCGGCGGAGCTCGGAAACCGGCGCAAGCCAGCCCACGCCAAGCGAACCGAACGCCATAAACAGGGAGCCGACGAATCCGGCGAGCAGCGGTGAGCGGGCATTGTCCACATCAGCAACAGCCGCCGCCGGGGACGTGCCGGCAGCCGTTTTCCCCGCCACAGGCACAGGCACCGTCATCTCAGGATCGTCCAATCTGTTGTGGGGCTCTTCTGCACCCTCAGCCGGCCGTGGGAACCGGCCCGGGGCACGCCGCGACGACGAAAAATATCGACGCCCGCGTACCCGAAATCCTAGCACCGGACCGCCCGGCGGCAACGAAACGGTAGGCTGGGCGCGTGCCTATATCTAATGAACGCATCGTCTGGATCGACTGCGAAATGACCGGCCTGGACACCATCAACGACGCCCTCATCGAGGTGGCCGCGCTGGTGACGGACTCGGAGCTCAATATCCTCGGGGACGGCGTGGACGTCGTCATCAAACCCGATGACGCGGCCCTGGCGCAGATGAACGACTTCGTCCGCGACATGCACACCCGCTCGGGCCTCCTGGCCGAACTCCCCCACGGCAGGACCATGGCGGAGGCCCAGACAATCGTCCTGGACTACATCAAGAAGTGGGTGCCGGACCCCAAGAAAGCCCCGCTGGGCGGCAACTCCGTGGGAACGGACCGCGTCTTCCTGGTCCGCGACATGCCCGAACTGGTGGAACACCTGCACTACCGGGTCATCGATGTCAGCACCATCAAGGAACTCTCCCGGCGCTGGTACGCGCGGGCCTACTTCCAGTCCCCCGCGAAGCTCGGCGGGCACCGCGCCCTCGGCGACATCCAGGATTCCATCGATGAGTTGCGCTACTACCGCGAGGCCGTGTTCGTCCCCGCACCGGGGCCGGACAGCGCCACAGCGCAGCGTATCGCCCGGAAGGTTATGGGAACGGCGGACGAACCGGCCCCCGCCGAGGCAACCGCCGATGCCCCCGCCGTGACGCCGGGGGCGTAACTCCCGGGGGCTGCCCGTTAGTAATCTGCGCCACGTTTGAGGAAAATTTTGGCGAAATGCCGAAAAGTGGCAAAAGCACCCCTCAAGAGCAGGTAAGCTATTTGTCGTTGCCTTTTCAGCCAGCCGGTCCGCCGGACGGCGTGGCGGGGCACATGGTGGGCGTAGCTCAGTTGGCAGAGCGCCTGGTTGTGGTCCAGGAGGTCGCGGGTTCAACCCCCGTCGCTCACCCTCATGAAGGACGGCAGTAATTGTCCGACCTTAGACGAAGGCCGTACCGGATATCCGGTGCGGCCTTTGTTGTCTGTCCATGGAATCGTGACCGGAAGGAAACGCGATGAAGCGCACGCTTTTTGAAGAAGACCACGAGATGTTCCGTGAGATGGCGACCGAGTTCAACACCCGGGCCGTGGCGCCGCATTACCCCCAGTGGGACCAGGACCACATGATGTCCCGGGACCTGTGGACAGCGGCCGGCGAGCAGGGCCTGCTGGGCCTGGCCGTGCCGGAGGAGTTCGGCGGCATGGGCATGGACGACTACCGCTTCCGCGCCGTGCTGGACGAGGAATTCGCCAGGAGCAACCACCTCGCCGTGGGACTGGCTTTCCACCTGCACGATGACATGGTCCTCCCCCACCTGCTGGCTTACAGCTCCGACGAGTTCAAGGGCCGCTGGCTTCCCGGCATGGTCTCCGGCGAGACGGTTACCTCGATCGCCTGGACCGAGCCCGGCGCGGGTTCGGACCTCCGCGGCATCCGCACCAAGGCCGTCCGCGACGGCGACGACTGGCTGATCACCGGCCAGAAGACCTTCATCGGCAACGGCATCTCCGGGGACGCCTCGCTGGTCCTGGCCCGCACCGACGGCAGCACCGGCCGGGGCAAGCAGGACTCCTTCTCCCTGTTCATGGTCCGCAAGGGTGAGGGCTACGCCACCGGCAAGCAGCTGGACAAGATGGGCCTGAAGGCTTCGGACACCGCCGAGCTGTTCTTCGACAATGTCCGGGTGCCGCACGCGGACCTCGTCGGCGACGAGGGCAAGGGCCTGCAATATGCCGCCGAGCAGCTCCCCCAGGGCCGGCTCGCGATCGCCGTGGCGAGCTCCGCCGTCGTCCGTGCCATCTACGAGGCGACCGTCCGCTACACGAAGGACCGCAACGCCTTCGGCGAACGGATCATCGATTTCCAGAACACCCGTTTCGAACTCGCCGACATCCTCACCGAGGTCGAGGTCACCGAAACCTACGTGGACCAGGCCATCCGGGCCTTCAACGCCGGGGAGCTCGACGCCGCCTCCGCCGCCCGCGCGAAGCTGTGGGCGTCCGAGCGCGCCAAGTCAGTCACCGACCGGTGCCTCCAGCTGCACGGCGGCTACGGCTACATCCTGGAATACCCCGTGGCCCAGGCCTTCCTGGCTGCCCGGCTACTGACCATCTTCGGCGGCACCAACGAAATCATGCGCGACGTCATCGGCCGCACCATCGCCGACTGACCCGCCCCTCAACACAGCACCAGAGGAACTTTCCTGATATGACCGTTCTGCCCATCACGATCTGGGGCGAGCCCGTTCTGCACCGCAGGGCCGCCGAGGTTGAAGCCTTCGACGACGAGCTCCGGACGCTGATCGCCGACATGTTCGAGACCAACGACGCGGCCAACGGCGTCGGTCTCGCCGCGCCCCAGGTGGGAGTCGGCAAACGGTTGTTTATCTACAAGTACGACAACGACGATGGCGCGCCGCCGTCCGGCGTCGTCGTCAACCCGGTGCTGACCCTCTCCAAGATTTCCGGCGCGCTGCCGGATCCGGACGAGGACGAGGAAGGCTGCCTGTCCTTCCCCGGCGGACAGTACCCGCTCCAGCGCGCGGAGTGGGCCCGGGTGCAGGGCTTCGACGGGGACGGCAACCCGGTCGATTTCGAGGCGACGGGCTGGTTTGCCCGGGTGATCCAGCACG
This sequence comes from Arthrobacter sp. SO3, assembly GCF_020532825.1. Lineage (GTDB taxonomy): Bacteria > Actinomycetota > Actinomycetes > Actinomycetales > Micrococcaceae > Arthrobacter. Next base: position 7,083 of record NZ_MQTS01000217.1, read on the forward strand.
AGTACGACCACCTCGACGGCAAGCTCTACGTCAACCGGCTGGTCGACCGCTATGCCCGCAAGGCGATGAGGCAGGCGAAGAAGAGCGGCTGGGGCGTGCCCGGGCTGACCTGGATGCCCGGCGTGGATCCGGACCCGTTCGGGCACTAAGGTCCTTAGCTCACGCGCTCCGGTCGACGGCGGCCAGGATCGCCGCGCCCAGCTCCGCCGGCTTGGTGAACTGCGGCCAGTGCCCGGTGGGAAGGTCCACGTAGTCGACGTCGCGGACCCGCCCAAGCTCCGCGACGTAGGGGTGCCCGGCCCCGATCATTTCGATGAGCATGGCGGAGGGGAACTCGCAGGCGATGACGGTCGCCGGGACGTCGTAGCGGCGCTCGTCGTGGAGCCGCTGCCGGTCCTGGGCCACACCCTTCGGCTGCGGGATGGCACGTGCCCGGAACATCGCCCGCAGGTCACTGTCAAGATCGGTGAGGTCTTCATCGTCGAACAACTCCCACGGCGGAAGCGGGATCTCGTCGCCGTCATCCGGGAGGTCATCGTTGATGACGCCGCCGTCGCCGAGCGGACCGCTGTCAACGTAGATGGCCCGGACGACCCGGTCCGGGCGGGCGTCGACGGCGCCGTGAATGATGGCTCCTCCGCCCGAATGGCCCACCAGGACCACCGGGGCATCAAAGGCATCGATCTTAGCCACGACGGCATCGACGTGGGTGCGCAGCCCGATGCCGGCCCGCGGCGCGCCGGCCGATTCCAGCCCGGGAAGCGTCAGGGGGTGGACCTGATGCCCGGCCGCAACCAGCGCAGGGGTCACCTCCTCCCAGGAAGAGGCGTCCAACCAGAATCCGGGTACCAGGATGATGTCCATGCCGGTACCCTACCTTCCCGGGACGGCCGGCGGCACCCGGCCGGTTGAGGATTCCCTGGCCCGCAGGCTACTCTTCCGCTTTTTGCAGGATGGAGGCATGGTCCGGAACGTAACGGAACAGGTCCCGTGGCGGGCGCGTGTAGTTCACTGCCTTCGGCCTTTCCGGCAGGGTCACCGGCTCCCTCCGGACTTCGGTGTAGTCGATGCTGGAGAGCAGATGGGCGATCAGGTTGATCCGCGCCCGGCGCTTGTCCTCCGCCTCGACCACATACCAGGGCGATTCGGCGGTATCTGTCTGCATAAACATGTCGTCTTTGGCCCGGGAGTAGTCCTCCCAGCGGAGGATCGCCTCCCGGTCCATCGGCGAGAGTTTCCATTGCCGCATCGGATCATCCAGCCGGGACTTGAAGCGCCGTTCCTGTTCGGCGTGGCTGATCGAGAACCAGTATTTGAACAGCAGGATGCCGTCCTGGACCAGCAGGCGTTCAAAGACCGGGCACTGGGCCATGAAGCGCTTGTGCTCTGTCGGGGTGCAGAACCCCATCACATGTTCGACGCCGGCCCGGTTGTACCAGGACCGGTCCATCAGGACGATCTCCCCGGCGGCGGGAAGATGCTGCACGTAGCGCTGGAAATACCACTCCCCGCGCTCCCGCTCCGTCGGGGCCGGCAGCGCCACAATGCGGGCAACGCGCGGGTTCAGGTACTCCGTGACCCGCTTGATCGCGCTGCCCTTGCCGGCGGCGTCGCGTCCCTCGAAGATCACCAGCACGCGCGCGCCCGTGCTGCGGACCCATTCCTGCAGGGCCACGAGCTCGGCCTGGAGCCGGAAGAGTTCGGCCTCATAGACGCTGAGGGGCAACCGCCCGGACCGATCCGACGCGCGCCCCTTCCCGCCCTTCCTGCCAGACTTCACCTTGCCGGACCCGGACCTGCCGTCGCCGTCCTTGCGTTGTGCCATGGTTCCCGATCCACTCGTTGCGGCGGACTTTCGTGCCGCATATCGTGTCGCATATCCTGCCGCGCCCATTCTCGCGGAGCGGGCGACTGCGGCACAAGGGGACGTCCAGCCGGGGACACGGGTGACGCCATGCTCCTATGCTTGGGCCATGGAAGCCCCCCGACCGATGGCGATGCAGCCCATCCTCACGCTCACCGTAAACCCCGCGCTTGACGTCAGCACCGCAACGGAGCAGGTCATCAGCGGCCACAAGCTGCGCTGCGGCACCAGCCGCCTGGACCCGGGCGGCGGCGGCGTGAACGTCTCCCGGGTGGTCCAGCGCCTCGGTGGCCGGACCCTGGCGGTCTACACCGCCGGGGGACCCACCGGCGAGGCGTACCGCCGGCTCATCGAAGCCGAACGCGTCCCCACCCTGGCCGTGCCGATCCAAGGGAGCACCCGCCAGGACTTCACAGTCGATGAGACGACGACGGGAAAGCAGTTCCGCTTCGTGCTGCAGGGCCCCGAGCTGAGTGAGCCCGAGTGGCGTTTGTTCCTGGCGCTCGTGGCGGATTCGATTCCCGTGGGTGGGTATGTCGTGGCCAGCGGAAGCCTGCCGCCGGGCGTCCCGGAGGACTTCTACGCCCGGGTGGCCAGGCTGGCGCGGCAGCAGGATGCGCGCTGCATCGTGGACGCGTCCGGACCGGCCCTGGCCGAAGCCCTCGCCGAAGGTGTCTTCCTGGTGAAGCCGAGCCGGCGGGAGCTGGGGCTGCACTTTGGCACGACCCTGGCGGGCGACGAAAGCCAGGTCGAGGCGGCTGCGGCGCTGGTCGCGGACGGCTCCGCGGAACACGTCGCCCTGACGCTCGGCGGCGAAGGAGCCGTGCTCGCCTCGAAATCCGGGATTCTGCGGATGGCCGTGCCCCGGGTGAAGGTGACCAGCACCGTTGGAGCAGGCGACAGCTTCCTGGCCGCCTTCGTGCTCCGCCTGGCCCAGGGCCGCAACCTCGAGGAGGCGCTCCGGGCCGCCGTCGCCGCCGGAAGCGCCACGGTGACCACACTCGCCACCGAACTCTGCCACCGCGGGGACGTCGAACGGCTGGAAGCCGAACTCGCCGCCCACGCCCTGGACGGGAGCACGGCCTTGTGAAGCCGGGCCCGGCCAGGCTGGCGGCCGCCCTGATTCCTGCCGTGGCAACCGCGTGCTGTTCCGGCTCAGTGCCGAACGGATATTCGACGATGTCCATGGCTGAAGTTCACTGAGCAGCCGCAGCAATCGTCTGCTGCCCGGGACAGGAACCCAGGATCCGCATCATCGCCTCCTTCTCCGCGGGGGTAACCCACAGCCGGTAAGCTGCCTTGACGGAGATCTGCCGGGCGACATAGTGGCAGCGGAAGGCCTTGTTCGGCGGAAGCCAGGTGGCGGCGTCGGATGCGCCCTTGTCCTGATTGGCCGGGCCGTCAACGGCGATCAGGTTCAGCGGATCGTTGGCGAGGTGTTCGCGTTGCCCCGCGGTCAACTGCTGGGCCCCTTTTTGCCAGGCATCCCCCAGGGCCACGACATGGTCCACCTGCACCGCCTTGCTGCTCGCGGCTCCGCGTCGGAACGTGGTCGGGCGGCCGGTGTATGGTTCCCGGAAGGATCCGGCGGCCACCACGCAGCGGGAACCCTCGGTGAACTCGGCGTCCGGAAGGTCACGGCGGAGGATGTCATTGCGGGTATCGCAGCCGTTGCGGTCTGCGTCCAGCCAGGCCTGGCCGAAGGCGCTCCGGTCGTAGTTGTCCTGGGCCGCGCGGCCTTTGACTTGCAGCGTTTCCAGCAGCCCCGCGGCCGGGCCCGGTGGAACGGGCCGGACGGACGGGACGGCGTTCATCCAGCCGGCTGCCAGCACGGGCGCCTCACGGGGTCCATCGGCGGGCGCGTCGACTACGGCAAACTGCCCGGCGGTGAAGAACCAGCCCAGTCCTGCGACCAGCGCGACTGCGGCGGCGGTCAACAGTACCCACGCCTGGCGGGACCGCCGTTGTGCCCGCCGGTATTCGGCCCAGGTGAGGGTCACGCGCTCATCCCGGCAGAATGCCCCCCGGCGTGCCTTTTCCGGGTCGCGCCGTGGGGGCCGGGGCGTTCCGGGGCGGTGCGAACTCTTTCCACTCCCGAAGCTTAGGCCCGGTGCCCGCCGCCGGGGCCGTTGTCCACAGTGTGGAGGACAGGTGCCCCGTTAGTTCTCTTTCGTCACGCGCACAAGGTCTTCGTTGGCGAGGGCCATCAGAGATTCAAGTTGCTGGACCCGCGCCTCGTCGACCTCACCAGCCGCATGCTTGGCATGGGCGTCGTCGAGGAGCCGTTTGGCTTCCTTGACGTTCCGCCGCGCGACGTCGAGCGCGTGTTCCAGGGTGGTTTCGTGCTCTACTGCAGAGTTCTGTTCCATTGCACCATTGTGGTGCCCTTTCCCGGCCGATTCCAGAGGACCGGCCGGGAAAGTCGGAACAAAGTCAGCGACGTGCCGTCAGGCCGTGACCTCGACGGGCAGGCCGGCCGCCTCGAGGGTTGCTGCGGCATCCTTGGCCGGGAATGACGGCGGGTTCACGCCGGCCATTTCCTCCATGACGCGGACCACCTGGCAGCTGTAGCCGAACTCGTTGTCGTACCAGACGTAGAGCACGAGGTTCTTGTCGTTGGAGATGGTGGCCAGGCCGTCGACGATCCCGGCGCGGCGGGAGCCGACGAAGTCCGTGGAGACAACGTCGGGCGAATCGATGTAGTCGACCTGCTTCCGCAGTTCCGAGTGCAGCGACATTTCCCGCAGGTAGTCGTTGACCTGGTCCTTGGTGGTGCCGTTTTCCAGGCTCAGGTTCAGGATGGCCAAGGACACATCAGGGGTGGGGACGCGGATGGAGCTGCCCGTGAGCTTGCCCAGCAGTTCCGGCAGGGCCTTCGCTACGGCCTTGGCTGCACCGGTCTCGGTGATGACCATGTTGAGCGCGGCGGAGCGTCCGCGGCGGTCGCCCTTGTGGAAGTTGTCGATCAGGTTCTGGTCGTTGGTGAAGGAGTGGACCGTCTCGACGTGCCCGTGGACCACGCCGTAGCGGTCATTGATCGCCTTCAGCACCGGGGTGATGGCGTTGGTGGTGCAGGAAGCCGCGGAGACGATTCTGTCCGAGTCGGTGATGGTGCCGTGGTTGATGCCGTGCACGATGTTCTTCAGTTCGCCCTTGCCCGGCGCGGTGAGCAGCACGCGGGAAACGCCCTTGCTCTGAAGGTGCTGGGACAGGCCCTCGGCGTCGCGCCAGCGTCCCGTGTTGTCGACGACGAGAGCGTCGTGGATGCCGTAGGCGGCGTAGTCAACCGTCGCGGGGTTGTCCGAGTAGATGACCTGGATCTGGACACCGTTGGCGGTGATGGTGTCGTTCTCGAGGTCCACCTTGATGGTGCCCTCGAAGGAGCCGTGGACCGAGTCGCGGCGCAGCAGGCTGGCACGCTTCGCGAGGTCGTTGTCTGAGCCGCGGCGCACCACGATGGCGCGCAGTCGCAGTCCGTGGCCGCCGCCGGCCTTCTCGATCAGGAGGCGGGCCAGGAGCCGGCCGATGCGGCCAAAGCCGTAGAGGACGACGTCGGTGCTGGTGCGGTCGTCGCCGCCGCGCTTGCCAACAACCTCGGCAAGTTCCGCACGGAGGAACTGGTCCAGGGTGGCGCCATTTCCTTCGACCCGGTACTTCTCGGTGAGGCGGGCAATGTCGATGGCAGCAGCGCCGAGCTCAAGCTTGGTCAGGGCGTCCAGCAGCGGAGCTGTTTCCTCGAGGCGCAGTTCTTCCTTGCTCATCCGGCGGGCGAAGCGGTGCGCCTTAAGGATGTTCATGGTGGACTTGTTGATCAGGCTGCGACCGTGGATGGAGGTGACAACATTGTTCTCGCGGTACAGCCGGCCGATCACCGGGATCATGGCCTCAGCGAGCGCCTCCCGGCCCATCCACGTATCAAGACAAGAATCTGACGTCTGGCTCACAGAAATACCTTCCTAGAATCCACTGCATACGACGTCGTATGCGGAAGTCGGCCGCCGGAGGGTGTCCGGCACCTCGGCGCCGGCGGGGATTCGGTCCACCCCGGGCGCCTGTGTCGAGCAAAGAAAAGCCACCGGCTGCGAACGCAGACCCGGCGGCAGAACTTCTACGTTCAGCATCTAGTGTACCGGCGGCCCTGCTCAGTCCGGTCCCCGGTGACGCGTGAAATGACTCACACAGCGCGCAGCCGGATACGCTGGGGCGATGTTCAAGATTGGGGCACTCCTGATGGGGGTCTTGCTGTGTACCGGCTGCACCTCGGCGGCTCCGCCGGAGGTTCCGGCGTCGGCGGGTACGGCGTCGGGAGTTCCGGCGTCGTCAGGTCCCGCGTCGTCAGGTCCCGCGTCGTCAGGTCCCGCGTCGTCAGGTCGGGCCCCGGTGGCGACGCCGCCGGCGGCGTTTACCCTGGTGGCGCACCGCGGCGGGGCGCTGGTCTACCCTGAGTCCTCCGCCGAGGCCTTCGAGGCCGTGAGCAAAACGGCATTCCCGATCGAAACAGACCTGCGGCGACTCCAGGACGGGACGCTGGTTCCACTGCACGACGACGCCGCCGAACGGACCATGTCCGGCGTCACCGGCCGGCCCGCCGGCATCACCCTGGACCAGTGGAAAGCGGCCCGCATACGGCACCCGCTGGGTGGTCCCGAGGGCACTCCGACGACGTGGGAAGCCATGCTGGATTTGTACGGCGGCCGCAACGTCCTGGTCCCCGAGGTCAAGGACCCCACCATCGACCTGGCAGCCTTCGCGGAGTCCATCCTGGCGCGCGGCGTCCAGGAGAAAGTGGTTGCGCAGACGTTCAGCTTCCCCGCCGCCCGGGCCCTGGCCCGGTCCGGGCTTCAGGTGCTGTATCTCCTGCGGGACGGGGACGAGCCTGATCCGGCGTCGATCCGCTCAAGCGGAATCGGGTATGTCGGGCCGTCCCAGGGTGTCAGCGCGGGCTACCTGCGCAAGCTCAAGGACAGCGGGCTGACCGTATGGGCGTACACAGTCAATGACGAAGCCACCGCATCACGCCTGCGCGCAGGAGGAGCCGACGGGGTTTTCACCGATACGCCATGGGAGCTGGCGGAGCAACTGGCTCACTAGCCCCTACCTGGCGTCCTGAAGGATCATATCGACGGCCTTTTCCGCGATCATGATGGTCGGTGCCTGTGTATTGGCGCTCACTAGCCGGGGCATGATCGAAGAGTCAACGACGCGCAACCCCTCCAGCCCATGGACCTTCAGCCGCGGCGAAACCACAGACTCGTCGGTGGTTCCCATGGCGCAGGTGCCGACCGGGTGGTACGAGGTCCGCCCGTAGGAGCGCACGAATTTCACGTACTCGTCGACGGTTTCCACCCGTGTGCCGTCGCCGATATGCTCCGCCTTAACCAGCGCGGCCATTGATGATTGCTCCATGATCTCGCGGCTCTGCCGCACCCCGGCGATGGCCATCTCGAGGTCGTAGTCGTCGGCGAGGTAGTTCGGATCAATGAGCGGCGCCTGTGCCGGGTCGGAGGATGCGGGACGCACCGTTCCCCGGCTCCTGGGCCGCAGGAAGTACGAGTTCAGCGTGGCCCCGAATCCGGGCCGCAGGGCTGCTGCGCCGGTCCCCACCCGCGCGGCGGGCAGGAAGTGGAACTGCAGGTCGGGGCTCTTCTCGTCCTTGTTTGCGTAGCTGAAGCCCCCGGCCTCGACCAGGGTGGAAGCGAACGGTCCCGAACGGAAAGCAAGGTACTCGACGCCGGCCAGGACCGTCGCGGGGCGCATCTGGTTAAGCCGGTCCAGGCTGTGGTAGTCCCTGAGTTCGTAGACGATGTCGACATCGCAGTGGTCGTGCAGGTTTTTGCCGACGCCGGGCAGGGCGTGGACGGTGTCGATGCCGGCTGCGGCAAGATCCGCCGGGTCGCCGATGCCCGACAGCTGCAGCAGCTTGGGCGAACCGAAGGCGCCGGCAGAGACAATCACCTCGCGGTTGGCGCTGTACGTTCGCGCGCTGCCGCCTTCGATCGCCTCGACTCCGACGGCCCGGCCATTCCGGATGATCACCCTGGAGACGGTCACGTTGGCGCAAATGGTGAGATTGGGCCGCTTGCGGGCGGGCTTGAGATAGGCGACTGCCGCGCTGCAGCGGCGGCCGTCCTTCGTGGTGGTCTGGTAGAAGCCGACGCCGTACTGCTCGGCACCGTTGAAGTCGCTGTTGTAGGGCAGCCCGAATTCCTGCCCCGCCTTCACGAAGGCCGCCGAGAGCTTGTGCGGGCGCAGCAGGTCAGAAACTCCGAGCGGCCCGGTGGTCCCGTGGTGCGGTGCCGAGAGCCGGCTGTTCGACTCCGAACGCACGAAGTACTTGCCCACCTCATCGGCAGACCACCCTTCGCAGCCGAAATCCGTCACCCAACTGTCATAGTCTTCGGCCACGCCGCGGGTGAAGACCTGCGAGTTGATGGACCCGCCGCCGCCCAGCACGCGGCCCTGGGCGAGCGGGATGCGGCGGCCGTTGCTGTGCCGCTGCGGAATGCTTGCGTAGTCCCACTGATATGGCCCGCCCTTGAGTTTCGGGAATCCCGCGGGGACGTGGATGAACGGGTGCCGGTCGGACCTGCCCGCCTCGAGCAGGAGGACCCGCACGGAGGGGTCTTCACTAAGCCGGCCGGCCAGGACGCTGCCACCGCTGCCGCCCCCGGCAATGACGTAGTCGTATGCTTCCTCATCCGGCACTTTGACTCCTAGCTTCTGGTTGGCTGCACCGTTGCTTGAAACGTTCACTGCAGTCTCTGGTGCCGCCGGGATGATGTCAAGCATTTGCTTCAGCCTCCAGCGCTGCCGCGAGGAGGTTCAGCGTGGAGGTCCATTCGTGAGTGGCCATCCTGCCGAGGCGAAGACCGGCAGGACCTGCCAGGACCCTAGAGTCCGCGGATCGGGAGCCTTGCCCCGTAGGATGTTCGTATGGGACTAATAATCACACTACTTATCATCTGGCTCGTTCTTTCGATTCTTGGCTTTGCCGTGAAGGGCCTGCTTTGGCTGGCCGTCATTGGCCTGGTCCTGTTTGTGGCAACCGGGGTTTGGGGATGGGTGAAGCGGAAGGCTTAGGCCTGATTCTCTGACCGGTCTTTTCGGCGGCGTCCTGCACCACAATGTGCCGGGCGCCGCTTTCGTTTGCCCGCGAAGAATGCCCGGCTTTGCGGGTCTCCCGGCGTTGCGGGGCAACCCGGCCCTTCGGGGGCTCAACCCGGGGCGAGGCCGCGGGGGCTCAAGGATACTCCCTGCGGTGTGGATGGATGGGTTGACCGATACGCCGGGTTCTGTGTTCCCGCGCCGTTGCCAACGCGGGAGTAGCGGCCATCCATCTACGAACGCCGTTGCCGACGCCCTCCAGCAGCCTACCCGGACACTCGGGCGAGCAGCCCTCAAACGTGCCCTGTCTGGCCTTGCTCCGAGTGGGGTTTACCTAGCCTTCCCGGTCACCCGGGAAGCTGGTGGTCTCTTACACCACCGTTTCACCCTTACCTGCCCTGCAGCCCGTGCACGCACGCGCCGCCTGCAGGCGGTCTGTTCTCTGTGGCACTGGCCTGCGGGTTACCCCGAGTGGGCGTTACCCACCACCCTGCCCTGCGGAGCCCGGACGTTCCTCGAGCCACTTGCGTGACGCGCGGCCGCCTGGTCAACCCATCCGCTGTTCATTCTACGGTCTCCCCGGCAACTGCCCTCCCGCCGGATCCTTTTCGGACCCCCGGTGGGAGAATTTAGACAGGAAGTATCCTCCCAGGCAAGGAATGATTCCGATGGACTGGACCGCTATCATCATGTGGCTGATCGCCGTGGCTCTGGTACTCATACTGGCCAAAATGGCGATTCGAATTGTGCGGCAGTACGAGCAGGGGGTCCTGTTCCGGCTCGGCCGGGTGGTCGGCGTCCGGATGCCCGGTTTGCGTTTTATTATCCCGTTTATCGACAAGCTCACCCTCGTCAGCCTGCGGATCGTGACGATGCCCATCCAGTCACAAGGAATCATCACCCAGGACAATGTCAGCGTCGACATCTCGGCGGTGGCCTACTACCGGGTCGTTGACGCGGTGAAGTCCGTGGTGGCGATCGAAAACGTGTCGGCGGCCATCAACCAGATCGCCCAGACTACGTTGCGGAAAGTCGTCGGACGGCACAGCCTGGACCAGACGCTCTCGGAAACGGAGCGCATCAACAGCGATATCCGCGAGATCCTCGACGCCCTCACACTGGAGTGGGGCGTCGAGGTTACCCTCGTGGAGCTCAAGGACATTCAGCTGCCGGAGACCATGAAGCGCGCCATGGCACGCCAGGCCGAAGCCGAGCGTGAGAAACGGGCCAAGATTATTTCCGCCGAGGGTGAGTCGATAGCCGCTACGGCCCTGGGCGAGGCCTCGGATACGATGATGGCCCACCCGCTGGCGCTCCAGCTGCGGAACCTGCAGTCCCTGGTGGAAATCGCCGTGGACAAGAACTCGACAGTCGTCTTCCCGGCACCGCTGATGAGCACCATCGGGGAGCTGTCCGCCTTCCTCGCACGCGAAAACCAGGCAGCCCAGGCAGCCCAGGCTTCCAGGGCACAGGCTCCGCCGGCCCAGGCCCCACCGTTCAAGGCGGCGTAGCCTGCGGGCACCCGGGCCCCGTCCGGACGGGCGCCTTCGGAGCCACGGGCGCGGCTAAGATTGGACAGTGCTGATTCTGCTGCCGCCCTCCGAAGGCAAGACCCCCGCCACGGCCGGCAACGCCGTCGACTGGACCACCCTGAGCTTCCCCGGGCTGAACGCGTACCGGGCCAAGGTGCTGGAGGGGCTCGGCACGGTCAGCGCCCATGAGGACGCCCTGGCGCTTCTTGGGGTCGGTGCCTCGCTGCGGGCCGACGTCGAACGCAACACGAGGCTGCACGCCGAGCCGGCGGCCCCCGCCCATCAGGTCTACTCCGGCGTGCTGTACGACGCACTGGACTACAACTCCCTCACCCCGGCGCAGCGGAAGAAGGCCGACGCGTGCGTGCTGGTCATTTCCGCGCTCTGGGGCGCCATCCGCTTCGGCGACCGGGTGCCCGCCTACCGGCTGTCGATGGCCACCACGCTGCCCGACGTCGGGCGCCTGGCGTCCTTCTGGAAGCCGCAGCTCACTTCAGCCCTCGCCGCCGCCGCGGAAGGGGAACTGCTGATGGACTGCCGGTCCAGCACCTACGCCGCCGCGTGGACCCCTCCGCCGGCGCAGACCGTTGCCGTCAACGTATTCACCGAGGTCAGTGGGGTCCGGAAAGTGGTCAGCCACTTCGCCAAGCACACCCGGGGCGAACTCGCCCGGCATCTCCTGGCCCGCCGGGGCAAGGCGCCGCAGACTCCCGCCCAGCTGAGACAAGCGGCCGCAGAGAAGTGGACCGCCGAACTGGTCGCGGGCACGGCCCGGAAGCCGCACACACTCAACCTCATCCTCCCCGACTAAGTCGCAGCACTAACCCGCAGCAGGGGCCCGTTCTGAGTGTTCAGTACGGCCCCCTGCTGCGGGCCGGATGGGTGGTTAGGCCCATTCGGCGGAGCGGACCAGGATGCAGCCAGAATCCGGGCAGAACACCACGTCGTCCTCGGCCGCGGCTTTAATTTCGGCGAGGTCGCCGGGGCTCAGCTGCATGCCCGAGCCCTCGGATGTCCCGTGGAACAGGCGGGCTGCCCCGACACCGCGCCTGGCCAGGGTCTTCTCATAGATGGCCAGCAGGCCGGCGTCCAGACCCTCGGCGAACTCGGCGCGCTTGCCGCGCACCACCGTGGCTTCGGCGGCGATTTCGGCGAGCTGCTCGTCCAGCTCGGAGCGGATGGAGCCGAAAGAGCCCTGGATGTCGTCCACGATCTGCTGCTGGCTGGCCTGGCGCAGGCGGAGCGAGTCCAGCCGCTCCAGGACTTCCAGTTCGACGTCCTCGAGGTCGGAACGGCGTTTGTTGAGGGACACCAGATCGCGCTGCAGGGCCACGAGGTCCTTGGATAGGCCAGTGCCGCTGTTGAGCCTGGCCTCGTCGCGTTCGATCCGGGTGGCCACCTGCTCCACGTCCGCTTCGGCACGTTTGAGCTCGAGTTCCGCGTCGTGGACAGCCATCTTCGCAGCGCCGAGTTCACCGGTGGCCACGCTGAGGGCTGCTTCAAGATCGGTGATCCGGGAGTCGCTTTCAAGGCTTCGGCGGCGGTTGGACAGGGATTTGAGTTTCGCGTCAAGTCCCTGCAATTCGAGCAACTTCAACTGTTCCGCCGGTGCTGCCTTGGCCACTATTTACCTCCGCTTATTCCCTGCCGACCGGAGCCGGGCACCTATTCGGCGCTCCCTAGACTCTAGTCCCCGCCCGGAGTCAGAATGAAGTCCCACGGATCGCTGTTGGTGGTGCTGACCCGGATGTCGACGTCGTGCCCTTGGTCGTTCAGCACATTGCCCAGTGCCTCCGCCGCGGCAGGCAGCCACAGCCACTCGCTGGCGAAATGGGAAACGTCGATCAGGTAGGGCCGGTCATTGACCGCCGCCTCGCGGGCCTCCGACGCCGGATGGTGCCGCAGATCCGCGGTCAGGAAGACATCGGCGTTGCTGGCCCGGACCTCGCCGAAGAGGGAATCACCCGCGCCGCCGCAGAGGGCCACGCGCCGGACCAGCCCGTCCCGGTCCCCGGACACGCGCACCCCGCCGGCAACCGAGGGCAGGATGCCGAAGACGCGCGCGGCGAAGTCGCCCAGGGTCTGGACCTCTGCCAGGTCGCCGACCCGTCCGATGCCTTCCTCCGGCAGACCGTTCGCGGCCGGGGTCAGCGGGGCAACGTTCTGCAGGCCCAGGGCGTCGGCCAGGACATCCGAGACGCCGCCGACGGCTGAATCCCCATTGGTGTGTACCGTCAGCAGCCCCGTCCCCGATTCAATCAGGCGGTGCACGGCCCGGCCCTTGGCGGTGGTTGCCGCAACCGAGGTGACCCCCTTGAGCAGCAGCGGATGGTGGGTGATCAGCAGTTCGGCGCCATAGTCGATGGCCTCCTCGATCACCTCGAGGGTCGGGTCGACGGCGAAGAGGATCCTGTGCACTTCGGCGGCGGGACGGCCGACGACGAGCCCCACCTCGTCCCAGTCCTCCGCAAGGGATTCGGGCCAGAGTTCTTCCACGGCCAGCAGGATCATGCCCAGGGTGGGCGCCTCGGGGGTTTCCCCGGATCCGTCGCCGGCACCGTTGGTTCCCTCAGTGGGGCCAGCTGAAACGTCGGTGTTTACAGGTTCCATACCCCCATTTTTACCCTATCGGCGGGCCCGCCCCGCAGCCGTCGGGAATCATCGGGGCCCTTCAACCATTGAACAGAGCATGAGAACTTTTGTCCTCGGCGGAGGCTGCTTCTGGTGCCTCGACGCCGTTTACCAGAAAACCAAGGGTGTCAGCGCTGTAGTTTCGGGCTACACCGGAGGCCATCACCGCAACCCCGACTACTACGCCGTCTGCTCCGGAACCACCGGCCATGCCGAGGTGGTGGCGGTCACTTTCGATGAGGAGGCCATCCCGGCGGAGGTCATCCTGGACATGTTCTTCGCACTCCACGACCCCACCACGCTCAACCGTCAGGGATACGACGTCGGGACCCAGTACCGCTCCTCGATGTTCTATGAGACGACCGAGGAGAAGATCCTTTTCGAGGAAGCGATCGAGCGGAACCAGTCGCTGTGGGCTCATCCGATCGTCACGGAGGTGAGCCGGCTGCCGGTGTTCCACCGGGCCGAGGAAATCCATCAGGACTACTTCGCCAAGTTCCCGGAGCAGGGCTACTGTCAGGTGATCATCAACCCGAAGCTGGCCAAAGCCAGGAAATATTACTCAGCATGGCTTAATGCTTAGCTAGGGCCCGCGGGCCCTCGTTAGGCTGACCTCAGTATCCCCTCCTCAACAGACAGGCGCAGACACCCATGGCACGGATCTATGACGACGTTACCCAGCTGGTCGGCGGCACCCCGCTGGTCCGGCTCAACCGGCTGACCGAAGGCCTTGACGCCACTGTGGCCGTCAAGCTGGAGTTCTACAACCCGGCCAACAGCGTCAAGGACCGGATCGGTGTCGCGATCGTCGACGCCGCGGAGAAGTCCGGTGCGCTCAAGCCCGGCGGCACCATCGTCGAAGGCACGTCCGGCAACACCGGAATCGCCCTGGCCATGGTCGGGGCTGCCCGCGGCTACAAGGTCATCCTGACCATGCCGGAGACCATGTCCACCGAACGCCGTGTCATGCTCCGCGCCTACGGCGCCGAGATTGTGCTCACTCCCGGCTCCGAGGGCATGCGTGGCGCCGTTGAGAAGGCCCAGGAGATCGTCGCGAACACGGAGAATTCGATCTGGGCCCAGCAGTTCGCCAACGAGGCCAACCCGGAGATCCACCGGCAGACCACGGCCGAGGAAATCTGGTCGGACACCGACGGCAAGGTGGACATCTTCGTCGCTGGCGTCGGCACCGGCGGAACCGTCACCGGCGTCGGACAGGTGCTCAAGGAGCGCAAGCCCGAGGTGCAGATCATTGCAATCGAGCCGAAGGACTCCCCCATCCTCAACGGCGGCGCTCCGGGCCCGCACAAGATCCAGGGCCTCGGGGCCAACTTCGTCCCGGAAATCCTGGACACCAACGTCTATGACGAGGTCATTGACGCCACCCTGGAGGACTCGGTCCGAGTGGCCCGCGAGCTCGGCGTCAAGGAAGGCATCCTCGGCGGCATCTCCTCCGGCGCGATCGTCTGGGCAGCCCTGGAGCTCGCCAAACGCCCGGAGAACGCCGGTAAGCTGATTGTTGCTGTTGTCTGCGACTTCGGTGAGCGTTACATCTCCACCGTGCTGTACGACGACATCCGCGGCTGAGTCCAGCCCGCTATCCACGATTTCGTAGAAAGGTCTTTGTGAGCTTCTTCGCAAGACTGAAGGAAGACCTCGATGCCGCCCGGTCGCACGACCCGGCGGCTCGAGGGTCTGTCGAGAACTTCTTCACCTACTCCGGCCTGCACGCGATCTGGGCGCACCGCCTGACGCACCGGCTGTGGCAGAACCCGGCGCTCCGCTTCCCGGCACGGCTGATTTCCCAGCTGGCCAGGTTTCTCACCGGGATCGAGATCCACCCCGGGGCCACGATCGGCCGCCGCTTCTTCATCGACCACGGCATGGGGGTGGTCATCGGGGAGACCGCCGAAATCGGCGAGGACGTCATGATCTACCACGGCGTGACCCTCGGCGGCCGCTCCCTGGCCAAGGTCAAGCGCCACCCCACCCTTGAGGACCGCGTCGTGATCGGGGCCGGGGCCAAGATCCTGGGGCCAATCACCATCGGCCGGGACAGCGCCGTGGGCGCCAACGCCGTGGTGGTCAAGGATGCCCCGGCGGAATCGATCCTCACGGGCGTGCCGGCCACCTGGCGGCACCGGGACGCGCAGCGTGAGACCAAGCCCGCCGTCGACCCGGCCGAATACCTGATCGAATACCGGATCTAACCGGCCCCCGCCGCCGGGACCGGCCCGGCGCGGACGCTACGAGGGAAACCGTTTGTAGATGTTCCAGATCACGACGTCGAAGGCACGGTCCGGCAGCAGCCGCCGCAGCAGCAGGATGGCCCGGGCGCCCTTGCCCACCGGGTAGCGGGTCCTGGGCTTCGGGGACGTCGCGGCGTGGACGATGGCGTCGGCAATGACGTGCGGCGGCGTGGACATGGTGGAACCCACGGTGGAGGCCAGCGCCGCCGCCACCACCTTCGCCTGGTCCATGTAGGGCCCGTGGCCGGACGTGGCCAGCAGGCTGTCGCCGGAGATGGCGCCCCATTCGGATTCGGTGCCTGACGGCTCGATGATCGACACGTCAATGCCGTGGGGCTTGAGTTCGATCCGCAGTGAATCGCTCAGGCCCTCGACGGCGAACTTCGTGGCGTGGTACCAGGCACCCAGCGGTTCGTACATCTTTCCGCCGATCGAGGACACGTTGATGATCCTCCCCCGCCCCGCGGCCCGCATGCCGGGCAGCACCAGCTGGGTCATCCGCGCCAGCCCGAACAGGTTGACGTCGAACTGCCGCCGGCCCTCGGCCAGCTCCACTTCCTCCAGCGAGCCGTAGGAACCGTAGCCGGCATTGTTAACCAGCACGTCGACCCGGCCGTGGGCGGCGATCACCTGCTCCACGGCGGCGGCCATGGAATCCTCGTCCGTGACGTCCAGCGCCAGGACCGTCACCCCGTGGGCCTTGAGGGGCTCCATCTTCTCGACGCGGCGGGCCCCGGCATAGACGGTGAATCCGTGCGCCGCGAGCTTCCAGGCGGTCTCATAACCGATTCCGGTGGACGCACCGGTGACGAATGCTACGGGCTGGGACATTTGCGGGTCTCCTGGCTTGCGGGGGCGGGTGGTTGGACGGACGCCGGGACCGGATCCCGGGGAAAACACGAACGGCCGGTGCTCCCAGCGTAACGGGGAGCACCGGCCGTTCGCGTCGGCAGGAAGACTAGTGGGTGTCCACTGCCTCGATCTCGGACTTGTCCTCGCCCCAGAGGGTGTGGAAGGTACCTTCGGCGTCGACCCGGCCGTAGGTGTGCGCCCCGAAGAGGTCACGCTGGCCCTGGATCACGGCGGCCGGCAGGCGCTTGCGGCGCAGGCCGTCGTAGTAGGCCAGCGAGGAGGAGAACACCGGAACCGGGATACCGAGCTGGACCGCGGTGGCGACCACGCGGCGCCAGGCCGGGAGGACGTCGGCGATCGCCTTGGTGAAGGCCGGGGCGAAGAGCAGGTTGGCCGGCTTCTCCGCCGCGGCGTAGGCCTTGGTGATCTCCTTGAGCAGTTCGGCGCGGATGATGCAGCCGCCGCGCCAGAGCGAGGCGATCTCGTCCAGCTTCAGGTCCCAGCCGTATTCCTTGGCGGCCGAGGTGAGCATGTCCAGCCCCTGCGCGTAGGAGACCAGCTTGGAGGCGTACAGCGCCTGGCGGACGTCCTCGACGAAGCTCTCGGGGACCTCGACGTCGGCCTCGCCGCCGGCGAGCAGTTCCTGGGCCAGCTTCCGTTGCTCCGTCTGGGAGGACAACGCCCGGGCGAAGACCGATTCGGCGATGCCCGACGTCGGGGAGCCCAGCTCGAGCGCGGAGATGACCGTCCAGCGGCCGGTGCCCTTCTGGCCGGCGGCGTCCACCACGACGTCGACGAACGGCTTGCCGGTCTTCGCATCCACGTGGCCGAGGACTTCGGCGGAGATCTCGATCAGGAAGGAGGCGAGGTCGCCCTTGTTCCACTCGGCGAAGATTTTGGCCTGCTCGGCCGGTTCAATCCCTGCGCCGGAGCGCAGCAGGTCGAACGCTTCACCGATGACCTGCATGTCGGCGTATTCGATGCCGTTGTGGACCATCTTGACGAAGTGGCCGGCGCCGTCGGTGCCGATCCAGGCGCAGCAGGGCTTGCCGTCGACGTGGGCGGCGATCTTTTCCAGCAGCGGGCCCAGGGCGTCGTAGGACTCCTTCGATCCGCCGGGCATGATCGAGGGGCCGTTGAGGGCGCCTTCCTCTCCGCCGGAGACGCCGATGCCGACGAAGTGCAGGTCCTTCTTGGCAAGCGCGGCTTCGCGGCGGCGGGTGTCCTCATAGTGGGAGTTGCCGGCGTCGATGATGATATCGCCCGGTTCCAGCAGCGGCTCGAGCTGTTCGATCACGGAGTCGACCGGCTTGCCGGCCTTGACCATGATCAGCACGCGGCGCGGCTTCTCCAGCGAGTCGACGAGCTCCTGCAGGGTCTCCGTGCGGATGAAGTCGCCGTCCGTGCCGTGCTTGGCCAGCAGGGCATCGGTCTTCTCGACGGACCGGTTGTGCAGGGCAACGGTGAAGCCGTTCCGGGCCAGGTTGCGGGCGAGGTTGGCCCCCATCACCGCAAGGCCGGTGACACCGATGTGTGCTGACATCAAAACTCCAATTCATTTCTGTGCAACTAGTGCAGTTCGTCCCGCGCGGAAGGCGGGACCCATCTTCTTGGGATCAGTGGCTGTCAATAAACCATATGTATTTCCGCGGGGAGCTGGAAAGCCCTGCCCACGTGGCGGAATATGGCGCGTCACAAACAGTCTATGATTTCCGGCGCCCTCTCCGCCGGTCCTTGCCGTAACGGCGGCTGGAACAGGGTGCGCCGCACTATGCTTACGACTATGTCAACCAGCCTCCACCACCGTGCGATCGAACACCTTGGCACCCGCATCGTCGCCGGCGAACTTCCGGCCGGCCACATCATGCTGGCCGAGCACCTCGAGGATGAACTCAAGGTGTCCCGTTCGGTGGTCCGCGAGGCGGTGCGTGTCCTTCAATCGCTCGGCCTCGTCGAAACGACGAAACGCGTGGGCATCCGGGTGCTGCCGGCCAACCGCTGGAACCCCTTCGACCCGCAGGTGATCCGCTGGCGCCTCGCCGGGGAAGGCCGTGGCGCGCAGCTGCGCTCCCTCGCAGAACTGCGCACCGCCGTCGAACCCGTGGCCGCCGAACTGGCTGCCGCCAACGCCCCCGAGGAGATCCGGCGCGAACTCGTGGAGGTGTCGCACGCGATGCGCGACGCCGGGCAGGCCGGGGACGTGCCGAGGTTCCTGGAGCTGGACATCCATTTCCATTCCCTGCTGCTGACCGGCTCCGGAAACGAAATGTTTGCAAACATGGTGGGCCAGGTGGCTGAGACGCTGACCGGGCGCACCGTGCACGGCCTGATGCCGGACCACCCGCGGGCGACGGCGCTGCAGTGGCATGTGGACCTGGCCGAGGCGATCGCCAGCGGGAACCCCGAGGCAGCCCGCGGCGCCTCGGACCGGATCATGCGGGAGACCATCTCGGAAATGGAACCCGAGTGGAAGAACCAGCCCAGGGTGTTCGTCCCGGTCCAGCGGCCCTAGCCGCGGAGGCGGCCGGCAACCCGCATCGTTTAGGCCATCGAATAGGCATTTCTGCCGCCCGGAATCCCGTCGCGTGTTTCACATTTCCGAAAATTCACGGTATATTCATTACAGGCTTTCCACCGCGGCATCCCCCAATAGTCGCGGTGGAAAGCCTTTCCAATGCCCCGGCACGTCCGGCCCGCGATACCGCACCTACGCCGCGTCCGCTATGGCCTCCCGCAGCCGCCAGCCGCCGCCCAGGCCGTCACGGATGATTTCCATCGTGGTAAGGGCAGAACCCGGATTCCGCCCCAGTCTGGCCTGGATCTGCCAGACCTCGACGTCGACGCGGCTCAGCCCCTTGGGCATCCGTCGCTCCGCCTCCCACCAGCTCACCCGCTCGAACCAGCGGACCGGCTCCGCACCGATGAGCCATTCGCGGCCACCGCGCACGACTGCCCGTGGCCTGCCATCCGGACCAGATTTCACCATGATGTGTTCCATACCGCCACGGTAGGGCGGGGCTGTGACATTCCTTGCGGAATGCGAACGCCAGGGACACGCCGCCGGTGAAATCCACCATCCTGAATGCCGGCGGGATGGACCCAAAAGGCGACGGCAGCAGTGCGGCAGATCGCGGCCGCTGCAGCCAGAACCGCCTGGGCGTTGTAGCGGTACTGCCACGCTTTGAACCAGTAGCAGCACGGCCGGTGGCCGGTCAAAGGACACGATGCCGTCGTTGACGGATAAATACGCCGCGGCCAGGTGCGTTGTCAGCACATGGAGAGGCCATGCACTGACTAATCTGCGCCAGGGCTGCCGGAGTATGCAAAACCCCGCCGTGCGGGCTTTGCAGCCTGCAACAGCGGGGTTTTCTTTGGTGGGTCCTACCGGGATCGAACCGATGACATCCACGGTGTAAACGTGGCGCTCTACCAGCTGAGCTAAAGACCCAAACTGCTGGTTCCAAGCCTCAGCGCTTGAACCAACGAACAGTTACTGTACCGGATGCAGCGGGCAGAACGCCAATCGGGCTCAGCGCGGCGGGAGTTCGTCGGCAAGCCAGGTGAGGGCCTCGCTGACGCCGGCGTCGAGCTTGACCGTGGCTAGCTCGTCCCCGCGGGTCTGGCCGCGGTTGATGATCACCACGGGCTTCCCGTGCTTGGCAGCGTGCCGGGCAAACCGCAGGCCGCTCATCACCGTCAGGGAGGATCCGGCAACGAGGAGGGCGCCGGCCTCGTCCACCATGGCGTACGAGCGTTCCACCCGGTCTTTCGGGACGTTCTCGCCGAAGTAGACGAAATCAGGTTTGAGCGTGCCCCCGCAGGCCGGGCAGTGGGCCACGACAAAACTCTCGATCAGGGCGGCGTCCTCGACGGTGGCGTCGGCGTCGGGAGCCATTTCGACCACGCCGCCGGAGAGCGCCCGTTCCAGGAAGCCGGGGTTGAGCTCTTCCAGCACCCCCGCCAGCAGCGTCCGGCTGTAACGCCGGTGGCAGGCGAGGCAGACCACCTGGTCGAAGCGGCCGTGCAGGTCCACCACGTTGACGCTTCCGGCGTCCTCGTGGAGCCGGTCCACGTTCTGGGTGATGAGTCCGGTGAGCAGGCCGCGGCGCTCCAGCCGGACGACGGCGGCGTGGCCGTCATTGGGATCGGCGCGGCGCAGATGGGACCAGCCAATGTGGTTCCGGGCCCAGTAGCGGCGCCGGTTGTCCGCCTCGCCGATGAATTCCTGGTACGTCATGGGAGCCCGGGGGGCGGCGCCCGGCCCGCGGTAGTCCGGAATGCCGGAGTCGGTGCTCAGCCCGGCACCGGTCAACAGGGCGAATCGCTCCCCCGCGAGAACGTCATGGATTTCCTGCAGGACCGCAAGCTCGTCCCGGGCCGGCGTCCCGACGGGGACCGGGGGCAGGCTGGCAAAAGCAGTCATGCCGATCCCGGGCCGCCGCGTCCTCACCGCGTCAGCTCCGGCCAAGTCCCGCCAGGGCGGAGCGGTACTCGGCGAAATCCCGGGCCTGGCCGCGGGGATTCACCACCACGTAGCGCACAATGCCGTTCGCGTCGATGATGAAGGTTCCGCGCTTGGCCATGCCGCTTGCGGGGTCAAACACCCCGTAGTGTTCGGCGACGGCCCCATGCGGCCAGAAGTCCGCCAGCAGGTCGAAGGCATAGCCTTCCTTCTCCGCGTAGGCCCGCTGGGCGAACTTGCTGTCCACCGAGATCCCCAGCACGACGGCATCGGAACCCTCGAAGATCGCCAGGTTGTCCCGGATTTCGCACAGCTCACCCGTGCAGATGCCGGAGAAGGCGAACGGGAAAAACACGAGCACGACGTTCCGGCCGCGGAGCTCCGAGAGCGCCACGGGTTCGCCAAACTGGTTCAGCAGCTCAAAGTCGGGGGCAACATCGCCGACAGCGGGCACAACCTCTGCCCCGGCTGCCTCATCCCCGCTGATGCGGACTGCGCCGGCTTGGGTCACTTGTTCTTCCGCGTGACCCGGGTGGCGCTCCAGTCCTTCGAAACGCCGGCGGAGGTGGTGTAGTGCAGCCCTGCGGTGGGTGCGGCATCCTGGATGTCCGCCGGTGACACATAGCCCACCCGGCCGGACTTCGGGGTCAGCACCCAGATGACGCCGCCCTCAGCCAGGGTGGTCAGCGAGTCAACCAGGGTGTCAACGAGGTCCCCGTCGCCGGAACGCCACCAAAGAATGACGGCATCTACTACTTCGTGGTCGTCCTCATCGAAGAGTTCCGAGCCGGTGAGATCTTCGATGTCGTCGCGCAAGTCGAAGTCGACGTCGTCGTCATAACCGAATTCCTGAATCAGGTCACCGGTTTTGAAACCCAGTTTTTCCGCCACATTTACCGAAGTGGCGGCGTCGGCCTCGCTCACGTGTTGCTCCTATGCTTGGTGTTTTCAAAAGCTCTAGTGATTTCCATTACTCCAAGCCAACACCCTTTGCGCCTGCGCTTCAAGCTGTTGGCCCCGCGATCCGCCATATTCTGCGTCACACACGGCGATCCGGGCACCGCCGGGCGGCACGTCGTCACACAACCAGTATGCCGGTCAAATACGACTGGACCCCCACGGGACAGCTACGCATCCCTGAGATGTGAGAGCTAGAGTGGCTGGTGACGACTACGCCCGCGAGGGCAAACGTCCCGCTGACACCGGCGGGAGTAGTTGTGATTGGACCTTGCCCGGCGCACATGACCGGGCAGTTGTAACCGATATGTCGCACACGTCGCGTTCACGCCAGGCAGTTACCCTGCCGGAGCTGAGGGTGCCGATGAATGCGCTCAAAGAGAGGTTGGACGTGGCTGCAGGAGAAGAGACCTCCCATATCCTCAGCGGGTTGACTAACCAGCTGCCTGATCGTGATCCG
>NZ_MQTS01000218.1:0-10777 GCF_020532825.1 Arthrobacter sp. SO3
GCCCCGCCCCGCTGGACATGCCCTCCCCTGACCTGCACGAGTGGACATAGTGGCCCTATGTCCACTCGTGCAGGTCAGGGGAGGGCATGTCCAGCGGGGCGGGGCGAGTGAGGCAGGGTGCTGCCGGGATTGCCGGAGGGCATGTCCAGTTCTCGCTGGCAGGACGACGGGACATGTCCACTCTTCGCTGACCGCTCCGTGGGGCATGTCCACCGGCCGAGGCCAGGAATGGACATAGTGGCCTTCTGTCCATCGGTTGCGATCAGGGGAGGGCATGTCCAGTCGGGGCGCAGCCGGGCGCAAGCGGCTAGGCTGAGGCGACGCCGAAATCAGCGGACCAGCGCCGCCAGACACATAAGGACGAGCTCCATGGGATTCACCGAAATCTTTTTCTCCACCCACGATGAAGCCCTCAAACGTGCCGCAGCCCTCGACGGCGGCGCTGCCGCAGCCGCCGGGGCTGTCCGGATTGCGGATATCAGTGACTTCGAAGTCGAGCGCCTGGGCGACCTGGCCGGAACGGCTGTCCACGCCGCGGGCGCCGACTACGAGCTCGCCATGGTCGATGTCGCCAGCGACTCCCTCCTGGGCGTCCCGGCGGCGATGGTCCGCGCCCTGGCCGAGCTGCTCAGCTATGAGACCGAAGGGGAAGGCGACGTCCTGGCCGATGTCGCGGAAAGCTGGGCCGCGGAGGAGGACATGCCCTTCGGTGTGGAGCAGGCCGCAAGGTACGTCCGGCAGCTCGCCGAACTGGCCGCCGGCGTCGACCCTGCCAGCAAATCCGGCCTCTACGTCTGGACTTCCTGAGCCGCCTCGGGCCGGGAAGGGCCGGGAAATGAAGGGCCCGCGGGTGTCAAGTCGAAATCCCGCCGCTGATCTGGCACAATAAACAGGTACTCGATCTGCGTGGCCCCTCTCTCCGCGTCCGGATCTTGTCCTTTTAGAACCCCCTAGTACGGCCCGCCCCACGGGTGCAGAACGCCGGGCTCGACCCCGTTTCAGAAACAGGAGTGACCACAAAAGTGGCCGTAAAGATTCGCCTTAAGCGCTTTGGCAAGATGCGCGCACCGTACTACCGCATCGTCGTCATGGACGCACGCTCCAAGCGTGACGGCCGTGCCATCGAAGAGATCGGCAAGTACCACCCGACCGAAGAGCCCTCATACATTGAGGTCGACACGGACCGTGCCCAGTACTGGCTCGGCGTCGGCGCACAGCCGTCCGAGCAGGTTGCCGCGATCCTCAAGATCACCGGTGACTGGCAGAAGTTCAAGGGTCTCCCCGGCCAGGAGGGCACCTTGAAGACCAAGGCTCCCAAGGCTGCCTTCGTGACCCCGGAAAAGGGTTCCGTGATTATCCCGGAAGCCATCACCAAGAAGGCCAAGAAGGATGACGCTGCCGAGGCTCCCGCCGACGCCGCAGCAGAGACCACCGAGGCTGAGTAACTTGCTGGCAGAAGCGCTCGAACACCTCGTCCGGGGGATCGTTGACAGTCCTGAGGATGTCAAGGTCAGTGCGAAGAACAACCGCCGCGGGGACACCCTCGAAGTGCGCGTTCATCAGGACGACCTCGGACGGGTGATCGGCCGCCAGGGCCGCACCGCACGCGCCTTGCGCACTGTGGTGGCAGCACTGGCGGATGGCGAGCCGGTCAGGGTCGACGTCGTCGACACCGACCGCCGCCGGTAACGCTTTCAGCAATACATGTCTTGAGTCCGGCCCCTTCACCAGATAATGGTGGAGGGGCCGAACTGTTTTCCCCAGCAGATCCACAGACTCACCAACCCCGAACAGAGGAACAGATGCAGCTTCAGGTGGCACGAATCGGCAAGCCCCACGGCATCCGCGGCGAAGTAACCGTCCAGGTGCTCACGGACGCGCCCGGCGACCGCTTCGTCCCGGGGACCCAGTTCGTGGTGGAGCCGGCCTCGGCCGGCCCGCTCACCATCATCAGCGCACGCTGGAACAAGGACATCCTGCTGCTCGCCTTCGAGGAAATTGAAACGCGCAACGAAGCGGAGGCCATCCGCGGCGCCAAGCTGTTCGTCGAAACCGAAGAACTCAACGATGATGAGGACGACGAGGGCTGGTACGAGCACGAGCTCGAGGGCCTGGAAGTCCGCGTCGGCGGCCAGGTGGTCGGCAAGGTCTCCGGCCTGCACACCCTCCCGGTCCAGGACCTGCTCGTCGTCACCGCCACGGACGGCAAGGAAGTCCTGATCCCCTTCGTGGAACAGATCGTCCCCGAGGTCAACGTCGGGGAAGGCTACATCCTTCTCACCCCGCCTCCGGGCCTCTTCGAGGTCAACGCCGAGGACGAGGCCAAATCCGAGGAGGAGTCGAAGTCCGCGGGAGCCGCCACCGCTGAAGACCGCGCCGGCGCCGGGGACAACGCTTAAATGAGGATCGACGTCGTCAGCATCTTCCCCGACTACCTGGCACCGCTGGAACTCTCGCTGATCGGCAAAGCCCGCCAGGACGGCCTGCTGGAGTTGAACGTCCACGACCTCCGGGACTTCACCACGGACCGCCACCGGACCGTCGATGACACCCCGTACGGCGGCGGCGCCGGCATGGTGATGAAGCCCGAGCCGTGGGCGCAGTCGCTGGCAGCCGTGGCGGCCGACCGTCCTGCGGAAGCTGCGAAGCCGGTCCTGATCGTGCCGTCACCGGCGGGCGAGCGGTTCACCCAGGCCACGGCCCACGAACTGGCCGAAGAGGACCGGCTGGTGTTTGCCTGCGGCCGCTACGAAGGCATCGACGAGCGCGTCATGGAATGGGCCGCCGGGCACTTCACGGTCCGGCCCGTGAGCCTTGGCGACTACGTCCTCAACGGCGGCGAAGTGGCAGTGCTGGCCATGGTGGAGGCCATCGGCCGCCTCCTGCCCGGCGTTGTGGGCAATCCGGAGTCACTCGTGGAGGAATCACATTCCGACGGGCTGCTGGAGTACCCCGTCTACACCAAGCCCTCCAACTGGCGGGACCGCGAGGTTCCGGCAGTGCTGCTCAGCGGTAACCACGGCAAGATCGCCCAGTGGCGCCGGCACGAACAGTACCGGCGCACCGCCGAACGCCGCCCGGACCTTCTTGAGGCGTTCGACGC
This sequence comes from Arthrobacter sp. SO3, assembly GCF_020532825.1. Classification (GTDB taxonomy): domain Bacteria; phylum Actinomycetota; class Actinomycetes; order Actinomycetales; family Micrococcaceae; genus Arthrobacter. The sequence continues at coordinate 3,104 of NZ_MQTS01000218.1, forward strand.
CGCCAAGCTGCCCCGCGCTGACCGCACCGCCTTCGCGGACCTCGGGTACGACGTCGTCGACGGCTACCTGGTGCGGCGCGCGGACGCCGGCGGGGATTCCGGCTGAGCGGACTGGCCTGAGCGGATTGGCTGGAAAGCCCCGCATGTGGCAAAATTGGTCTTTGTGCCTGCTGGGTGCGAACCTGCCACAGGGGGAGCGTCACCAACAGCGCGGCACCCCGGCCCCGCCAATTCCTGGCGGTGCCGGATTCACAAATTTTCGACGGGACCTTCCGGGCAGCATTTGCGCCCGGGCTTCGCCGCCGTGACCCAACGTGAAGGACCTGTGGCGTTCACCAGGAGTGAATCAATGCATATCCTCGATTCCGTAGATGCAGCCTCGCTGCGCACCGATGTTCCCGTCTTCCGCGCGGGTGACACCCTCAAGGTTCACGTGAACATCATCGAAGGCAAGAACTCCCGTGTCCAGGTCTTCCAGGGCTTCGTCCTGGGCCGCCACGGTGACGGCCTGCGCGAAACCTTCACCATCCGCAAGGTTTCCTTCGGTGTTGGCGTGGAGCGTACCTTCCCGGTGCACTCCCCGATCATCGATAAGATCGAAGTCGTCTCCAAGGGCGACGTGCGCCGCGCCAAGCTGTACTACATGCGCAACCTGCGTGGCAAGGCCGCGAAGATCAAGGAAAAGCGCGACTTCCAGACCGCAAAGTAAGTCCTTTCAGGCTTCCACCGCGGGTCCACGGACCGTGTCCGGCCAGCGCCGGAGCATCCGCAACAGCGCTGTTCACGTCAGAGAAGCGCAATAAGGATACGGACCATGGAACACACAAAACGCCAGCCCAGGAAACTCGGCTGGCGTTTTGTGTTGCCGGCCGTGGTCCTCGCCGTGATCATCAGCGGACTGGTCCGGTCGCTGTGGCTCGACGTCTACTACATCCCCTCCGCCTCGATGGAGCCGATCTTCCGCGAGGGGGACAGGATCCTCGTGTCCCGGACGGACTTCCAGGCCGAACCGGTGGGCCGCGGCGACATCGTCGTCTTCGACGGACGGGGCTCCTTCGCCCCGCTGAACAGCGGCCAGGGCCCGGTGCTGGACTTTCTCGGCGGCGTGGGGCACTGGGTCGGCCTCTCCGGCGGCGAGAACACCTACATCAAACGCGTCATCGGGCTCCCCGGTGACCACGTGGCCTGCTGCGACGCCGGCGGCAAACTCACAGTCAACGGCCAGCAAGTTGCGGAACCCTATCTCTATGCGGGCGACGCGCCGAGCGAACAGAAGTTCAGCGTGACCGTGGCCCCGGGGCGGCTCTGGCTGATGGGGGACCACCGGTCCATGTCGGCCGATTCCCGCAGTCTCCTGGGGGCCCCTGGCGGCGGCATGGTGCCGCTGGAGCGGGTGATCGGCAGGCCCATCCAGATCATCTGGCCGCTTGATAGATTTACAGCAGTAGCACGGCCCGCCGTGGCCACCACGACAACAGCGAAGAACGGACAGTAGATGCCCGAGACCGGACCCCGGACTCCTGATCCGCGGGAGCAGGACCCGCCCAGGGTGACCGCCTCAGCGGTCCCCGCCGCCGAGCACCCTACCCCTGCTCCGGTGCGGGACGCCCGGGAGCAGGACGCCGCGGCGGGCCCGACCCCGGTCCTGGACATCCCGGCTGCGGGCGGCCCGTCCCATGCGGGAACCGCCTCGAAGCGTGCGCGCCGGGCGAAGTCCCGGGAGCGCCACGGCCCGCTGTTCCTGTGGGTGAAGGAAGTGGCCACCGTGGTGCTCGTCGCCATCGTGCTGTCCTTCCTGATCAAGACCTTCCTCTTCCGGGCTTTCTACATCCCGTCCGAATCCATGGTCAACACCCTGGACGTGAACGACCGGATCTTCGTGAACCTCCTGGTCCCGGAGCCATTCGCCCTGCAGCACGGCGATGTGGTGGTGTTCCGGGACACGGAGGGCTGGCTCGTCCCGGCGGCGGAGAAGACATCCGGCCCGTTCACGTGGGTGCAGGACGGACTGACGTTCATTGGCCTGCTGCCGGACAACTCGGAACAGCACCTCGTCAAGCGCGTCGTCGGGCTGCCCGGTGACCATGTGGTCTGTTGCGACGCCGGCGGCAGGCTCATGGTCAACGGCGCGCCGCTGGACGAACGCTACGTCAATCCTGCCGAAGTGCCCCAGGTCCGGAATTTCGACGTTGTCGTCCCCGCGGGCAAGGTCTGGGTCATGGGCGACAACCGGAACCATTCCGCCGACTCGCGCTCCCACACGGACAGCAACGGCGGCTTCGTGAACATCGCCGACATCGAAGGCAAGGCTGCGGTCATTGCCTGGCCGCTGAACCGCATCACCGCCCTCGACAACTACCCGGACGTCTTCCGCGACGTGCCCGCCCCGGCAGGAAAGTAGCGGGAGGCAGACATGTCCGAAGCCCCCACTCTCGACTACGAGCGCCGCTTCCGCAGTGCCGGCGCCCGGCTCCTCGCCGGCATTGACGAAGTGGGCCGCGGCGCCCTCGCCGGGCCCGTCAGTGTGGGCATCGCCGTCGTGGATCTTCACCAGCAGAAGCTGCTCGCCGACGTGCGCGACAGCAAGCTGCTCAAGGTGGCGGACCGCGAACGCCTCGTGCCGCTCGTCCAAAGCTGGAGCGTGGCTTCCGCCGTCGGGCATGCCTCGGCGAACGAAATCGACGCCCTCGGCATCATTGCCGCCCTCCGGCTCGCCGGCACACGTGCCTGGCTCGCGGTCCTCGCCGCCGGGGTGACCCCCGACGTCGTGCTCCTGGACGGCAGCCACAACTGGCTCTCGCCCGCGGCGCAGCCGTCCCTGTTCGAGGACGGGGCGGCGGAGCCTGGTTGCGACGCGCCGGTGCATACGCTGGTCAAGGCGGACATGCAATGCCTGAGCGTGGCAGCGGCATCCATTCTGGCCAAAGTGGAACGTGACTCCATGATGCGCGAACTGCACCGCGAATATCCCGCCTTCGGCTGGGACGAGAACAAGGGCTACGGCACGGCCACACACAAGGGCGCGCTCCGGGCCGCCGGGCCCACGCCCTACCACCGGGTGAGCTGGCAGCTGCTCGCAGACTGACGCCAGCGCCGGTTTGCCCGCAGGGCACGGGCGGGCCGCGGGGTGCTGCGGGAGGGCCCGTGGCGCGCGGGCGCCGCCGGATGGTGCAAGATGGAATCATGAGTGCCGAGGACCTTGAAAACTATGAGACCGACATGGAGCTGCAGCTCTACCGCGAATACCGCGACGTTGTCGGGCTGTTCAGCTATGTGGTCGAGACCGAACGGCGTTTCTATCTGGCCAACCACGTTGACCTGCAGGCCCGCAGCGCCGATGGCGAGGTCTACTTCGACCTGACGCTGCAGGACGCCTGGGTCTGGGACGTCTACCGCTCCGCCCGCTTCGTCAAGAGCGTCCGCGTGATCACGTTCAAGGACGTCAACGTCGAAGAGCTCCCGCGCAGCGAGGAGCTCGCCCTGCCGAAGGTCGGCGACCTGGGGAACTGATATTCGACGGTGATTAGCCCGGCGCAGCCGGGGAGCGGCGGCGCACTCCTCCTCCACACTCCCGTCCTTGCAGTGGCTGTCCACATAGCGCCCTGACGCTCTGTGCCGCCCGCCCGCGGCGCTGCACGCTGGTTCCATGAGAGCTAAAGACGTGCTGGGCCGGCGCGGTGAGGAACTCGCAGCCGGCTACCTCACAGCCCAGGGCATGCGGATCGTGGACCGCAACTGGCGGTGTTCTGAGGGTGAAATCGACATTGTCGCGCTTGACGGTGACACCCTGGTGATCGCCGAAGTGAAGACCCGCAAGTCCCTCGCCTACGGGCATCCTTTCGAAGCCGTCGGCGTGGACAAGCTGGCGCGGCTGCACCGGCTGGCCAATGCATGGTGCCGGGACCATGAGCTCCGTATGCCGCTGCGCCGGATCGATGTGATCGCCGTGCTGGACGACGGCATCGGCGACCCCGCCGTGGAACACCTCAAAGGGGTGGGGTAGGTGGCGCTGGGCCGGACCTACTCGGTGGCCCTCGTCGGGCTGAACGGCTACATCGTGGAAGTAGAAGCCGACATCGGCCAGACCCTGCCGGCATTTATCATCCTGGGTCTTCCGGACGCGTCGCTCAACGAGGCCAAGGAGCGGATCCGCTCGGCCGCCCAGAACTCAGGAATCCCCTTGAGCCGCCGGAAGATCACGGCCAACCTCATCCCGGCGTCGCTGCCCAAGCGGGGCTCCGGCTTCGACCTGGCCATCGCCATGGCCGCACTGCTGGCTTCCCGCGATATACGGTCCACCGGCCGGACCGTCTTCATCGCCGAACTCGGGCTGGACGGCAGGCTGCGGCCGGTCCGCGGAGTCCTGCCCGCCGTGATGGCCGCGGTGCGCGCAGGCTACGCGGACGTCGTCGTGGCGCAGGCCAACGCCGCCGAGGCGGAACTCGTGCCAGGCGCCCGCGTGCAGGGCTACGCCACACTGGCCCGGTTGGCCTTTGATTTTGGTGCCGATCCGCAGCGGCTCGCCCTTGACTTTGAACCCGAGCCGGAACCTGGTGAACCGGACGCCGGAGCTGACGCGCCGTCCTTCCTGCCACCGGACATGCGTGATGTCGCCGGGCAGGGGGATGCCCGGAGAGCCCTGGAAGTCGCTGCCGCCGGCGCCCACCATCTGCTGCTGACCGGGCCGCCGGGCGCAGGCAAAACGATGCTGGCAGAACGGCTTCCCGGGCTGCTGCCGGACCTGGGTGATGCCGAGGCCATGGAAGTGACCGCCATCCATTCGCTGTGCGCACTGACCTCAGCTTCCCTTCAGCTCGTGCGCAGGCCGCCCTATGAGAGCCCGCACCACACCGCCACTGCGGCCGCGATCATCGGGGGCGGCACCGGGCTGCCGCGGCCGGGGGCCGCCTCGCGGGCGCACCGCGGGGTGTTGTTCCTCGATGAGGCCCCCGAATACGAACGCCGGGTGCTGGATGCGCTGCGGCAGCCGCTGGAGAGCGGCGAACTGGTGCTTCATCGTTCGGCAGGAACAGCGGCCTACCCGGCCCGTTTCCAGCTTGTTCTTGCGGCCAACCCGTGTCCCTGCGGCAAAGCGACGGGCAAGGGGATCGACTGCATCTGCACCCCTACGATCCGCCGGCGGTATCTGGCACGGCTGTCGGGGCCGCTGCTGGACCGGGTCGACATCCAGCTGCAGCTTGAGCGGGTGTCGCTGGCCGACTTTGGCCAGCCGGGGCCCGAGGAGGACACCGCCACCATCGCAGCCCGCGTCCATGCCGCACGGGGGCGCCAGATCGCGAGGCTGCTGCCGTTCGGAATGGAGACCAACGCCCAGGTGCCGGGCCGGGTGCTCCGGGGTGCCTTACGGCTTGGTGCGCCCACCACCCGGATCCTGGACCTCGCCATGGAACGCGGGGTGCTCACGGCCCGCGGCTACGACCGCGTGTTGCGGCTGGCCTGGACCCTGGCGGACCTCGGTCACCGGGATATCCCCGCGGCCGACGATATCGGACTGGCCCTTGGTCTTCGGCAGGCCGCCGCCTGACAGGCCGCCGCCTCACCGGGCGCCGCACGAAGCCGCCGCGGGAACTGCGGCGCCACGACCACCGCCAGCCAGTGAAAGGACAACACCATGACAGAGAGCGAACGGACCGCCCGGGCGGCGTTGTCCCGACTGTTCGAGCCGCAGGACGCCGCAGGCCTCGCACTGGTGCATATCGCCGGGGCGGAGGACGGACTGCGGATCGCCACCGGCGAGCTGGCCGCCGGTGCGGAGCTGGAACGGGAGATGTTCCGGCTGCTGGACGAGAACAGCCAGGGCAGTGGCTGGACGGGCCTGGCGATCGCCCGAAAGCGCTGGGCGCCGAGGGTTCCGGACCTGGCCCCGGCGCGGGACCTCGCAACCATGCAGCGGCTCGGCGGGCGTGTGATCATTCCGTCGGACGAACTGTGGCCCCGGCAACTGGCCGACCTCGGACTGCAGGAGCCGATTTGTCTGTGGTGGCGCGGCGTCGAGCAGCCGCTGCCCCCGGCCGGGAAATCGATTGCCCTCGTTGGCTCCAGGGACAGCACCGCCTACGGCTCCGCCGTGACCGGCGACCTTGCGTATTCGCTGGCCCAGCGCGGATTTACGATCGTCTCGGGCGGCGCCTACGGGATCGACGCACACGCCCACCGGGCTGCCCTTGCCGGCGGCTCCGCCGGCAGCATCCCCACGATCGCCGTGATGGCGGGGGGCGTGGACCGTTTCTACCCGTCCGGCAATGAGGACCTGCTCCGGGCAGTCGCGAACCAGGGGGCGGTCCTGGCCGAGGTCCCGCCGGGGTCCGCGCCGACGCGGTACCGATTTCTGCAGCGCAACCGGCTGATCGCCGCGCTGGCATCGGTCACCGTGGTCGTGGAAGTGAGATGGAGATCCGGTGCGCTCAACACCGCGCACCACGCGGAAACCCTGGGCAGGGCCGTCGGCGCCGTGCCCGGGTCTGTGCACAGCGCCAATTCCGCCGGTTGCCACCGGCTGCTCCGGGAAGGCGGGGCGGTCTGCGTCACCGATGCGGCGGAGATTGCGGAGCTGGCCTCGCCCAGCGGCGAAGTGCTGCCCGAGGCCAGGACCGGCCGGGCGGCAGTGCAGGACGGCTTGACCCTGGAGGACCTCATTCTGCTGGATGCGCTGCCCCTGCGGTCCACCACCTCGGTGGAAAAGCTCACCGTTGTCGCGGGACTGAGCGCAGATTCGGTGCGGGCGGGCCTGGGCCGGCTCGGGCTGCTGGGTCTGGCCGAGTCGCAGCGTGGAGGCTGGAAGCGGTCAGGCAACGCAGGATGAGTGTCGGCCTGGTTCCCGCCGCGGGACGGGCGCGCGTCCGCAGGGACCGTGCAGACCAGCGGCTCGCCGCCGGGATCCTTGACCGCCGGGCGAATCCTGCGAGAGTGGGAGAGTGCCCACCCAACAGATCCCGGCCGGCCTGGCCACCGCAGCCCAGGGCTTCGGCCGCTACCTGGAGGCGGAGCGGGGACGCTCGGCCCACACGGTGCGCGCCTACCTCTCCGACGTCCGCAGCCTCCTGGAGCATGCGGCCGCCGAAGGAGTCGAGGATCTTGCCGGGCTGGAGCTCGGCACCCTGCGGCGCTGGCTCGGATCGCAGAGCGAAGGGGGCATGTCCCGCGCCACCCTGGCCCGGCGCTCCGCCACCGCCAGGGCCTTCACCGCCTGGGCCGTCCGTGAGGAACTCATCCAGGCGGACCCCGCCCTGCGGCTGAAGGCACCGAAGCGGGAAAAGTCCCTGCCCGGAGTGCTGCACCAGCAGCAGGTCCTTCGGCTCGTGGAAGATGCGGAGTCTGCTGCCGCCGAGGGAGGGACCATGCCGCTGCGGGACCGGGCCATGGTTGAACTGCTGTACGCCACCGGCATCCGGGTCGGCGAGCTGGCCGGCCTCGACGTGGACGACCTCGATCCCGACCGCAGGACCCTGCGGGTGCTTGGCAAGGGCAACAAGGAACGCACTGTGCCCTACGGACTGCCTGCCGCGCTCGCCGTCGACGACTGGCTGCGCCGGGGCCGGCCCTCCCTCGCCACGGACACCTCCGGCCCGGCGCTCTTCCTCGGCGCGCGCGGCAGGCGGGTCGACCAGCGGCAGATCCGCACTGTCGTCCACGACTTGCTGGCGGCCCTGGGGG
>NZ_MQTS01000218.1:10839-18571 GCF_020532825.1 Arthrobacter sp. SO3
CCACGCACCTGCTCGACGGCGGGGCAGACCTCCGCGCGGTGCAGGAAATCCTGGGCCACAGCAGCCTGGCCACCACCCAGATCTACACCCACGTCTCCGTCGAGAGGCTCCGGCAAAGCTACCAGCAGGCCCATCCGAGGGCCTGAACCCGGAGCGTCGGGCCGCCCGGACCCCGGCTGGGTCCCTACGTGACGCCGCGCGGCGCGCCGGGAAAGACGCGCCGGATTGCACTGGCGTAATGAGGTGGGGTACGGCAGAATAAGACTCACGTCCGGCAACTTTGAAGTGTCGCTTGAGGCCCTTTGGCATCAGGTTCCACGGGGAAACCGGGCAGTAACTTAATAGTCTGGCAAGGACCACCGCTCACTACGGACCCGCGCAACAGACAGACATCCAGGCAGAGGTCGTTGGGGAAGACGTACCTACAGCTATGGAGGATGGAATGTCTGTTGCACTGACCCGCGGTGTGTTGTTCGTTCACTCGGCCCCAACTGCCCTGTGCCCCCACGTTGAGTGGGCCATAGGTTCTGTTGTGGACAAGCGGACGGATCTTGAGTGGACTGCTCAGCCAGCAGCGCCCGGAATGTTCCGGGCCGAGCTGTCGTGGACCGGAAACCCGGGCACGGGGGCGCAATTGGCGTCCGCTCTCCGAGGCTGGGCGCACCTGCGTTATGAGGTCACCGAAGAGCCCAGCCAGGGCGTTGATGGCGGCCGCTGGTCGCACACGCCCGAGCTTGGCATTTTCCACGCCGCCACGGACGTGCACGGCAACATCATGGTCTCCGAAGACCGCATCCGCTACGCCTACGAATCCGGCGCCGGCGACCCCTCCGCGGTCTACCATGAGCTCTCCCTCGCCCTCGGCGAAGCCTGGGACGAGGAACTCGAGCCATTCCGGCACGCGGCCGAAGGCGCCCCGGTGCGCTGGCTCCACCAGGTCGGCTAGCTCCCGCCGCAGCCGGCACACCGCAAAACGACCCATAGCAGCCCCGGACGACAGATGGCGGCAATGTTCCCGAGGAACATTGCCGCCATCCTGGCGTGCAGCGCCGGATCCGGAGCTAGATGCTCCGCACCGCGATCACGGCGTTGTGGCCGCCGAAGCCGAAGGAGTTGCTCAGCGCCGCGATGCTGCCGGACGGCAGGTCGCGGGCGGTCGTGACGACGTCGAGCGGGATCTCCGGATCCTGGTGCTCGAGGTTGATGGTCACCGGCGCCTTGCGGTCGTAGATGGCCATGACGGTCAGCACGGCTTCCACCGCACCCGAAGCGCCCAGCAGGTGCCCCATCTGCGACTTGGTGGCGGAGACTGCGACGTTGTCCAGCTGCTTGCCCAGGGCGGCCTTGAGGGCCGCGTACTCGGGCTTGTCGCCGACCGGGGTGGAGGTGGCGTGCGCGTTGACGTGCACCACGTCCTCAGGCTGGATGCGGCCGTCGAACATGGCTGCCTTCAACGCCCGGGTGGCGCCGAGGCCCTGGGGGTCCGGGGCGGTGATGTGGTATGCGTCGGCGGTGACCGAGGTGCCGGCGAGTTCGGCGTAGATCCGGGCGCCGCGGGCCAGGGCGTGTTCTTCGGCCTCCAGCACCAGGGCACCGGCGCCTTCGCCCATGACGAAGCCGTCGCGGTCGAGGTCGTAGGGGCGCGAGGCGTGCTCGGGGTCGTCGTTGCGGCGCGAGAGCGCCTGCATGGAGGCAAATGCTGCGATCGGCATCGGGTGGATGGCGGCTTCGGCGCCACCGCAGACGACGACGTCGGCCTTGCCGGAGCGGATCAGGTCCAGGCCCATGTGCACGGCTTCGGTGCCGGACGCGCAGGCGGAGACGGGGGTGTGGGCGCCGGCGCGGGCACCCAGGTCAAGGCTGACGGCTGCTGCCGGGCCGTTGGGCATCAGCATGGGCACGGTCATCGGCAGGACGCGTCGGGGGCCCTTTTCGCGCAGGGTGTCCCAGGCGTCAAGGAGGGTCCAGACTCCGCCGATGCCGGTGGCGAAGGCCACGGCCAGGCGGTCGTGGTCAACTTCCGTGATGCCGGAGTCGGCCCAGGCCTCGCGGGAGGCGACGACGGCGAACTGGGTGGAGGGGTCCATGCGCTTGGCCTCGACCCGGCTCAGGACCTCAGTCGCGGGGGTGGTGGCGCGTGCGGCAAAGTGGACGGGCAGTTCGTACTTGGCCACCCAGTCATCTTCAAGCGTGTGCGCGCCGGAGACGCCCTTGAGCGCGTTCTTCCACATCGTGGGGACATCGCCGCCAATGGGTGTGGTGGCACCCAGACCGGTAATGACTACTTTGCGTGCCATGGGATCACTCTCTGTCGGTGCGCCAGCCGTATCCGGCACCTGGGAGAGGTTGCCGGGGCCCGCGTTTGAAAAACTCTGGGGTGGTGCAGTGGATGGTCCTGCAAGTGGCGCGGTCCGGGGGTGCAGTTGCGCCCCCGGACCGGCCGGGGCCTGAATTAGGCCTGTGCGTTCGCGATGAAGCTGACGGCGTCGCCGACGGTCTTGAGGTTCTTGACCTCTTCGTCCGGGATGCGCACGCCGAACTTCTCTTCAGCGTTGACGACGATGGTCATCATCGAGATGGAGTCGATGTCCAGGTCCTCGGTGAAGGACTTGTCCAGTTCGACGGCCTCGGTGGCCAGGCCGGTCTCTTCGTTGACGATTTCAGCCAGGCCGGCCAGGATCTCTTCGTTGCTCGCCATTGATGGCTCCTTTTCTGTTGTTGTCCCGGGCTGCCGGTGTGCCGGCATCCCGGGACGGAAATGATTCAAACCGAGGGTTCGGCTTGCGGTGGGATTTAAGGCTGGGGGAAAGCTGGGGGAAACAAGGACGCCTACGGAAGCACGATCACTTGGGCACCGAAGACCAGCCCGGCGCCGAAGCCGATCTGCAGTGCAAGCCCGCCGCTGAGCTGCGGGTTTTCCTGCAGCAGGCGGTGGGTGGCGAGGGGGATGGAGGCCGCGGAGGTGTTGCCGGCGTCGGCGATGTCCCGCGCGATGATGACGTGCTCCGGCAGCTTGAGTTTTTTGGCCATCTCGTCGATGATCCGCATGTTCGCCTGGTGCGGGATGAAGGCCGCGAGGTCCTCGGCCGTGATGCCGGCGACGTCCAGTGCCTGCTGGGCCACCTTGGCCATTTCCCAGACTGCCCAGCGGAAGACCGTCTGGCCGTCCTGGCGGAGCGTGGGCCAGACGGCCGCGTCGGTGACGGCGGCTTCTTCGGCGCTCAGCGCACCGCCCTGCCTGCCAGCGGTGGCGAGCTCGCGGAGGTCCAGCATGGAGTGGGTCATGCCGATCGCGTCCCACTTGCTGCCGTCCGAGCCCCACACCGACGGTCCGATGCCGGGGGTGTCAGAGGGGCCGATCACAACGGCGCCCGCGCCGTCGCCGAGCAGGAAGGAGATGGTGCGCTCGGTGTTGTCGATGACGTCGGAAAGCTTTTCGGCGCCCACCACGAGGACATAGTTGGCGGCGCCTGAACGGACCAGCGCGTCGGCCTGGGCGATGCCGTAGCAGTACCCGGCGCACGCGGCGGAGATGTCAAAGGCCGGGGCCGGTGTCGCGCCGAGGCGGTCGGCGAGGCTGGCCGCCGCGGACGGCGTCGCGTAGGGGTGCGTCACGGTGGAGACGATGACGGCGCCGAGCTGGGACGCCTCGATCCCGGCTTTATGCAGGGCCTCGCGGGCGGCGCCTTCGGCCATGTCGATGACGCTGATGTCGGCGGGGGCGCGGTGCCGGGTGATGATGCCGGTGCGCTGGCGGATCCACTCGTCGGAGGAGTCGATCCACTGGCAGACGTCCTCGTTGGTGACGATCACGTCCGGCCGGTACGCACCGACTCCCATAATGCGGGTGTTCTCGTGCAGGGGCGCCTGCTTCAAAGTGGGAACGCTCATGCCTGTCCTTCCAGTTCTGCGAATAGGGCCAGGGCGGCGGACAGGTCGTCCGGGGTCTTGACGGTGACGGTCTTCACGCCCGGCATGCCGCGCTTGGCGAGGCCGGCCAGTGTTCCGGCGGGGGCCAGTTCAATGAGGCCGGTTACGCCCCGCTGCACGAGTGTTTCCATGCAGCGGTCCCAGCGGACCGGGCGGGACACCTGGGCGATCAGGCTCTCCACGGCGGCGTCACCATTGGTGACCTGCGCGCCGTCGAAGTTGGACAGCAGGGGGACCTGCGGGTTCCGCGGGTGCAGCTTGGGCCGGAGGGCCTGCAGTGCCGCGACGGCGGGAGACATGTGTGAGGTGTGGAACGCGCCGGCGACTTTCAGCGGAATGACCCGGGCCTTGGCCGGGGGGTTTTCCGCGAGGGCCTTGAGCTGGTCAAGGGTTCCGGCGGCGACGGTCTGGCCCGCGCCGTTGACGTTGGCTGCCGTGGCACCGCAGGCCTCGATCGCGGCCAGCACTTCAGCGGGGTCGCCGCCCACCACGGCGCTCATGCCGGTGGGCGTGGCCGCCGCGGCGGCTGCCATGCCGTTGGCGCGTTCACGGACGAAGGTCATGGCTTCGGTTTCAGTCAGCACGCCGGCGAGGGCGGAGGCTGTGATTTCGCCCACGGAGTGGCCGGCAAGGATGACCGGCAAGGTGGCGAGTTCGACGTCGAAGAGGGACTGCGCGGCCACCAGCCCGGCGGCGACGATCAGGGGCTGCGCCACGGCGGTGTCCTTGATCGTCTCTTCATCCGAGGTGGTGCCGTGGGCGGTGAGGTCGATACCTGCGATTTCGCTCAGGGCGGCCAAGTGGCCTGCGACGGGGGGCAGTTCCAGCCAAGGGGCGAGAAAGCCGGGGGTCTGGGAGCCCTGTCCAGGGCAGACGATTGCAAGCACGTATCCAGCTTTCCAAACTACGGCGTGATTATCGGTGTATTCATGCACCAAGCTCACAGGGTCACTTTGTAGGAAGTCTACAACTGCTCAGAGGTTGTTACGCGACGGCTGTCGTTCGGTGGCGGGCTTCGGCGGGGTCGCGAGCCGGCCCACAACGAGGGCGGTCTGGAGCACAAAGGCTTCCCGCGGCAACAGCGGATCCCACCCCGTGACGTCACAGACGCGTTTGAGCCGGTAGCGCACGGTGTTGGCGTGGACGAAGAGTTCACGGGCCGTGGCTTCGAGGGAATGTCCGAGTTCGAGGTAGGTGCCCAGGGTCTCCACCAGCCCGTTGGAGGCCGCGATGAGGGGCCGGTAAATATTCTTGACGAGGGAACGCCGGGCGGCGTCGTCGCCGGAGATCACACGCTCGGGCAGGAGGTCATCGGCAGCCACCGGGCGCGGCGCGGCGGGCCAGGCGCGGGCAGCAGTCAGCCCCGCAAAGGCGGACTGGGCGGAGCCGCTGGCGTCCAGCAGGGAATCCGCTTCGGCGCCGTAGACGACCGGCCCCGGAGCGAAGAGTTCGGCGAGTTTCAGGTAGGCGGTCTCGCGGTCGTGGAGCCCGCCAAGGATGAGGATCAGCCGGTCGCCCTGGATCCCGACGAGGGCGTCCTCGGCGAAGCGTCCGGCCGTGCGGCGCAGTTCGCTGACGTAGCTGGCGTTCGGTTCGGACGGGGAATTTCCCACCATGACAGTGAAACGCTCCTGCGCCTTCCAGCCCAGGGCGGCAATCCGGGACCGCAGGGCATCGGTGTTTTCGCCGCGCAGGATCGCATCCACGATGAGGGCTTCGAGCCGGGTGTCCCACGATCCGCGGGTTTCGGCGGCGCGGGCGTAGACGTCGGCGGCGGCGAAGGCCACCTCCCGGGAGTACCTCAGCACCGCCTCGCGCAACGCGCCCTGGTCCGCCTCGGGGGCGATCACGGGGACCTGGTCCTCGACGACCTCAACGACGATCCGGATCAGCTGGAGGGCCTTTTGCAGGCTGATGGAGCGGGTGAGTTCGGTTGGCGCGGTGCCGAAGACGTCGGAAAGGATCCACGACGGCGAGCTGGGGCGCTCGTACCAGGTGACGAAGGCGGCGATGCCGTTCTGGGCCACCATGCCCAGGGCGGAGCGTTCGTCCGAGTTTAGCCGGCTGTACCACGGCAGGGACTTCTCCAACTGCCGCAGCGTCGTCGTGGAGAGCTGCCCGACGCTGCCCCGGAGCTTCTTGAGCGTCTCGACCTTTTCCGGGGACATCGCCCTCGAGGCGGGCTTGCGTTTTGCGGGAGTGGTGATCGGCTCGGCCATGCTTCGAGCATACGGTGCAGCCCGCCCAAGCTCCATTTGTGCAAAGGCTACAAGGCACCTTGTGCTGGATCACAGTGCTGGATCACATCGGCGCACCGCAGCCGCGCCGGGTTCCCGGACGGGCACAGGAACGCTGATTAACGCCGACGGCGGCCCCCACCTTCCGGTGGGGACCGCCGTCGTACGCTGCTGGACTGACTCTAGGAGTCGCCGCCGGCGTTGCCGGTGGTGCCGGCGTTGACGTTGTGCAGGCGGTACTTCTCGATTGCCTGGGCCGGGGCCTGGGCATCCACCTCGCCGCGGCGGGCCAGCATCTGCAGGGAACGCACAACCACGGAGTGGATGTCGTTCTTGAAGAAGCGGCGGGCAGCGGCGCGGGTGTCGGAGAAGCCGAACCCGTCCGCGCCGAGCGAGGCGAACTCGTTCGGCAGGAACTGGCGGATCTGGTCCGGGACGGCCTTCATGTAGTCGGTGACGGCCACGATCGGGCCGGTGGCGCCGGCGAGCTGCTGGGCCACGAACGGGACGCGGGCGGGCTGGCCGGGGTTGAGGAAGGCTTCTTCCTCGGCGGCCATGGCGTCGCGGCGCAGTTCGGTCCAGGACGTGACGGACCAGACGTCGGCGGAGACGCCCCAGTCCTCGGCGAGGATCCGCTGGGCCTCGAGGGCCCACGGTACCGAGACGCCGGAGGCGAGGATCTGCGTGCGCGGGCCGTCAATCTTGGCCGGCGCCAGCAGGTAGATGCCCTTGATGATGCCCTCGACGTCGAGTTCCGCCGGAGCTGCCGGCTGGGAGATCGGCTCGTTGTAGACCGTGATGTAGTACATCACGTTCCGCGACGGGTCGTTGTCCGCGAGGCCCGGACCATACATGCGGTTGAGGCCGTCGCGCATGATGACGCCGATCTCGTAGCCGTAGGCAGGGTCGTAGCTCAGGACGGCCGGGTTGGTGGCGGCCAGGATCGGGGAGTGGCCGTCGGCGTGCTGCAGGCCTTCGCCGGTCAGCGTGGTGCGACCGGCGGTGGCGCCGATGATGAAGCCGCGGGTCATCTGGTCCGCGGCGGCCCAGAAGGAATCACCGGTGCGCTGGAAGCCGAACATCGAGTAGAACACGTAGATCGGGATCAGCGGCTCGCCGTGCGTGGCGTAGGACGTTCCCGCGGCGGTGAACGCGGCCACGGAACCGGCCTCGTTGATGCCGGCGTGCACGATCTGGCCGGAGATGGACTCCTTGTAGGCCAGGACGAGCTCGCGGTCCACGGACAGGTAGTTCTGGCCGTTCGGGTTGTAGATCTTCGCCGTCGGGAAGAACGCGTCCATGCCGAAGGTGCGCGCCTCGTCCGGGATGATCGGCACGATCCGCTGGCCGAATTCCTTGTCCCGCATGAGGTCCTTGAGCAGCCGGACGAACGCCATGGTGGTGGCTGCCAGCTGCTTGCCGGAGCCGCGGTTCGCGACTTCGTAGACCTTCTCCTCCGGGAGCTTGACCCCGGAGTGCTTGGAGCGGCGTTCGGGGACGAAGCCGCCGAGCGCGCGGCGGCGTTCCATCAGGTACTGGATCTCGGGGGAGTCCATGCCGGGGTG
>NZ_MQTS01000219.1:0-1337 GCF_020532825.1 Arthrobacter sp. SO3
GACCATCGCACGATGGCTCACTACGTTGCCGGAGCAACGCGTAACTGCTGAGATCTACACCACTCCACGGGACGTAACCTTGGCGAAATTGTGGGCCGGCATCGACGCCGGCAAAGCCCACTATCACTGCGTCGTGATCGACGCCGACGGAAACCGTCTGCTCTCGCAAAAAATCCCCAACGACGAACCCGCCCTGCTCGAGCTCATCGCCACCGTCCTGACACTGGCCGGCGGGGACGAGGTCATCTGGGCCACCGACCTGAACCACGGCGGACCGGCGCTGCTGATCGCCATCCTCATCGCCCACGGCCAGAACATCCTCTACATCCCGGGCCGAATCGTCCACCACGCCTCCAAGCGCTACCGCGGCGAGGGAAAAACGGACGCGAAAGACGCTGCTGTAATAGCTGACCAGGCCCGGATGCGCCGGGACCTGCAGCCGCTGCGGGCCGGGGACGAGATCAGCACCGGCCTGCGGATCCTCACCACCCGCCGGGCCGACAAATCCGCGGACCGAGTCCGGGCGATCAACCGCCTCCAGGCCCAGCTGCTCGAATACTTCCCCGCCCTGGAGCGGGCCTTTGACTACAGCCGCTCCAAAGCCGCCCTGCTGCTGCTCACCAAACACCGCACCCCGGACGGGATCCGCCGCACCGGCCAGACCAGACTGCACGCCTGGCTGAAGATACACGGCACCCGCTCGTCCGCCGCGGTCGCCCAGGCCGTCATCGACGCCGCGAAATCCCAGCACACCACCGTCCCGGCCCAGCACCTCGGAGAACAGATCGTCGCCGCCCTCGCCCGGGAAATCATCACCCTGAACGAGGAACTCGCCGAGCTCGATGCGCTAATCAGTGAGAAAGTCACCGAACACCGGCACACCCAAACCTTGTTCAGCATGCCCGGCTTCGGACCCGTCCTGGCCGCGGAGTTCCTCGGCGCCACCGGCGGAGACCTCACCGTCTTCGAAACCGCGGACCGGTTCGCCGGCGTCGCCGGACTCGCCCCTGCACCCCGGGACTCAGGCCGGATCACCGGCAACCACCACCGCCCCCGCCGCTACGACCGCCGGCTCCTCAGGGTGTTCTACCTCTCCGGGCTCTCGGCCCTGAAAAGCTGCCCCGCCTCGCGCACCTACTACGACCGGAAGCGCACCGAAGGGAAAACCCACATCCAAGCCATGCTCTCCCTCGCCCGCCGCCGACTCAACGTCCTCTGGGCCATGCTCCGCGACGGAACCACCTACACCCCGGTCCCCGGTGGCCTCCGTTGGGTCCAAGGGCGATAGCTATGACAATGCCCTCGCCGAGGCGTTCAACTCACTGTTCAAGGCCGAA
>NZ_MQTS01000219.1:1432-10670 GCF_020532825.1 Arthrobacter sp. SO3
TATCTGAGCTGCCCAATGGCGACCAAGCCTGCGCTTCGCGTGGCAGCCCTATGCTTGCTTACAGCATTGGCGGCAACGGTAATCGCCAGCCCAGCTGGCCCAAATCCTATCCACCCTCCCCCCTTATCGAAGTCGCGGGTGAGGAATGCGATGCGGCGGTCTGTTACCACCAGTACGGTGTCATCCGGGAGAGTCCAGTTCTCGGCGGAACTCCTCACCCTGGACTGTCCTGCCAGCTGCACCGTTTCGCCTGGTTCGAGGCGAAGCCTGATGCCGTCGTCGCTTGAAGCCATCCAGTAGGACGGTGAATCTCCTCCAATGCGGCGGAGGCCCAGGACTTGGTCGGGAAGGTCCATGTTGTTCACCTCATCATGCGCAAGGACGTACGGACTGATCGGGCGGCGTCAAATTGTCCAGTACTTTGACGTAGGCCTCGTTGGGAAACCGCGAAGCCGCCACACATGCCTCCGCCAAAGTATCGAAGGGTCCCCCATACACCGCGTAGATCATCGTTCCAGCGTTGGACATCTGGTACAAGGACGAACAACTGCCAAGGGTGAGCAGGTATGTGGATCCGGGGTGGCTCACCAAATTTGCTTGCACGTCTTGGGCATATGCGGCTGGGACTATTGATGAGTGGTAAAAGACAGCGAACTTTCCTGTGCAGGTGACAGGCCGCAATGGCGATGCGAGCCCCAAATCCCCAGGTTGAGCCGCAGGGATAGGTGAAACCGGTTGAGGCGGGGGTGTTGGGGGAAGTGCCGCGACAGCGGAAGGGGTTACAGTCTGAATTGGCATCTGTTGTTCGGGGATTGCGGCTGGCTGAGGTGTTGGTATAGTCGCCAACTGACCTTGTTGGTTTGGCGCCACGCTTCGCCAGGAACCCGCGCCCAAAACAATGCCAAGGACGACGAGGGCCACGGTCGTTCCCGCGGCGGTGAGTGCGCGGGCCTTCCTGCTCATCCTGGAATGAGACAAGGACGGGGTCGGTGCAGGAGCCGGATTTGGCTTCTGACCCCCCTTGCTGTTGAAGTACGCGTCGACTTTTTGGGAGCTTAGAGCTGCCTCATCGGATTCGCCGCCTTTCCCTGCCGCATCCGAAACAGCACGCTTTTCAGCGTGGCTCTGCCACAGGTGACTATCCTTTTCGTCAGCAGGCAGGAACGCTTCAGGAGAAGCGTTTGTGGAGACAAAGGCTGAGGCTTCCCGGGAGGTCGCCAAAGCTGCCGGAGCGTGATCGGGGAGGGGCGGAACAGAGCTGCTGTAGTCCGACCGCGTCCCCGCCGCTGGCTCGGGGCTGCGGCCCAATTCCTCGGATGACTGTGTCATCGTCGAAGTCGCTGGGGCCGCTTGAAGCGCGTTTAGTTGCCTTACGAAGTCATCATGAAACCGTCGCATTGCTGGAAGTGCGATGATTCGCTTGCGGCCGACAGGTATCACCCAGTAGATAGTGGGCCGGCTCGTCAGGAATTGGCCCACCGTGATTTCAACATCAAAACTACCGCTGGCTCCCGTGGTCCACGAGATGGTGAACGACATCTGGGTGACGAGTCCACCTATGCCTCTGATGCTGAGGTGTACGGCATCGACCTGCATGTCTTCTACCCGGATGGTACTGCCGCCCTCGCTCACCCGTATGGCAGCCTTCGTTGCAGTGTCAATTATGCCCCGGCGGTCAACGGATGTTCTTCCGTGGAATTCGACGCCTCGGATCTGGTCAGGTAGTGATTTGCCCCAACCATCGAAACGATCTCTTAGAAATCCCATCGGTCCTCGGGGGTGGCCGAAGAGGGCAATGACAAAGCCGGCGACAAGCAGCATCATCATCCCTCCCTCGTCACGTCTGTAGTGGGGCGTTCGGAACTGGATGAAACCGATCAACATCACGAGACCACCGACTATCAGGAAGAGGGTCCTCTTGTTGATCTTCATTTTCCTGTCCTAACTACATGAGCTTGTCAGGGGGTGCTGGATCATAATTGGTCGGAAACCAAAACTAACTCCGCTGCCTGAGCTGTAGCCGAGTGAGTGGTTGGGGCCGTCGCTACCGATGGGTTGCAGCAACTCTTTTGCTAATGAGTGCGATGCAGAGGCAGCCCAGAGCGGCTGTACGCATGCGGTTAGACATGCTGTCCGTGTCTCGGAGCGGAAACGCGAGGCTTACCACCCAGTACTCGGGCCTGCCGGCGCCGCCGGAAAAGGTCGGGTACGTGCAAACGCAACCTGAAACGGCCTCCAGAAGCGTCATTCTTGTTCCTCCACGAGAAAATCAGGACTTTTATGTCGAGACCGATTTGCGCAATTAGACGTCCAGGAGGATAGGGGCCCGGTTGCGTCCTCCATTGTGCAGCTGCGCCAAGGCGATGACTAAAGGATTCCTGCACTACTACGGTGTCGTCTTGGAGCTCTGGTATAAATTCGAAGACCAAACGTGAAGCTAGTCTGGCGCGAGCTGTTTTCAGGCCTCCCTGACGATCTGCCGTCCGTGACCACATGCTGGCCGACGTCCGCTGTTTGTCGAGTGCATCGAACCAGGCCATGATGCTGGCACGATTGGCAGCACTGCGCTGGCTGTTCGCGGCCGTGTGCTCATCCAGCTGCCGTTGGCGCTCAGCCTCCTCCTCCCTCTGTAGACGCTCAGCTTCCTCTTGCTCCGCTTTCCGTCGTCCTCCGAATAGTCCCATGACGTCTTCCGGGCCAGGCGGCCCGTATCTCCGAGTCGTAAGGTTTGAAACCCTAGTGCCGACCAGGGCCGGGGGGCAGGGTCTTTGGACCTTGGTGTAGGGTGCTGCCACAACAAGACAGGCATCGTGCCACGGCGGCACACGTGCCGGGCAATGAGCACTCCCGCGCAGACCTTGCTTCCATAGACCTTCGCCGCTGGCCCCGGTTCTAGAATCGGCGGCTTGCGTAACTCCCTTGACGGGTGGTCTGACTGCGAGTAGACCGTGGGGATTGATGTCAGGCTTCTGAACCCATACACGAAAATGACATAACCGCCATCATGAAATCGACGGCCGGCTCCTGGGCGCTCTCGCCACCACGACTCGCGCCCTGCCATCGACTTCACCGACTACCGACTACCGATGACAACAGAGGATGAAACTATGGGACTCTTTTCCAGACGCCGAGAGGAACAGGCGGCCCGCGACCGAGACGGTGCAGCCGACGCAGAGATGTGGCGGGAGTGGGTCGAAGGCATCGCCAATCAGATGCCCGACCACGGCATGCTGACCGTGGAAGTCGCCGCGCAGTTGGAGGCGCTGCCGCTCAGGGAGACATCATCCGAACATGAAGCCACTCTGAATTACTACACGGCCAGACACTTCACTTCTCAATACGCCGCCAGATTGTCGCGCAAATACATCCTCGAGTCTGAAGAAGCGCGGCAGGCGGGTGACCAGGAGGCAAGGGACACACAGCTTCGGCGCTGTGAATACATGCAAGAGGTCAGCGCCCGACTCGCGGTATGACGGCGTGATGCGTCGGATTAACGCGATGTCCAAGCGGCCGGAAAGACGCGGCCCCTTGGATTCGTGGGTCTCACCTTATGCGTGGGCAGCAACCTTGTGCGTGGGCAGCAGTTGTTTGTCGGGACCGTGTAGATCCGTTGGCATTGAGAGGAAGTTGCACTCGTGGAATGGTCTGGACTCATACTTTTTATTGCCTACCTCTTCGGGATGCGGGTTGTCGCTCGTTGGTACTTCGTGCGTCGTCACGTCGTCTCACTCGAAAGAGGTGAACCAGGGATGACCGAAGCACTCGCGATCTCAGCCATATGGCCGATCACGATCTTTCTTTATTCTGTTGGGAATCCGACCGCGTGCAGCCATCGCCGTCACGCCTTGGCTCGGCTCACCTAACGACGTCGGCGGCTTCGAGGGCGCCCATGCGTGGCGGACAGGACCTGCGCGCAGTCATTGACCTCCGGCCACTCGGGCGGGGAGCGCAAGCCCAAACAGGTTCCCTTTGCGGCAGATGGGACACGTTCGAAAAAGCGTGGACTTTTCGACTAAGCCTGTGGTGTGGTGAATGCCCCATTGGGATGGGGGCCAGGGGACCGGGAGGCGTAGCGCCACACGGATGAAGTTACAGCGAGGATCGTAGTCGACAATGATCCGCGGCGCGGGCGCGGCCACGGGTACGAACGGCGGGACGAAAGGCTTGGTGGGTTGGGCGTGACAGCGAAACAAGATGACCGACACTCCGAGATTGACGGCCCTCGGCCGAGTTGGAAGGGACTGCGTAGGACCCCTTCAAGCCCCGTCGACGCAGCGAAGGACAGGCGTCGACCGCCCCCTTGGCCGAACCTGATAACTGCCATTGCCATGCTGTGCGTAGTTTCGCTATTCACCGGGCTGATTCTCGGCTGGGTATTCCGGGGTGCATTGATCGAAGATCCCTCCGGTGGCCGACCGGACAGCGCGGCAGCATCGGCAGCCCGCACAGCACCTACGTCGACGCTGCCGATGCCGGACGTTCGCGGACTAAACGAAGCAGACGCAAGACAAGTCCTGTCGGACGCGGGTTACGACCCCTCCATCGTAGAGATCAGCAACGTTCCATCAGTAGCCTTAGCTGGCACAGTTGCAGCCCAAGACCCGGTCGCAGGGACGACAAATCCCGCCGCCATTACCCTGTCGTTACCATCGCCTGCGACCATGCCTCCGCTCGCCGGCAAAACCCTTGAAGAGGCGACAAAAGCTCTGGAGCTGATGGGCACGCAACCGGCGGTCAAAAGAATCTATGACCCGAAATCCACCCCCGGGGCAGTTCTTTCCACGGACCCGTCTCCCGGCTCCCCCCTGACCATGACGCCAACGCTAACCGTTGCGGGTGCGCCCGGCAGCGCCCCGCTGTCTGGGCTAAAGGGAATCGGCAATTGCGGTCCGATAAGCTCCGGAAGCGTGAACGGCACGAAGGTGACCAACGGCCTTCGTTGCGCAGTCGGCCACAATCCAACCACCACCTACTGGATCCTGGACCGGACCGTTGCCCGGCTACAGGGAACCATTGGAATCGACGACAGCTCCGACACCGCGGCAACGGCCAGGATAACTATCACCGCAGACGGAAAGCCTCTGCTGGACCAAGACATCGCTTACGGACAGAGCGCGAACCTCGATGCAGACATCACAGGAGTCCTCCGGTTGGAGGTAACCGTCACCGAGACCAGCACTTCCAAGAAATCCGGAACTTCAGGCACCACGTATGTTGTGCTGGGGAACGCCGTGGTCCTCGGGTCGGCTGCTGCAATCGCGGCTCTGGGCGGGACGCCATGATCAAGAGATTGCGGGGCGCAGCCTCTTCCATACCCGCCGTAGTTTACTTTCTGGTGTGCCTCGTCCCGGCTACTATTTCCGCGTCGGCGGCTGTATCACCACTCCCGGGGGTTTCATCGGCTGAGCAGGCCGCAGCGTTCCCGGAGTCCCCACTGCCCCTCCGCCCCGGAGGGCGTGACGTCCTGATCCTCCTGGACACTTCCGGCTCAATGGCTGACAAGGACCGCAGCGGCACCGTGAAGATCGGCGCAGCGAAGAACGCGATCCTGCAGCAAATGCAGGAACTACCTGCTTCGGCACGCCTTGGACTCATGACCTACCCGTCCAAAGCCGGCAGCACGAAATCCGGTTGCCGTCCGCCCCAACTGCGGCTTCCGGTCAGCAGCTCCTCACTCATCGACATGAGTCCAGCGCTAGGCATCCTGCCGCCCCCGGACGGCGGTACCCCCACCAGCGACGCCATGATCGAGGCGGCCCAGTACCTCAAGAATGAGGGTCTTACGGACGTCACCATTGTCCTGGTCTCCGATGGGGAATCCAACTGCGGCGCAAACCCGTGCGACACCGCCAAGCAACTCAAATCGGAAAATGTTCACCTAGCCGTCAACACTGTCGGATTCGACATCTCCCCCCAAGGACAGCAGGAATTACAGTGCGTTGCCTCGGCGGCTGACGGAGTCTATGTCGATGCCAAGGACGCCGCCCAGCTCGCGCAAGTCCTCAAGGATCAACTCGGCAGCGGCCTGAGTATCACCCTGTCCGCTCCTACCGCGCCGATACAAATGCTGGAGCGCAGTTTCGATGTCGGCGTCACCGTTTCCGAAGCCACCGGACACAGCGCCGCCAACGTACAAATAGCCCTCACGGAAACGAACCCAACTGGCGGATCTTTTGTTCAGCGGCCCGTCATGTCCTTGGGAAATCTGGGGCCAGGCGAGAGTGTACCAACCAGCTGGGCCATCAGGCCGCCATCGAATCCCCTCCTCAACAAGTCCACTTACCGGGTCACCGTCAGCAGGAACAGCTACCCGGCAGAGACAAAAGACTTCACCATCGCTTTCTCCCACGATCAACAGAGCGGTTTAGTACTCAACGGCGCCCTCAAGGACTTCAAGAACATCTTGGTCCTAGGCGACTCCTACTCGTCAGGAGAGGGCGCCGGAAACAAAGAACGGCCATATTTCCAACTTGACGATCAGTCCATGGCCTGTCACCGGACGAAGAACCAGTACGCCAACTGGTTATACAGCCCGGAAAACGTAAGCATTCTCGCCTGCTCGGGCGCCGTCACCTCCAACGTCTATGCTGTGGGCCAAAACGGAGAACGCAACCAGCTGGCCCAATTGGAAACCATGCTGTCAACCGGATACCAGCCCGACGCGATCTTCCTGTCCATTGCCGGCAACAACATCGGCTTCGGCGACATTGCAAGGAGCTGCGTTCTGAGTGCTTTTAGCGCAATTACGACCTTGGATCGTCTGCGTTCGTGTCCAGCCAGTCCGGACTCACTGGATGCTTACCTTGCAGTTGAAGATCTCCTCAGCTACGTTCCTGCGTACGTTGCCAACGTCCTAGAGCAGACCAGCTTGATGTTCGATAAGCACCACCTCAAAACCCCCCCCATCATTGTGCTCCAGTACCCTCAGTTGCTGGCCCATGACGCCCCGCTGCGATGCGACCCATCCCACCCTTTCCAGGATTTCACGCTGGGAGCGGGTTTCGAGTACTTCTCCAGACTTCAAAATCAGCTGAACGAGCACATTGCTTGGGGGGTCAGTTTTGCCGCCGGTAAAGGCGTGCCCGCTTATCTGGCCGGCACGGACAAGGCCATCCCGCCCGACCATAACTTATGTTCGGCAGATCCATGGTTCGTTCCTCTGACCGCGCAAGGGGCTATTATTGACGAATCCCCCGAATCTCTCCACCCGATTGCGGCAGGGCACAAAGCCATTGCCGCGGCCATCAATTCTTGGGCAGCGGACCCGGGCAACACTCTCAAGGGCGCCTCAACTTCGGTAGGTAGCGAGCCGGCATGGAAGAGCGCCACCGCTCAATGGTGGCCTACCGCTTCTGACATCTACCTGGTCTTGAACCAACCCGGAGCAACTGGCGGTCCGACCTTAAGTGATCATTACGGCCAGACGGTCATCCACGTTTCAGGAGGGGCACCATTGACTGGGGTGACGCTCTACATACATTCGACTCCGCTCGTGCTCGGTCGCGTCGAACTGGATCAAAATGGTAACGGCTCATTCACAGTCGATCTGCAGGCCACCGACCTGGCGCCGGGGGACCATACGGTCAATGCGCTGGGAACCGCCGCGGACGGCAAAGCCGTCGTCCGGGCGGTGAGCATCCACATGGAACAGCCGTTCCCCTCCGCATTCTGGATCATGATCCTTCTCGGGGTTGCATTGGCGTCTGCAGCCACGACTATCCTCCTCAAGAATCCGAGGCGGTCTCTTAGGCCGCGTTCTGATTCATGAACGTGGGACTCGCCGGAGACTGCCCACCTGACGCTGACTACGAAACGCCTGGTCTATGTCATTCCACAATTCACTCGCGCGGACGGATCATGGATCATTGAAGGCGGGCTCGCGGGGGTCGCGCTGGTCGGCGCCAGCGCTCTTCGCGCCAGAAGGCAAAGGAACGGCCGGGCCCTCGCCGGCCAGACCGAAACCTGCACCTACTCAATGTGATCAGCGGTCCCAACTCGCAACCCACCTTCTCAAATCCGGCAACCGTGACCGCAACGATTCTTCAAATTCCGGATCGCCTGTTGAGAGTGTCTAACGGCTACTCACGGTCCTGACCAGGCGCTCGAACTTGCTCGCTTTTGGACGAAGGCCGCCTGTCCCGATCGACTCGCCCGCTTTGCTCACCTCGAGGGAAGTCAGTCCTCGACTAACCCTTTCTCCGGCGACCTTTTGGGTCTTCCTTTGGGTTCGCACTGACCCGGAATCATCGGGCAGTCCCCACCCACGAGCCATGCGGCACGGAGCCGCCTGGCACCGGTCAGAGCATCGAGCCCCAGGATGAGGCAGTCATGACCCCTCAGCCATCTTCGCGGATATAAGTGACTCCGAAGGCACGAACCTGGCGGAACTCCTGACGGCTGGTGCCGAAGTCGAACCAGCCGCCGTCGGACTTCTGGAAGATGTCGAGGCCGTGGCCGAGGTTGATTCGCCAACCGGTGTCGGTTCGGATCCAGCGGTCGTGGCCACCGGGATCCTTCGCCACGTTGACCTTGATGCCTTGCTGAGCGGCTGCCTGAACGATGTCGTTGAGCATGCGGAGTTGCTTCGTCTGGTGTTCGGGGTCCTCGTCGAGCACTGTGAACAGGTTGACTGTGATCTCGTCCGCCGGGTCCTTTGCCGCAGCCATGAGTGCGAGCAGTTCGACGAGATTGCGGCCTTGGTGATTCATTCGGATGTATGGGTCGTGCAGTTCGATCTCTGTTACATCTCGCATATACGGCATGAGCAGCGTCTCGTAGGAGATGCCGCGTTGGTTCTCCACGAAGTCCCGTTGTCCCTGGAACAGTTCCGCCTGAACGGGGCCGGGCGCGGACTTGGGAACGGACGTCGATGCCGCGATGGCTACCGGTACGCCGGTGTCGGCCGATGTCTCACCGGAAGGGGCCGGTGCTCGGCGTCGATGGTAGTGCGTCGGGTATTCGTCTTCTTCAAGCGTCGTTACAGCTGACCAGCCACCGCCGAGTGAGTCGTAGCCGAATTTTACTGCCGCCATGGTGGCGTCGATCCGGAGGATTTGGTCCTTGACTCGCTTGCGCCCCTCGATCGCTAGGCGCAGGATCTCTTCGATCTCCTCGGGCGTCGCCTGATCGTGCGGATAAATCAGCTTCATCAGTCCTGATGGCGAGTAGCGCTTGATGGTAGCGCGAGTCCAAACACCTGGTAGCGCAGTTCTGACGAGGTGGTAGCGGCCCGGGCGCT
>NZ_MQTS01000022.1 GCF_020532825.1 Arthrobacter sp. SO3
GCCACGGCGGGCGGCGGACCCGCCGCCACCGCAGCGGTCGCCGCCGCCCGCGCCGGTGCTGATGCCGCCTTCGCCGGGGTCCTCGGAACGGATGAGGAAGGGGACTGGATCATCGCCGGCCTGCAGGCCGAAGGGGTGGATACCTCCGCCGTAGTCCGCGATCCGGGCGTCAAAACCGGTGCCAGCGTAATCGTCGTCAGCAAGCGATCCGAAAGCCGCGCCATCGTCACCCGGCCCGTACCGCCGGTCCGCTTCCCCGCCGACGGACGCTTCCGGGAACTGCTCGACGCCGCAGCGTGGGTCCATGTGGACCACCTCGGCTGGAACGCCGTCACGGGCATCCCCAACCTGACCCTCAGCGTCGACGCGGGCAACCCCATCCCCAACTTCAGCCCGCGCGGCGTGGCCCTCTACGTCCCCACCGTTGAGCGCCTGCAGGCCGTGTACGGCGCGGACCTGCCGGTTGAGTCGCTGCTCCAGAAAGCGATCGACGACGGCGCCACCGCCGTCGTCGCCACGGCCGGCGCGGACGGCGCCTGGGTTAGGGCCGGCAGCTCCGAGGCGGTGCACGTACCGGCGACACCTGCCGATATTGTCTCCACTCTCGGCGCCGGCGACGTCTTTCACGGCGCCCTGCTGGCCGCAGTCGCGGCCGGCAGGCCCCTCGTCGATGCCGCAGCCTACGCCGGCCGGATTGCCTCCGCCTCCTGCGCCGGACTGGACGGCCGCTCGGCCATCCCGCACGAAGTCCTCACCACCATTCTTGCCTCAAACCACACCGCCTAGCTGAAAGAAGCAGCCCATGACCCCCACAGACCTCTCACCCCTCCAGCGCCCCTCAGGCGCCTTCGCGATGCTCGCCGTCGACCAGCGCGAAGCCATGCGCAACATGATCGCCGAACACCAGGAGACGCCGGTCACCGACGAGGACCTCCGCGACTTCAAGCTCGAAGCGGCCCGCATCCTCAGCCCCTACGCCTCCGGGGTCCTGATTGACCGGCAGTTCGCCCTGGACCAGGCCATCGAGGCTGGGGTGGTTGACCCGGCCTGTGGTCTCATCGCTTCAGCTGACCACTTCGAATCCGCGCACGGCGAACTGGTGGGCGAAGTAACCATCGACCGACTGGTTGATCCGCATAAGTACGCCGCCCTGGGCGTAAAAGCACTCAAACTGCTCGTGCTTTACCGCCCGGATGTGCCCTCCGAGGGCCGGGTGCAGATGGTCCGGGAGTTCGTGGAACTGTGCAAGTCCGCAGGACTGATCAGCATCATCGAACCCTTATCCCGCAAACCGCTCTCCGGGGAAGATTTCGACTGGAACGCCGGCATCCTGGCCGCCGCCAAGGAACTGGGAGGCCTCGGAGCGGACCTGTACAAGGCCGAAGTGCCGTTCCACGGACAGGCCCCGGAAGAAGAGGTACGGGCCGCCTGCGCCGAACTGACCCGGGCCATCGACGGCCCGTGGGTTATCCTCTCCTCCGGCGTCCCCGAGGACGTCTTCCCCGACGCCGTCCGGTGGGCCTGCCTCGAAGGTGCCAGCGGCTTCCTCTCCGGACGCGCCGTGTGGGCCTCCTGCATCGGCTCCCCCGACGTCGTCACTTCCCTCTCCACCGACGCCGTCCGCCGGCTGCAGCACCTCTGCGCCGTCGTGGACGACGTCGTCGCTTCCCAGCGGACCAACGCATGAGCAGCACCGGCGCCAAGAAGCGCGTACTGATGATCGCGACGGCGCGGCCCACCTTCGTGGTGGACGTCGCCGCCCGCTACGCCGCGGCCGCCCGCGCACTGGTTGAGGAACTGGGCGCCGAGGTTTTCGGCCCGAGCGAGCTGGTCATGACCCCCGAGGACATCGACGCCGCCCTGCCGTACCTGCAGGAGGACTTCGACCTGGTGGTCAACGTCTGCGCCAGCTTCTCCGACGCCTCCCCGGCACTGGCCCTGTACGCGGAGCTGGAGCAGCCGGTGCTCCTGTGGTCCTTCCGCGAACCGGGACCGGTGGGAGACAGGCTCTGGCTGAACTCGCTGTGCGGGTCCAACCTGTACGCCCACGCCCTGGTCCGCGCCGGCAGGAGCGTCCGGCTGATGTACGGGAACCCGGACGAGGCCACCGTGGCGGATGTCCTGCGGAACGCCATCAACGGCACGCTGCCTTCCGGCACCTCCCTGGCACCGGTGCACGGCGAACGCGCCAAGGATATGGAAGCCGTGGGCGCGTCATTGCTGGGCATGAAAGGCCAGCGCCTGGGCCTCGTGTCCGAGGCTCCCCCGGGCTTCACTCCCAGCCAGTTTGATCCCGACCTGCTGGACAAGCTCTTCGGACTGCAGGTGGAGCAGCTCAGCATCGATGAGATGTTCGGCAAGATCGACGACGTCGCCCCCGCCCAGTGCGACGCCGAGCAAAAGTCCGCCCGCGCCGCGCAGCCCAGCCTGGATTCCGTGAACCCGGAGGAGGTCGCACGGTCCGCCGCCACCACAGTCGCCATGCGCGAATGGGGAGCTGCCAAGGATTTGTCCGCGATCGCCGTCCGCTGCTGGCCGGAATTTCCGACCCAGCGCGGGGTCTGCCCTTGCTCCTCACTCTCACGCATCGCAGACGAAGGCACCCCCACGGCCTGCGAGCGCGACGTGTACGGCGCCGTGACCATGCTGCTGATGCAGTCCCTGGGCTCCGGCCCCACCTACCTGGTGGACACCGTGGACCTCAATACCGAGAACAACAGCGTGCGGCTCTGGCACTGCGGCTCGGCGGCTACTGCCCTGGCGGCCGATCCGGCCGAGGCCACCCAGTTCACCCACTGCAACCGCAAAATCGGCGTTGCCGGCAACTTCCCGCTGAAGACCGGACCGGTGGTCATGGCCCGACTGACCGAGAACAACGACGGCGGTGGCGGACTCCGGCTGCTCATCGGCGCCGGAGAATCAATCCCCGCGCCCAACCACTTCCAGGGCAACACCGCGGAAGTCCGGCTTGACGTGGACGCCAGTTCGTTCGTGAACTCCCTGGTGGTGGGCGGGTTCCCCCACCACACCGTCCTGGCTTGGAAGGACATCCGTCCCCAGCTCCGCACCGCGGCTGACCTCCTGGGGATCCCCGTCACCGAGTGGTGACACCCCCCACCAGCTGGCAACAAGGCAACGCAAACACTCAACGAGGAGATTATTGTGAGTCAGATTTCACGCAGGCAGGCACTCTCTGTTCTCGGAGCCATTGGCTTCGGTGCTACGGCGGCGGCTTGCGCGGGCCCCGGTGGCAGCACGGCACCGGGCGGCAGCGCCGGCGCCGTTGCCCCGTCCGCCGGGAACATCACCGGCAAGGTGTCCTTTGCGCACTGGCGCGGTGAAGACAAGGTGGTGTTCGACGAGCTGATCAAGCGATTCGCCGCCCTCCACCAGGGCGTCGAAGTCGCGCAGGATATTTCCACCTCCAACGACTACAACGCGCAGGCACTGCAGAAGCTGCGCGGCGGTTCGATCGGCGACGCGTTCGCCACCTTCCGCGGGTCCCAGTTCAACAACTTCACCCAGGCCGGAATCTACACCGATCTGAAGGACAGCAAGGCGGCGTCCAACTATCAGCCGGGCCTGCTCGCCGCCGGCAAGTCCGGGAGCAGCCAGCTTGGCCTCCCCTACCAGGTGGTCTTCCCGATGCCCATGGCGAACGTGGACCTGTTCGACAAGGCGGGGGCAGACACCGCACCCAAGGACTGGCGCGCCTTCCTGGCGATGTGCGAAAAGCTCGCAGCCTCCGGCGTTATCCCCATCTCCTGGCCCGGCGGCGACGTCGGAAACGGCGGTCAGCTGTTCAACTGCATGATCGCCAACAATGCCCCCGTTGACGACATGTGCGCCCAGATCGAGCAGGGCAAGCTCAAGTGCACGGACGACTGGTTCCTGAAAATGCTCGGACAGTACAAGGACCTTGTCCCATACCTGCAGCCCAACGCCACGGGCACCGCGGTGGAGCCGGCGCAGAACCTCTTTTCCCAAGGTAAAGCCGCGATGCTGGCCACAGGCTCCTACCACATCGCCGCCGTCCGCGGCCTGGGCGCCAAGTTCCCCATTGAGCTGGTCTTCCCCAACACCTCCACCGGCGGCAACGCCAAGTACGAGGGCGTCTACAACGCCACGTTCATCCTGGGCGTCAACGCCGCCAGCAAGAACCAGGCAGCCGCAGCCGCGTGGATCGATTTCCTCTCCGAACCGGAAAACGCGGCTTACTACGCCAACCAGACGGCCCAGCACGTGTCGGTGGACAAGGTGGACTACACCAACCCCGACCTCAAACGGCTGAGCCCTTGGCTCGGGAAGAAGACGGCACTGGCCGCCAGGTTCCAGTTCCAGAACCTGGACGTCCGCAACGCCGTGGAAGCCAGCGCCACGGCGGTCATCTCCGGCACCAGTCCGGAGCAGGCAGCGGAGGCCGCCCAGAAGATTGTTGACGAACGGCTATGAGCATCCATCCCGGAACGGCTGCGAAGACGAGCGCACTGGACAGCCGTCCCGGCGCCCCCGACCCAAAGGCGCGCCGCCGTTCACCCACCCGGGTCAACCCGGCTCTCTACCTCTTCCCGCTGCCCGCCGTGGCCATCACCGCGTTCTTCCTGGTGATGCCCACGCTGCAGGCCTTCCAGTACGCCGTCACGGACTGGAACGGCTTCTCCGCCGCGTTCAACTACGTGGGCATGGACAACTTCATCCGCGCGTTCACCAAGGATTCGCTCTTTACCAACGCGCTGACGAACAACCTGAAGTTCGTGCTCCTGGTGGTGGTGGCGCAGACAGTGTTCTCGCTGCTGCTCGCCCTGCTGCTCACCAAGAACTCGCGCGGAAGCATCCTCCTCCGCGCTCTCTTCTTCTTCCCCACCATCCTGTCCTCCGTGTCCGTGGCGTTCATCTGGAAGTTCATTTATGACCCGAACTTCGGACTCGCCAACTCGGTACTCGGGGCCGTCGGCCTGGAATCCCTGCAGGGGTCCTACCTGGGGAACAACGTGCAAGCGCTGTACTGGGTGGCAATGACACAGGTCTGGTTCCACGCGGGACAGATGATGGTTGTTTTCATCGCCGGGCTGCAGGCCATCCCGCGGGAACTCTACGAAGCGGCTGAGATGGACGGCGCCGGCAAATGGCAGCAGTTCAAGTCGATCACCTGGCCGTTCGTGGCACCCGCCACGTCCATCGTGGTGGCCTACACCACCGTCCAGTCGTTCAAGGCGTTCGACCTGATCCTCGGTATCGCCGGCAACCCGCCGAAAGCGTCACTGGACATCCTCTCCACCCGTATCTACAGCACTTTCGCCAACTCGGAGTTCGGCTACGCCGCTGCCCAATCGATCATTTTCATGGCGATGATCGCCCTGGTCACCTGGTTGCAGCGCCGGTTGCTCCGCCTCACCCCGAAGGGGGAATGACAGCATGTTCTCGTCAATAACCCGCCGCGGAATCCTCGCGATCTACGCGGTCATCATCATCGTTCCGCTGACCGTGGTGGGGTTCGGCAGCTTCAAGTCCACCCAAGAGCTCTTCGAGGGGCCTTTCAGCCTGCCGCAGTCGCTCTCCCCGGCCAACTACGCCGAGGTTATCGGCGGCCAGGACCTTGGTTCGTCCTTCATGAACAGCGTCATCGTCACCGCCATTTCCGTGCCGCTCACCTTGTTCCTTGCCAGCCTCGCCGGCTACGCCGTGTCCCGACTCAGGGGCTTTATGTCCTGGGGCATCTTCGGCTTCCTGGTCCTGGGCATGGCGATCCCCGCCCAGGCCAACATGGTGCCGCTCTACGTATTGTTCGGACGGCTCGGCCTGCTGGACAGCCTCACCGGCTTGGTAGTGGCCAATGTGGTTTCCTCGCTGCCGATCGCCGTCTTCATCCTGGGCGGGTTCATGCGGACCCTGCCCAAGGAGCTCTTCGAGGCGTCCTCTATTGACGGAACCGGGCCGTGGCGGACCTACGTGTCCATAGCCCTTCCCCTGTCCGCACCGTCAGTGGCTGCCGCCGCAATCTTCCTGTTCGTGATCCACTGGAACGAACTGCTGTACCCGCTGCTGTTCATCCAGTCCCCGAGCCACCGCACCCTGCCGCTGGCACTGCTCAGCTTCCAAGGCGAGTTCCAGACCAACTATCCGCTGCTGTTTGCCGGTGTCATCCTGGCCTCCCTCCCTGTGGTGGTGGCGTACGTTTTCCTGCAGCGCTACTTCGTTGCCGGGATCACCGCCGGAGCAAGCAAGGGATGAGCGCAGCATGCCTCCCTTGCAGCTGGGAAGATCAGCTCGCCTCTCTCCGCCGGTTGGCCGCGGCGCACAGTGCCAACACCGTCGTTCTCCGGGACCCGCTGAACCTTTCGTGGTTCACGGGTGCCCGGTGGCACGTGCCGCAGACACTGAACATGTCCTGCTTCGATGTCGTCATCTCCGGCCTGGGAGGACCACAGGCATCTGAGGAGGTGCGGATCGTGACGAACGCCATCGAGGCGCCCCGGCTGCGGGACACGGAGTTCCTCGACCGCCCGGTGGAATTCGACGTCGTGGGCTGGACCGAAGACCGGTCCGTCCTGCTGCCCACCGGCCCCGGTGTCCTGACGGACCAGCCCACCGGAATGGGCGCCAACAGCATAGACGCACAGGCGCTGCTTGCCGCCATCCGCCGGGTCCTCACCCCCGGGCAGCAGCACACCCTCACCGACCTGTGCGCCGACCTTGCCCGGATCACCGGACGGGTCGTGGCCGCCATCAGGCCAGGCGAATCCGAGCAGCACGTTGCCGGCCAACTGGTGGCAGCACTGCTGGACGAAGGCATCGAGACAGTGGCCCTGTTCGTCGGCTCCGACGAACGGATCGGCGCACACCGCCACCCCCTTGCCACGGCTAAGCCGGTGCAAGACCGGGTGATGGTGGCCTGTTGCGGCCGCCGGAACGGCATGGTGGGAACAGTCACCAGGATGGTCTCTTTTTCACCGCTGGAGGCCGAAGCCGCCACGTACAACGCGCTACTGCGGGTGGAACAGGCCTTCCTTGACAACAGCACGCCCGGTGCCGTCCTCAGTGAGGTTTTCGCCCTCGGGGCAGCCGCCTACGGAGAGAACGGCTTCGATCCTGCGGAATGGCGTCGGCACCACCAGGGCGGCCTCACCGGGTTCAACCCGCGCGAGCTGATAGCGAGCCCGCGCACCAACCTTGAACTGTCTGAGGGCATGGTGCTGGGCTGGAACCCGTCCGGAGCAGGGTTCAAAGTTGAGGACACCGTGCTGGTCACCGCCAACGGACCCCGGATCCTCACCGTCGATGACGCCTGGCCCACGCTGGCCGTGGGTGGCCAGCCCCGCCCCGCCGTGCTTGAAATTCACTAGCCCAAGAAAAGAGAACCTAAACGTGAACCTCAAATCAGCCCGACACCTGGTGAACGGCACCTGGCAATCCGCCGACAACTCAAGGGACGTTGTCGATCCCGGAAATGCCCTCACCATCGGTGAAGTAGCCTGGGGAACAGCTGACGACGCCGTCAAGGCTGCCGACGCCGCCGCCGACGCGTTCGAGTCATGGTCCCAAACCACCGTGCGGATGCGGGCCGACCTGCTCCGAAATGCAGCGGACCTCCTCGCCGAACGGCGCGACGAACTCGCTTACACCCTGGCCCTGGAGGCCGGAAAAAGGCTCCCCGAAGCTCAGGGTGAAGTGGACTTCTCCGTCGAGTATTTCCGCTGGTTCGCCGAGGAAATCCGCCGCTCCACGGGCAAGGTCAGTCCCCCTGAGATGCAGGGACGTCGTCACCTCAGCCTTCGCAAACCTATCGGGGTTGCCCTGAGTCTCACACCATGGAACTTCCCGGTGTCCATCCAGGCCCGCAAACTGGCTGCCATGCTGGCTGCAGGCTGCACCGTGGTGGGACGGGTCTCCGAAAAGGCGCCGCTCGCGGCCACCGGGTTGTTCGAGGTCCTGCACGACGCCGGGTTCCCCGCCGGCGTCGTGAACGTCGTCCATGGGCCCTCCCGGGACCTGACCGCGGCCCTGGTCCGGCACCCGGCCGTGCGGGCCGTCAGTTTCACGGGTTCCACCGGGGTGGGAAGGCAGATCATGGCGATGGCGTCCGATCGCCTGGTCCGGCCCCTGCTGGAACTGGGCGGCAACGCGCCGTTCATCGTGTTCGAAGATGCCGACCTGGATGCTGCGGTAGACGGCGCCGTTCTTGGAAGGCTCCGCAACACCGGGCAATCCTGCGTTGCTGCCAACCGCTTCCTGGTCCACGAGAGCATCGCCGAGGAATTCGCGAAAAAGCTCGGCGCGCGGTTCGATGCGATGTCCATCGGGCACGGCGTTCCCGACGACGGTTCCGCCGTTCCGGATCTTGGTCCGATGATCGACGCCGAGCGGGTGTCAGCCGTGCAGGCCCTGGTGGACGACGCCGTCGACCAGGGTGCCCGGCGGATCACCCAACGGACGGAAGTGCCCGGCGGCGGGGCATTCATGGCCCCTGCGCTCCTGATGGACGTACCGGAAGACGCCGCCCTGGTGACCGAGGAGGTCTTCGGCCCGGCAGCCGGTATTGTCACGTTCGCCTCGGATGAGGACGCCATCCGGAAAGCAAACGCCACCGAGATGGGGCTCGCAGCCTATGTCTGGACCACCGATTCCAAGCGTGCCTGGAACGTTCCGGAGCGGCTGGAAGCAGGCATCGTGGGAGTCAATGATCCACTGCCGTCCGTGGCATTCGCGCCGATGGGCGGAGTCAAGCAATCCGGCCTCGGCCGGGAAGGATCAGACCTGGGCATCGCAGAGTTCGAGGAGGTCCAGTACGTGGCCTGGAGGCCATAAGTGCTGACCACCGGACTGGTTCTGGCCGCCGTCGTCATGGGCGCCGGGATGCAGCGCATCACTGGCATGGGTTTCGCCCTGGTGGCCGCCCCTTTCCTGGTCCTGCTCCTCGGACCAGTGGAAGGTGTGGTGCTGGTGAACCTATGCGGAGCCGTGACAGCAGGCGCCATCATCTTCCGGGTGGTCCGGGACATCGACTGGCGCCGCTATGCAGCGCTGGCCGCAGCGGCGCTCCTCGGCATCATCCCGGCGGCGTTCCTGATCAGGCTGATCCCCCCGGCCGTCCTGGAAATCTCGATCGGCGTCCTTCTGGCAGTCGGGCTGACCGTCCTGCTGGCGCTGAAATCGGCGAAGCTGCCAACCCGTCGCCGCTATCTCTGGACCGCCGGAGGGCTGAGCGGATTCATGAACACGGCAGCGGGCGTGGGCGGGCCAGCGGTGAGCATGTACTCCATCGCCACCGGCTGGAATCACCGTTCGTTCGCGGCCACGATGCAACCCTACTTCTTCACCATCGGATGCTTCTCGTTGGTTTCCAAGGCGATTACGGCTCCCGACACCTTCCCCGTCCTCCCGTGGGGCATGTGGCTGGCTGTAGCCATCGCGTGCCTCGCGGGACTGGTTCTGGGCGACGTCACTGCCAAACACGTCCCCGCCAGGACTGCCCAACTGCTGCTGATAGTTCTCGCCTACCTTGGCTCAGCCGCGACTATTGTGCGCGGTGTCCTGGACATCTTGGCCTAGGCCAGCGCATCCATCCCCTTCACCTCCCGTACCAACCGATACCCCACCCACCGAGCCGGGACGGCTCACGAAAGGAATTCCATGTCTGCCCTCTCCCCCGAAGAAACAGTTCTTCGAGTTTCGACCGCACGCAACGAGCCCGTGATCCTCAAACTGGAAGGAGGCGCAGCCGTGACTCTACGAGTGGAAGTTGACAGCAACTGCACGTGCAATGCGGGCTCAACCCCGCGCGCCGGTTCCTACATCGACCGCGACCTCACGCTCGCATAGCGGACGGGTGCGGGCATTCGCCGGTCCTTACCAAGTTCTCCACCGGAACAGCCGTTGCGCTATCACTCTTAGCCGTCTTCAGCGCTCAGAACGGCCATAAGTGATAGCGCAACGGGAGCGCAGGCAGGCCCTGTCGCGTCTTCCGGCAGGGTGGGAAGCGTGACAAAGTGGCCGACATGGCAGATTTCAGTCAGCCCGATGACCGCCGTGGCGCAGAATTCGTCGACGTGAACCTGCGGGGAGCGCGGTTCGTCCGGTCCGACCTGTCCGGCGCGGTGATGCGCGGCGTCGACGTGTCCGGGGCAGACATCGATGCACCCTGGCTGTTCGATGGCGGGAACTTCCTGCGTGTCAACGGCGTCGATGTGGTCCCCTTCGTGGAGGCTGAACTCAACCGCCGCTTTCCCGGACGCGCCGAAAGGCGCGCTGGGGATCCGGATGGTCTGCGTGCCGCCTGGGCCGCGCTTGAGCGGACCTGGTCGGCGACGCTTGAGCGGGTCGCGGCGATGCCGGCTGGCACGGTCGATATCTCGGTGGATGGTGAGTGGTCCTTCGCCCAGACACTGCGCCACTTGGTCATGGCCACCGACACGTGGCTTCGCAAGGCGATCCTGGAGGTCGAACAGCCGTACCACCCCATTGGCCAGCCGAATGTGGAGTACGGTACCGACGGTTACGACCTGTCGGTCTTCGCTTCGGCCGCTCCCTCGTATGAGGAAGTGCTTGACGCCCGGGCTGGCCGGCAAGCCATGGTGCGCGCCTATCTCGCCACCGTGAGCCAGGACCAGCTGTCCCTGGCCCGCCGGAATCCCTGGGCCCCGGGGCAACCGGAGGCTGTCCTCTCGTGCCTGCACACAATTCTCGACGAGGAGTGGGAGCACCACCGCTACGCCATCCGTGATTTGGAGGCCATCGAGGCCGAATCACACCTATAAAGCTGCCGATGGCAGACGATCGGCGCTGAACTGTTCACCCGAGATCCAGTTCCCCGAACCCGGCAGTCCACCTCACCTCCCTAGGGTTGTCGGGTCGCCGGCGCAGCGCCGGCCACCGCCACCCAGGAGGAACCACCACCATGCGCACAGTCCTGACTGCCGCGGCCACCGCCGCGCTCATCGCCGCCCTGGCGGGCCCCGCCGTCGCCGCTTCACACACCGAAGCCGGCTCCGCGCCGTCCTCGCACGCCCCCGGAACTGGTGCCGAAAAGGCAACAACCCTCAAGACCAACGAGAGCAACGGGTCCTTTGACCTGCAGGCACACCGCGGAGGCCGCGGCGAGTGGACCGAGGAATCCCTGGCCGCCTTCGCCCACTCGCTGAAGCTGGGCGTGAGCACCCTGGAACTGGACACCCACCTGAGCTCTGACGGCAAGACCATCGTCTGGCACGACGACACCATCCAGGCCGACAAGTGCCAGGACACTGCGCCGGCCACGCCGGGCGACGCCGCCTTCCCGTACGTCGGCGACCGGGTGGCCGAGCTCTCGCTCGCCCAGATCAAAACACTTAACTGCGGTTTCACCCAGCTCAAGGGGTTCCCGGAGCAGGA
The DNA here is from genome assembly GCF_020532825.1 of Arthrobacter sp. SO3. Taxonomy (GTDB): domain Bacteria; phylum Actinomycetota; class Actinomycetes; order Actinomycetales; family Micrococcaceae; genus Arthrobacter. Next base: position 11,368 of record NZ_MQTS01000022.1, read on the forward strand.
CGTGATCGAGGGCAACCGGATCGCCGAGCTCAAGGACGTGTTCCAGCTGGTGCGCGACGCCGGCGCCCAAAAGGTCCGCTTCAACATCGAGACCAAGGTGGAGGACGGAAAGTCCGGCGGGGAGGGCATGGTGGCCTTGACCAAGGCCGTGGTTGCCGAGATCCAGGCCTCCGGCATGGCGGACCGCAGCACGGTGCAGTCCTTCGACTGGTCCTCGCTGAACCTCACCAAAAAGATCGCCCCGGAACTGCCGCTCGTTGCCCTCTCCAGCGGCGACGCCTGGCTCGAGGTCGGCCAGCCCGGCGCCAGCGCCAACCTCGGCGGGATCGACATCGACACCTACGGCGGATCCCTCGCCAAGGCCGCCGCAGCCCAGGGCTACGACGCCATCTCCCCCGCCTTCAAATCCGTCACCCCCGCAATGATCGCTGACGCCCACGGGCTCGGCCTTCCGGTCATCCCCTGGACCGTCAACACCACCGCGGACATGAACCGGCTGATGGACCTCGGCGTGGACGGCATCATCAGCGACTACCCCACCCGCCTGCGCACCGTCATGGACGAACGCGGACTGAAGCTGCCGAAGGCCTACCAGCCCAAGGTCTAGCAGAACGACGACGGCGGGCGGCCGCGTCACGGCGCCGCCCGCCGCCGGGGGTTGCCTGCGGGTGGGTGGCAGTCAGGTTCATCCCTCGCGTGCGCAGGCACCCGACTGCTACCGTGGCAGCACAGATACTGTTCGTCCGCTCATCGAGGAGCACCCCATGGCGCGCACAACCCGGACCGCCGACGACAGCATCCGCCGTCTTCGCCCCTACAACCTTGTGGCAGGCGCTCTTCATCTGGTCCAGGCCATCGGCTTTGCGGTCATCCTCACAATGCTGAGCACCCAGGTCACGTTCGGTGTAACCGCGGACTACCTGGCGGGTCCTCCCGGCTTCCCAGTTCCACCTGAGCGCGTGGAGCTTTTTGCCGTCAATGTGGGTGCCGGGGTTGTTGTGTTCCTCGCCCTCTCCGCGCTGTTCCACTTCGCTGTGGCGTCGCCGCTGTTCTTCCCGCGCTACGGTGCCGGGCTCAGGGCGAACCACAACTACTTCCGCTGGGTCGAATACTCACTCAGTTCGTCCGTGATGATCTGGCTGATCGCCCAGACCACAGGGATCACCGATATCGCCGCACTGTTCTCAATCTTCGCCATTAATGCCGCGATGATCGGTTTCGGGGCGCTGCAGGAAAAATACGAGAAGCCTGGCAGCGGCAATTTCCTGCCTTTCATCTTAGGGTCCCTGGCCGGGGTGGTGCCCTGGATCGTGATCCTGGTGTACTTCTTGTCCCCTGGGTCGGCTGGCACGGTGGAGCCGCCCGCCTTCGTCTATGGCATCATCATCTCGTTGTTCCTGTTCTTCAACACCTTCGCGATTAACCAGTGGCTCCAGTACCGCCAGGTGGGTCCGTGGCGCGACTACCTCCACGGCGAGCGGGTCTATATCACTCTCAGCCTCATCGCCAAGACAGCGCTCGCATGGCAGGTCTTTTCGGGCGCCATCATCCCGGCTTTGACCGGCTGACAACCGCACCGCGCGGTGTTCACATCCTGGCCAGCGCTCCGGTGGATTTCAGGAGAATACGGCGATGCCGTAAACCGCGAAGGCCACGAGATGGGCGGCGCCGTGCGTTGATGTCACCTTTTTGGAGGCAAGCGTGGTCACCGACAGCATCAATGTGACGCCGAGGAGTAACAGGTTGGCCGGGGACTCGGCGAGCACGATTGTCTGACCGGTGAGGGCGCCGATAATGAGGACCACGGGAATGGTCAGACCGACCGTGGACACCAAGGCGCCGTGACATAGATTGCTGACGCGCTGAATCTCGCCCTGCAGCGCTGCTCGCACCGACGTGATCGACTCGGGCAGGAACACGATAATGGCGATCAGGATGCCGGAAAGGGCCGCCGGTGCACCGACGCGGCCGAGCCCGTCGTCCAGGAGCGTGGCCATGTCGTGGGAGAGCACCACGATGGGCAGGACCGTCACGATAAGCAGCGCGATCCGCAGCACTACCTCGGTCCGGTGCTCGGCGATGACCTGGGTGACGCTTTGGCGGGACTGCTCGGTGGCGGCGTTGCCGCGGATGCCCGGGCCGGCGGCGAAGCGTGGATCGACTTCCCGGAAGTCGTCGGCTTGCCTGCCCATCTGTCGGTAGAGGAAGAAGGCGTAGAGGGCCAGGGTCAGCACGATGATGGGGATTTCCTGGCCGGGAGCGTAGGAGCCGTCGCGGCCAATCAGGGCCGGCAGGGCGAAGGCCAGCGAGAGGAGAACGACGAGCATGGCGAGATAGGAGGAGGTACCGGTGCGGTTGTGGCCCAGATTGCCGTGTTTGATCGCCCCGACGAGAAGAGAAAGCCCGATCACGGCATTGAGTATGATCATCGATACGGCCATCACCGAGTCCCGGGCGATCGTGGTGTGCTCCCCGGGCCCGAGCATAACGGCGGAAATGAGCACCACCTCGATCAGCACGATCGAGAGGGTGAGGACTAGGGAGCCGTAGGGATCACCAAGCCGGTGGGCGAGGTGTTCGGCCTCATGGACCACCCCAAAGGCGCAGACCAGAACCACCCCGACGATGAGCACAAGTGCAGGGATCAGCAGTGGCGTGGGGACGGGTGGCTCAAGCAGGAGACCGGCAAACACCAACCCGACGACGGCGCCCCAGCCGACCACGAGGCGCATTATGGCGGCAGGCGTGAATATCGATCGCGCAGTAGAAGAAACCACGGGTTGAACCCCATTCCACGGGCCGTCCCGGCGTGGATCGAGACGAACGGGCTGTCCTGTCCGAAGCGCTGGTGTCGCGCTCTGCCGCTCATGCTACAACAGGACGGCGGGCCGGCAGGTGCCCCAGGCCAGCGTGATTCACACCCCCGGCGTTCCACCGGCTAAACTGATGTTGTTTATCCAACATTTTATGTTTGCATTAGCAACCGCGGGGAGCGCCATGGACATGTCAGCGTCATTCAAAGCCTACGACGTGCGGGGCATCGTCGGGGAGAGCATCACAGCAGAGAGCTGTGAGGCTGTTGGAGCGGCCTTCGTTGACGTTTTGGGGCTCCGCGGACAGTCGATCTTCTGTGGCGGGGACATGCGTCCGTCCTCTCCCGCCTTCACGGCGGCCTTCGCGGCCGGAGCCACCAAGCGCGGCGCCGACGTCAGGGACGTTGGCCTGATCTCCACCGACGAGCTCTACTACGCGTGCGGCGCGTTTGATGCAGCCGGCGCGATTTTCACTGCGAGCCACAATCCTGCCGAATACAACGGGATCAAGATGGCCCAGGCCGGAGCCGTCCCCGTCTCCTCGGAAACCGGGCTCAATGAGATCAGGGACCTGGCCCAGCAGTACCTCACCGAGGGAATTCCGGGAGACGTGTCTCCCGGGAGCATTGTGGCATTCGACATTCTGAATGGCTATGCGGAAAAGCTTCGCTCACTGGTGGACCTCGGCAGCATCCGCCCCCTCAAAGTCGTGGTGGACGCAGCCAACGGCATGGCCGGGCTGACTGTCCCGGCAGTCCTCGGGGACCAGATCCTCCCGGCGCTGCCCCTCACAGTGGTGCCTCTGTACTTCGAGCTGGACGGCACTTTTCCCAACCATCCGGCAAACCCCCTGGACCCGGATAATCTCCGCGACCTGCAGGCCGCCGTCGTCGAACACGGTGCGGACCTCGGCCTGGCCTTTGACGGAGACGCGGACCGCTGCTTTGTGGTGGACGAGAAAGGCCAGCCGCTGACGCCGTCCGCCATCACGTCGCTGATCGCCGTCCGCGAGATTGCACGTGCAAGAACCGCCGGCGCGGCGGAACCAGCCGTCATTCACAACCTGATCACGTCAAAGGCGGTACCCGAGTTCATCACGGCCGCCGGCGGGCGTCCGGTGCGCACCCGGGTCGGGCATTCCTTTATCAAGGCCCGGATGGCCGCGGAAGGCGCCGTGTTCGGCGGCGAGCATTCGGCGCACTACTACTTCCGCGACTTCTATAACGCCGATACCGGGATGCTGGCCGCGATGCATGTGCTCGCCGCCCTGGGTGAGCAGCCGGTGCCGCTCTCTGAACTCGGCCGGGAATTCGAGCCGTACACGGCCAGCGGGGAAATCAATTCCTCCGTGGAAGGCGTCGCCAGCACCGTAGCCCGGGTCCACGCCAGCTTCGAAAGTCTCGGCGGCGTCGTCGTGGATCAGCTCGACGGCCTGAGCATTTCCTCCGAAACAGGCGATTGGTGGTTCAACGTTCGCGCCTCCAACACTGAAGCGCTGCTGCGGCTGAATGTCGAAGGCAAGGACGCGGCAACCATGCAGCGAGTGCGGGACAGCGTCCTGGAACTGATCCGCCGCTAAAGCTGGGAACCACAATAAAAGGGTGCCGGGCCCTTGAGGCCCGGCACCCTTTCAGCACCAGCGAGCGCTGTCGAAGCGACTTCACTTCGTCCCGGCCGTCACCGCGCCACGATCAGTTTGACGGATGCGGCCCGCAGCGCAGCTTCAATTTCCCGCGGCGGCGGAGCGTCCGTCACAAGAACATCGACCGCGTCAAAGGCGGCGAGCCGCGCCAACGCGTACCTGAGCATCTTTTGCCGGGTCGCCACCACCACCACTTGCTCGGCGGAGTTCATCAGCGCGAGCTTGGTGGCACGTTCCACATCCCGTTCGATGTAGAACCCCTCGTCGTGGATCCCACTCACCCCGATGAACGCGGTTTTTGCCCGGAGCCCCGCCACGGCCGCAACTGTCATCTCCCCGTTGAACGCCTGGCTGTCCAGAAGTAGCTCCCCGCCAAGACAAATGGTCCGCGCCGACGTGAGCTGCAGGCACCGCTGGATGGCCGGGGCCGAATGCGTGATGATGGTGCCCGCGAACAGCGCGGGGAGCTCCTGCGCGATCTGGTACGTTGTGGTGCCGGCATCCAGGATGATGGCGTCGCGCTCCCCGATGAGGGAGACGCAGGCACGTGCCACCCGCTGCTTGCCGTCCGCGTTCTCACGGACCCGCGCGGCAAAATCAGCGTTCTGGCCGGCTCCGTCGACCGCGCTCACCCCGCCGTGCACCACCCGGACCAGCCCGCGCTGCGAGAGCTGGCGCGTGTCCCGGCGTACCGTCATGTCCGACACTGAAAATGTCTGGGCAAGGTCGGTGGTGGAGATGAACCCCCGACGCTCCAATTCATCCAGTATGGTGCGCTGTCGGGGCGTCAGCGGCGCCTCTTCACTTGAGATGCTCATGTCCCCTTCTCCCTGTGTCCCTTGGCCGGACGATCTGGCCCGGCGGGAACTTCGCTGCACGCACTAATGTACTTCGTGAACTTACGAACTAGCTGACGGCGCTGCCGGCATTGAGGAGCTCAACCGGGCGCCCTTCAACGATGGAGCGCTCGGCAGCCAGGCCCATGCGCACCGACTGCAGTCCATCCGCAACGGTGACTTCCACCGGCCCCTCGCCCAGGATGGCCTTGCGGTAACCAAGGTGCTCGTAGTATGTGGAGCCGTGATGGGCGCCTGCCGCGAGCACCGCTTCGTCAACCGGGACCTCGTGGGATTCGGGACCAAGGGGTGAGCGCGGGCTGAATTCCACCACGGCTTCGGACTCATCGCCCTCGATCCAGTGGTTGGCCGCCACAGGAATGAGGCACTCGATCTTGCCGGCATCGCCCACGATGGAGATCCGCTCCTGGAACTTGGATCCTTCGGCGAACATGGACAGCTCCAGCATGGCGCGCCGGCCGCTCTTGAAGTCCACCACGACATAGGCGTTGTCGATCATGTCCGAGACGCGGCCGTCGTACAGTTCGTCCATGTGATTGACGTCGTGGCCGCCGCTTGCGTAGATGCGAGTGGGCTCGTCCTGGAGGATCAGCCTCATCAGGTCGAAGAAGTGGCAGCACTTCTCCACCAGGGTTCCGCCCGTGCGCTCGTTGAAGCGGTTCCACGCATCCACTTTGTGCAGGAAGGGGAACCGGTGCTCCACGATGGACAGCATGAACACGTTGCCCAGCTTGCCGCCGTGGGCTGCCTGGATGATCTCCTGCACAGGGGGCATGTAGCGGTACTCCATGGCCACCCAAACGGGTGCGGAATAGCCCGCGGCGAGGGACTCAAGTTCATCCGCCTGTTCGGCCGTGGTGCAGACCGGCTTCTCCACCAGCACGGGAAGCTTCACCTGGCTCGCAAAGATGTCTTTCAGGATCTCCAGGTGCGTGTCGTTCGGGCTCGCGATGATCAGCGCATCGACCAGGCCTGAACCCAGGAGTTCCCGGTGGTCCGGAAACGTCGTCACCTCATAGCCGATCTCCGCCACGGTCTCCTCGAGCGAGGACGGCTGGGGATCCGAAACCGCGGTAATCAGGCTTCCGGGGATCAAAGCAAGGTTGCGGACGTGTTCCCGGGCCATGTGGCCGGCGCCGATGAGTCCGTAACGAATCGTCCGGACCGATTCCGAAGTGTGCAATGACATGAGCTGCTCCGTTTCTCTACGTTGAGTATGGGATCGCGTCGCATCCCAAACACAACTATACAGAAAGTGTTGTTATTCCAACATGGCGTGTGTATATTTCTTCATTACAACCGGAACTACAACGAGGTGGAACGTGTCCCAACCGTCAACCGGAACCCTGCTATTCATAGGCTGCGCAACTCTTGACTCCATTGCCCTGGTCCAGGACTACCCCGCGGAGGACAGCCGAACTGTGGCCACCGACTTTGCCACGGCGGGCGGCGGACCCGCCGCCACCGCAGCGGTCGCCGCCGCCCGCGCCGGTGCTGATGCCGCC
>NZ_MQTS01000220.1 GCF_020532825.1 Arthrobacter sp. SO3
GAACTACTATGCTCAAATAGACGCCTCATCAGACGACGAGGCCACCAGCAAGAAGACGGCCTAAAACCCGGCACGGTTCACCCGGCGTCTTGGGTTTCCATGCCCGAACTGTCTCAGGAGCCTGGAATGACCACGGAAGAGAGTCTGAATGATTCATCAGATGAGATACGCAGTGGGCTGCCGGACCGCGGACTTATCGTCGGCAATAGAGTAGACGCTCACGGAAGGTCTGTGATGTTGTCGACGTTTTCCAGCATGACGTTGATGGGCCGTCTAGCGGGCTATTAAGCTGGTGTGTCAGCTCGGCTTGTGGACCTGATGACTTCAACCACGAGCCGGATTCGGCGGTGCTCTCGACATGGATCCGGCGCTGTCCGAAGCCCAGAATCTCTGTCTGCGGAGCCACTTTGCCGGCGGCTCGGGTAGGCGCTGGTCCTCGTGTTATCCGTGGTGCGCATGCCGAAGGACAGTCCGACATCGACATCGCCAAGGGTGTACGCAAGAGACCTGCTGGTGCGTGCCCGCCACCCACCCGCCGCGCCGGCGGCGGGCATAGGTGTGACTAATCCAGTCTCAAACTGCTCTCCTCGCCTTGTCCATTTTCCGATCTACTTCCCAGTAGGGGTCAGCCCATTCGTTGGAGTCGACTAAATCGAATGCAGTGACCAAACCCCAGATCGCCTTTCCCTCGCGATTTTTCTTTAGGGCTGCAACATAGGCGGCGATGCTGTCCAGTGCCTGCGATGCGGCGGCCCCGAAAACTGCGACTCGGGGCTCCTGAGTCATAGTCAATGTCACGGCACCTACCCCGATTGCTTTCAGAGAAAACGACTTGCTACCTGAAGTTAGCGCTTCCAACGCAGATGACTTAGAAATTTCACGCTGTACATTGCCCAACGCCCCCCGCAGCTCGTCGGAAACGATGTTGGTTGCGATGCGCGAAGCCTCATCAGATTCTGGTAGCTGACCCACGGCGGCGACACTTCTTCCAAGGGCTTCTCGGAACATATGAAAGCTGTCGGCTGAATCACGAACACGCGCTAAATCAGATACCTGCCGCGGCACCATGTGTGGGACCTCGAGAGAGGCCAACGTTTCAATGGACTGATGCCGACTGTCCATTCCGTGAAAAGGCAGGAGAGTCTCATATGCTAGCCGTTCCCACCGAGAGGACGCTAGCGGGGCCGCTCCGGTCCTTGTGCATACTGACAACGTCCGTACGATTCCATCGGAAAGCTTGTACAAGGTGTTTTCGACTTCGTAGACAGGAGGCCAGAAATTGGGTGTTGGATGAACGCCAACTTCCTCCCATTTATGGGCGCCTATTGCCCCCAATTCGACCGCTGCCGCCATGCAACTTGCGCGATATTGAATAGTGTCAAATCCCTCGGACCTGACCTTCGCGAAGTGGATAGAGCCGTCCTCGACAAAGGATCTGATGGTCATCAAATACATCAGAAATAAGGGAAGAGGTCGGTCCCTATATGAAGAAGAGTAGGGCCTTGGGAGCCAATCCATCGGGAAAAGGAAGCGATCGTCGATCGATACACGCGGGCAAATCAGCAACGTGCGAAGTGCACGCTCAAGAACACTCTGAGCCCACGTCTTACCAGGGTCTATCGTCACGCCGATCAGCGGGACGCTCGCCAAGGAACCTTCCGGGATGGAAATTCTCTTGGTTTGCCACTGGAAGCGGAGTGCAGACCAGGCCTCGATAAACTTTTGTGTCTCTTGGTCGTCGCAAGCGGCAATACGCTCAAGGAGCCGGTAATCGAGGGCGTTCTCCCACCACGTTTCAATGAAGCTGTAGACGTCCTTGGCGGCGATGGCGCTGCCCGCGGCGAGATCCTTCATAAGCTGGAATTTACAGCAATTTGTGGATCACTGACAGCGTCCGATCGCTCGCCGCCGATGGTCAGAGCTTGTGGCTTGCCAATGTAGTTGGCGAAATTGACAAGGCAGATTTGTGGTCAGGGCAGGGTGGGCCACGCGGAGGTGGGTCA
>NZ_MQTS01000221.1 GCF_020532825.1 Arthrobacter sp. SO3
AATCCCGCGGTTCACCGCAAATTTCTCCCGTTCCCCCGCGGGCCCCCGCCATTCCGGGGATCCGGCCCCGCGTGGGTGCACCCGTAAGGGTTGACGGAGAGGCCCCGTTAACATTCCCGAAACATGGCTGTCACGTGATCTTCACGCCGCGGCGATTCCTGTAACGTGCCCGCAACTTTTCTCCCCCTTAACCGAAACATGGCCCGGCGAAGATTGAATCCGGATCGGGTGGCCAGCGGCGACATGTCCCGGTATGGCGGTACGACAGGAAGGGGCACGCAGGTGGAACTCACTGCGGGAAGCATCTGGATGATGGTCTCGGCGGCACTCGTGCTTCTCATGACCCCGGCGCTCGGCCTCTTCTACGGCGGAATGACCCGGGCCAAGGCTGCGCTCAACATGATGATGATGAGCTTTGTCTCTGTCGGGATCGTCGGCGTCGTCTGGGTCCTATGGGGCTATTCCATGACCACCGGCACTGGCATCCTCGGCGTGGTCGGCGACCCGTTCACCAGCTTCGGGCTGAGCAACATCATCGGTTCGCCGGACCTGATCAAGGCCGGCTACAGCGCAACATTCGCCATCATCACCGTGGCCCTGATCAGCGGCGCCATCGCTGACCGGACCAAGTTCACCGCCTGGGCCATCTTCGTCCCCATCTGGATCACCGCAGTGTACTGCCCCCTCGCCTTCATGGT
>NZ_MQTS01000222.1 GCF_020532825.1 Arthrobacter sp. SO3
CCCGCCGGTCCGTAGCACACTTGGTATGGCGGTGTTCGATGCTGACCGGGTGGTGGCGTTCCCGCCAGAGACGGGCTTTGGCCCGGAAGCGTCCCGGAACGAGGTCCCCGGCCGGGCACCCCCGGGCCGGGTTCGGTGCGTCGGGGTCCAGGAAGTGCGCTTCCAGCCCGGCCGCCCCGGCCCGGTCCAGGTTGGTGGTTTCATCCACGATGATCCGGGCGTGCTGCCAGGAAATCGTCCCGGCCTGCAGGGCCGCCAGGGTCAGCGGCAGTGACGTGGTCAGTGCCTGGC
>NZ_MQTS01000223.1 GCF_020532825.1 Arthrobacter sp. SO3
GATCCGGGCGTGCTGCCAGGAAATCGTCCCGGCCTGCAGGGCCGCCAGGGTCAGCGGCAGTGACGTGGTCAGTGCCTGGCAGTCGCCCAGGAACGCGTCGGCGGTCCGTTCGCTGACGGTCAGGACACCGGCGACTTCGGCGGTCAGGGCCATCTCCTGGCAGGTGTCCCGCAACGACGGGGGCGTCAGGGCCCGGGCGGCCCGCACGTAGTCCGCGCCCAGCCGCACCTTCAACGCCGCCG
>NZ_MQTS01000224.1:0-7327 GCF_020532825.1 Arthrobacter sp. SO3
AGATGTGTATAAGAGACAGGGGCGGGCCCGGCCGTTCAGGCCAGCCCTTCCTCATTTAGCCGGGCCAGCATCAACGCCTCCGCCACGATGGCGTTGCGGAAGTCGCCGAGGTGGAGGGATTCGTTGGCGCTGTGCGCCCGCGAATCGGGGTCCTCGACGCCCGTGACGAGGATCTGCACGTCCGGGTACAGCTCGGTCAGGTCGGCGATGAAGGGAATTGAGCCGCCGATCCCTGTCTCCACGGCCGGGACCCCCCACGCTTCGCCGAGCGCCCACATCGCGACGCGGGCGGCCTTGGACGAGGTGTCGGTGCGGAAGGAGTTGCCGCTCTCCCCCGGGGTGAAGACCACATGGGCGCCAAACGGCGCGTTGGCTTCCACATGCCTGCGGATGGCCTCCATGGCCTCCGCCGGATCCTGGCCGGGAGCGAGCCGCATGCTGAACTTGGCCCGCGCCCGGGGCAGGAGGGTGTTGGACGCGACGTCGACGGCCGGGGCATCGAAACCGATGATCGACAGTGCCGGTTTGGTCCACATCCGCGAGGCGATCGTGCCGGTGCCGGCGAGCCGGACGCCGTCGAGCACAGAGGCGTCGGCGCGGTATTCCTCTTCCGGCAGGTCGACGGAGACCTCGTCCCGGCTGACCAGGCCGGCAATCGCGACATTGCCTTCGTCGTCGTGCAGGGTGGCGATGAGCCGGCACAGCAGGGTCGGCGCGTCCAGAACGGGGCCGCCGAACATGCCGGAGTGGACGGCGTGCTCCAGGACCTTAACCTCGATGGTGCCGTCGACCAGGCCCCGGAGGCTGGTGGTCAGCGCGGGGATGCCGACCTTCCAGTTGCTGGAGTCGGCCACGACGATCACATCGGCACTCAACAGCTCGCGGTGGGTTTCCAGGAAGGTGCGGAAGGTCGGGGACCCTGCTTCTTCCTCGCCTTCGAAGAAAAAGGTCACCCCGAGGCCCAGATCGTCGCCCAGCAACCGGGTCACGGCCGAGTAGGCCGCGATGTGGGCGAGGATTCCGGCTTTGTCGTCGGCCGCGCCGCGCCCGTAGAGGCGCCCGTCGCGCTCGACGGCGGTGAACGGCTCCGTCTCCCACAGGGCCAGGTCGCCGGTGGGCTGCACGTCGTGGTGCGCGTAGAGCAGGATCGTCGGTTTGCCGGCGGCGGCCGGACGGCGCGCGACGACGGCGGGACCGCCGGGCGTCCCGTCCTCCTTGTCGCAGCGCAGGATCCGGACGTCGTCGAAGCCGCTGCCGCGCACCAGTTCCGCGACGGCGTCGGCGCTGGCGTTCAGCGGGGCGGGGTCGAAACTGGGCCACGCGATGCCCGGAATGGCGACGAGCTCTTTCAACTGGGCGATCGTGGTGTCGAAGGATTCGGAGACGGCCTGGCGGAGGGCCTCGGTGGAGACGTTTCCGTCACGGCCTGCAGCGGCTTGCGGGTTCCCCGCGGGTAATGAAGTCATGGCCAGAACACTACCCGTGTCGCGGATCACCTCAAACAGGGCCACCGCGTCTCCTGCCCTGTGTGGGCCGGGTCTCGTGCACGCCGCCCCGGGGTATTCTTTAGGGGTGTTTGGACGTAAAAAAGAAGCGCCAGCGGCGCAGGACAGTGTTGACCAGCAGGCGGTCGGGGCAACAGCCCGGGACTCCGCCACCGGCAAGGGCGCGCCCACGCCCAAGCGCAGCGCGCAAGTAGCTGCCCGGAAGCGGCCGCTCGTGCCGGAGGACCGGAAGGCCTCCAAGGCCGCAGAGCGCGCAGCGGTCCAGGAGCAGCGCCTCAAGATGCGGCACGCCATGGACACCGGCGACGAGAAGTTCCTGCCGCTGCGGGACAAGGGCCCGCAGAAGCGCTTCGCCCGTGACTTTGTGGACGCACGCTTCAGCCTCGGCGAGTACCTGATGTTCGGCGCCCTGCTCTTCGTGGTCGTCTCCCTCCTTGTCCCCGCGTCCAGTCCCCAGATGGTTTACGTCCTGGGCGGATTCTGGGTGATGTTCCTGGCCGTCTTCGTCGACGTCTTCATCCTCTCCCGGAAGCTCAAGAAGCGCCTGGAGCAGAAGTTCGGCGACGTGGAACGCGGCACCATCTGGTACGGCTCCATGCGCTCCCTCCAGTACCGCCGCCTGCGCCTTCCCAAGCCCCTCGTCAAGCGCGGCGACTACCCCGCCTGATTCGCGCATTCAACAAGGAGAGCCCCCGGCAGCTGGACTGCCGGGGGCTCTGTCGTCCCACGTCGCGCTGCCGGGGTCCCGGGGCCGCCGCGCCTAGCGCCGGGAGGGGTGCCTCGCGAGCAGCCGGTTGATGCGGGCCGCCCAGAACGGACCTTCGTAAAGGAACGCCGTGTAGCCCTGCACCAGGGTGGCGCCGGCGTCGAGGCGCTGCTGGACGTCCTGCGCCGTCTCGACGCCGCCCACCGAGACCAGGGTCAGCCTGCCGCCGGTCGCTTCCTTCAGCCGGGCCAGCACTTCCAGCGACCGCCGCTTCAAGGGGGCCCCGGAAAGCCCGCCCGCGCCGCAGCCGGCCACTTTCTCCGGGCTGGACGAGAGACCGGCGCGGGCGATGGTGGTGTTGGTGGCGATGATTCCATCGAGTTTCAGGTCCAGGGCCAGGCGCGCGACGTCGTCGATGTCTTCGTTGCTGAGGTCCGGGGCGATCTTGACCAGCAGCGGAACGTGGCGTCCGGAAGCTTTGTCCGCCTCCTCCCCCACGGCGGTCAGCAGCGGGCGCAGCGTTTCCACATCCTGCAGCAGCCGCAGGCCCGGGGTGTTGGGGGAGCTGACGTTGACCACGAGGTAGTCGGCGGCGGGGGCCAGGCTTCGGGCGCTGATGAGGTAGTCGGCCACCGCGTCCTCAAGTTCCACGGCCTTGCTCTTGCCGATGTTGACCCCGATGACCGGGCGGACCCCCGGGTGGCGGCGCTGCAGGGCCGCCCGGGCGGACTTCAGGCGGGGCGCCACCGCGGCGGCCCCGTCGTTGTTGAAGCCCATCCGGTTGATGACGGCCCGGTCCTCGACCAGGCGGAAGAGCCGCGGGGCGGGGTTTCCGGGCTGGGCCTGGCCGGTGATGGTGCCGACCTCCACGTGGCCGAAGCCCAGCTCGGTCAGGGCCTCAATGCCGTGGCCTTCCTTGTCGAAGCCGGCCGCCAGGCCGAACGGCGAGGGGAACGTCAGGCCGAACGCCTGGGTCTGCAGTGACGCCGCCGGCGCGGTGAGCTTGTGCAGCACCCGTCCGGCGCCGCAGGAGTGGGCTAGTCGGATGGCTTTGAAGCCGATCTTGTGGGCGCGTTCGGCGTCCATCCATGAGAAGGCCAGGCGGAAGAAAGTCGGATATACGCGCATGGCTCTAGTTTTCCGGTTCCGGCGGTCCAGACCAAACCCGAGTGCCTGCGGGCGCTAGCATGAAGCCATGACCAGCGACGGCGGAACCCCCGGCACTGCGCCCATCCGGGCTGCCGGATCAGTGATCAACGCTGACGTGGTGGTGGTGGGGGCAGGACTGGCAGGTCTCGTTGCCGCCGCACAGGCCTACGCGGCCGGCCGCCGGGTGGCTGTGCTCGACCAGGAGCCCGAGGCTTCGGCCGGGGGCCAGGCGCACTGGTCCTTCGGCGGGCTCTTCCTGGTCAACTCCCCCGAACAGCGCCGGCTGGGCGTCAGGGACAGCGCCGGACTTGCCCTGGCCGACTGGATGTCCTCCGCCGCCTTCGACCGGCCCGGAGACGCCCTCGCCCGGGACTGGGCCGCCGCCTACGTGGACTTCGCGGCCGGGGAAAAACGTGCCTGGCTCGCCTCCTTGGGCGTGCGGCTGTTCCCCCTCGTGCAGTGGGCGGAACGGGGCGGCTACGGCCCCGACGGCCATGGCAACACCGTCCCGCGCTTCCACGTCGCCTGGGGAACCGGTCCCGCGCTGGTGGCGCCGTTCCTGGCGAAGCTGCGCGAGGGCGAGGCCACGGGCCGGGTGACGTTCCACTTCCGCCACCGCGCGGCAAGCCTCGTCACGGCAGCGGGGCGCGTCACGGGGGTGCAGGGCGAGATCCTGGAGCCCAGCGGCGCGGCCCGCGGCGAGGCCTCCTCGCGGACCGCCGTCGGCAGCTTTGAAGCGGCCGGTGCTGCCGTAGTGGTGACCACCGGCGGAATCGGCGGCAACCACGCCACCGTCCGTCAGCAGTGGGCCGGCGGCCCCGCGCCCCGGACGATGCTGAGTGGCGTGCCGGCCTCGGTCGACGGCGAGTTCCTGGCCGCCGCTGCGCGTGCCGGCGGGAGCCTCATCAACGGGGACCGGATGTGGCATTACCCCGAAGGCATCCACAACCATTCGCCGGTCTGGCCCAGGCACGGCATCCGGATCCTGCCCGGACCGTCATCCCTGTGGCTGGACGCCACCGGGAGCATGCTCCCCGCTCCCCTGTTCCCCGGTTTCGACTCGCTGGGGGCCCTGCGCCATATCCTCGGCACAGGCCACGACCACTCCTGGTTCGTGCTCAACAGGACCATCGCCCTCAAGGAGTTTGCCCTCTCCGGCTCGGAACAGAATCCCGACCTCACCGGCAAGGACGTCCGGCTCCTGGTTTCCCGGCTGCAGCCCGGCAGCGACGGCCCCCTGCAGCACTTCCTCGACCACGGAGTCGACTTCCTGCAGGCCGGCACCCCCGCCGGACTCGCCGCCGCCATGAACTCCCTCACCGGCCGGCGGCTGATTGACCCCGACGGACTGGACCGGCTGATCCGGTCCCGGGACCGGCAATTCGACAGCGGCCTGGGCAAAGACCCGCAGCTCGCCGCCATCCGCGCCGCCCGCCGTTTCACCACCGACAGGATCATGCGGGTGTCGCCCCCGCACCGGATGCTGGACCCCAGGCACGGGCCACTGCTGGCGGTGCGGCTCTCGGTGCTCACGCGCAAAAGCCTGGGCGGGCTCCACACCGACCTGCAGTCCCGGGTTTTGGACGGATCCGGGCAGCCCGTCCCCGGCCTCTTCGCCGCCGGGGAAGCCGCCGGCTTCGGCGGCGGCGGGATCCACGGCTACCGCGCCCTCGAGGGAACCTTCCTCGGCGGCTGCCTCTATTCCGGACGCTCGGCCGGCCGCGCCGCGGCCTCGTCGGTCTAGGAGCCTGCCATGGAATGGGTACCCGATATCCTCGGCGACGACTTCGAGGCCTGCGCCTTCCCGGCGGCCGGCCAGGACGGCATCGAGCGGACCGCCACCCTGGTCCGGCACGTTCCCGGCGCCCGTGCCGGCATGGCCGGCGGGCACCGGGCCGTGTTGTTCCTGCATGGCTGGAGTGATTACTTCTTCAACGAGGAACTCGCCGAATTCTGGACCGGCCAGGGCTTCGCGTTCTTCGCCCTGGACATGCACAACCACGGGAGAAGCCTCCGCGCCGACACACACGGCGGCTATGTGGCCGACCTGGACGACTACGACGCCGAGATCACCGCGGCGATCGGCATCATCGCCGCCCTGCAGCCGGGCGACGCACGACCCGCCGTGGCGCTGATGGGGCATTCCACCGGCGGCCTGATCGCCGCGCTGTGGGCCAGCCGGCATCCCGGGGTGGTTTCGCAGCTGATCCTGGACAGCCCGTGGCTGGAAATGCACGGCAGCCCGGCCGTGCGCCGCGCCGCCCGGACCATGGTGGAACCGCTGGCGCGGTTTTGGCCCGAGGCCATCATCCGCCTCCCCGAACGAGCCTTCTACTGGCGCAGCATCAGCAGCGCGGCCGAAGGCGAATGGACGCTCGATGACACGTACCGCCCGCCCCGGGCGTTCCCCGTCCGCGCCGGCTGGCTGAGCGCCGTCCTCAACGGCCAGTCCCGGGTGGCGCGGGGACTGAACATCGACGTCCCGATCCTCGTGCTGATCTCCGGGGCGAGCGCCAACGGGATGTTCTGGAAGGAATCGATGCGGCGCACCGATGCGGTCCTGGACGTCAACACCATCGCCCTGCGCGCCCTCAGCCTGGGCCGCACCGTCACGCTGGAACGGATCGACGGCGCCCTGCATGACGTGTTCCTGTCCGCCCCGCGCGTCCGCGCCGACGCCTATGCCCGGCTGGCCCGCTGGCTCCGCGCCTATGTGCTGGACGACAGCGGCACCGCATGAGGGTTCCCGTGGTGCGGCCGCTGTGGCGGCAAGATGCGCTGGGTGCCCGCTTTGAGAGCCTGGAACTGCCCCTGGCCGCCGACGACGAAGGCCCCGTTGCCGCGACCCTGGTGCGGCATACCGGCCCGCGCCGGGACCTTGCCGGGGCAGCAGCGGAGTTCCCTGCCGCCCCGGACACACGTGCCCCGGAAAAGGTGGTCCTCTACCTGCACGGCTGGGCGGACTATTTCCTGCAGGCCGAACTCGCCGATCACCTCATTGCCAGCGGATTCCACTTCTACGCCCTGGACCTGCGGAAGTTCGGGCGCAGCCTGCGCGGGTGGCAGACCCCCGGTTACACGGCCGACCTGGCCGTTTATGACGAGGACATCGCGGCGGCGCTGGGGGCGATCGGCTCCGACATCGCCGGCCGCACCGGCGGCTCCGCGGCCCCGACGGTGCACCTGCTGGCGCACTCCCTCGGCGGCCTGGTGGCAGCACTGTGGGCGGACCGAAATCCGGGGCAGCTGGGCACCCTGATCCTCAATGCGCCCTGGCTGGAACTGCAGGGCAGCAGCCTGATCCGGAACATCGCGATGCATCTGGTGGAACCGTTGGCGCGGACCGACCCGCGCCGGCCGCTCCTGCTGCCCAGCATGCCCGGCTACTGGGACAGCGTGAGCGGCACGGCGCACGGGGAATGGCTGCTGGATCCCGTGTGGCGGCCGCGGGAGGCGTTCCCCGTCAGGCCCGGCTGGACGAAGGCTGTCATGGCCGGCCACGCTGCCGTAGCGCAGCGGCTCGACGTCAAGGCGCCGGTGTTGGTGATGCTCTCCGGACGCACCCGGATCCAGGCCGAGTGGTCCGAGGAACTCATGGAAGTCGACGCCGTGATCGATGTCGAGGAAACGGCGCGGCGGGCGCTCGGGCTGGGCCGCCGGGCGGCCGTCTTCCGGTATCCGGGGGCAATCCACGACATCTTCCTGTCCCGCCGCGCGGTGCGGCAGGAAGCCTACGACGATCTCGTCCTCTGGCTGAACCTCTACCCGGGCTGACCGGTCCTGCACCCGGCCGGGGGACGGCGGCCCGTGACCAGGCAGGAACCAGGCGGGAAGCAATCCGTGGTCAGGCAGGAACCAGGCGGGAAGCAATCCGTGGTCAGGCAGGAACCAGGCGGGATCAGACAGGAGTCCGGCCGGACATAGGCCGTGGGTCAGGCAGTGGTCAGGCCGGGCCGGCGGGGGCCGC
>NZ_MQTS01000224.1:7388-13576 GCF_020532825.1 Arthrobacter sp. SO3
GTGTCCATAAAGACGAACTCGGCGTAGGCCGACTGCCAGAGCATGAAGTTGGAGAGCCGCTGCTCCCCGGAGCTGCGCAGGAACAGGTCGACGTCCGGCAGGTCCGGCTCGTCGAGGTATTTCTGGATCGTCTTCTCGGTGATGGCGCCCGGCTTGAGCCGTCCCGCTGCGACCTCCTCCGCGATCGCAGACACCGCATCCGCGATCTCGGCGCGACCCCCGTAGTTAACACACATGTTCAAGGTGCAGGTGCTGTTGCCGCGGGTGAAGTCCTCGGCTTCCTCCAGCTCCCGGATCACCGAGCCCCACAGCCTCGGCCGGCGGCCGGACCAGCGGATCCGGACGCCCCACTCATCCAGCTGGTTGCGCTGCCGACGTAGCACGTCCTTGTTAAATCCCATCAGGAAGCGGACCTCCTCGGGTGAGCGGCGCCAGTTTTCCGTGGAGAAGGCGTAGACACTGACATGCTCGATGCCGAGTTCGATCGCTCCGGCCACCACGTCCAGCAGGGCGGGCTCCCCCGCCTTGTGGCCCTCGATCCGCGGCAGGCCGCGCTGGTTGGCCCAGCGCCCGTTGCCGTCCATCACGATCGCGACGTGCCGCGGGATGAACTCCGCCGGGATGGCCGGCGGGACGGCCCCGGAGGGGTGCGGGTACGGGCTCACCACGGGGGTGCTCCGCTGCCGGAGAGGACTCTTCTTCTTACCCAACGCCACAGTTACGTTCGCTCCACATGCTTGAGGGATTTAAGGACACGTTCCAGATGCCACTGCAGGTAGCTGGCCACCAGGCCGGCGGCCTCGCGGCGGTGCACCGGGACGGAGGCGTCCGCCGTCGTCCAGTCCCCGGTCAGCAGTGCGCCGAGCAGCAGGACCGTTTCCGCGGCCGGCGCAGGGGACCCGGGCGGCCGGCAGTCGGCGCAGACCATGCCGCCGAGCGGTGCCGAAAACGCGGTGTGCGGTCCGCGGGCCCCGCACCGGGCGCAGCCGGTGAAGCTCGGCGCCCAGCCGCCGGTGGCGAGGGCGCGCAGCAGGTAGGAATCGAGGATGAGTTCAGGGGTGTGGTCGCCGCGGCTCAGCGATGCCAGAGCGCCGACGAGCAGATTGTATTGTGCGGTGCCCGCTTCGCCGTCGACGTCGGTGAGTTTTTCCGCCGTCTCCGTCATGGCGGCAGCCACGGTGTAGCGGCCGTAGTCCGCGGCGATGTTGCCGCCGTAAGCGCCCTTGGCGACAGCCTGCGTGACCACGTCCAGGGTCCGGCCGGAAATCAGCTGAAGGTCCGCGACCATAAAGGGTTCGAGCCGGGCGCCGAAGCGGCTGCTGGTACGCCGGACACCCTTGGCCACCGCACGGACCTGGCCGTGGTGTTTGGTCAGGATGGTGATGATGCGGTCCGCTTCGCCCAGCTTGTGGGTACGCAGCACGACGCCGTCGTCGCGGTAGGCGCGGGAGGCATAGGAGGAAGGTTGGGCCACGGTTAATCTTCGCACTGTCTATCGGGAAACGCCGCCATTGGGGAAAGCAGCACTGCGCCGCCGGAGGATCCGGCGGCGCAGTGACCGGCTGCTTAGGCGCGGGCGTCCCGGATGGCCCGGTTCACGGCCGAGATGACGGCCTTGAGCGAGGACGTGCTCGTGTTCGCGTCGATCCCGACGCCCCACAGCACGCGTTCCCCCACGGCGCATTCGACGTAGGCCGCCGCGAGGGCGCTGCCGCCTTCGGACAGGGCGTGCTCGCTGTAGTCCAGCACCCGGACATCGACGCCGTCCTCGCGCAGGATGCTCAGCAGGGCAGCGATCGGACCGTTGCCGGTCCCGGTGCGCTGGACCGGGGTGCCGTCGACCTTGAGCGCGGCGTGCAGCGTCATGGAGCCGTCCTCGTCCGTCTCCGTGCTGAACGGGCCGAGGGCGTAGCGTCCCCACTGCGCGTCAGCCGTGCCGGAGGGCAGGTACTCATCCTGGAAAACCTGCCAGAGCTGGGCGCCGCTGACTTCGCCGCCCATGGTGTCGGTCTGCTTCTGGATGACCCCGGAGAACTCGATCTGGGCGCGCCGCGGCAGGTCCAGGTTGTGCTCGTTCTTGAGCAGGTAGGCCACCCCGCCCTTGCCTGACTGCGAGTTGACCCGGATGACGGCCTCGTAGCTGCGGCCGAGGTCCTTCGGGTCGACCGGCAGGTACGGGACCT
This sequence comes from Arthrobacter sp. SO3, assembly GCF_020532825.1. Classification (GTDB taxonomy): domain Bacteria; phylum Actinomycetota; class Actinomycetes; order Actinomycetales; family Micrococcaceae; genus Arthrobacter. Next base: position 9,572 of record NZ_MQTS01000224.1, read on the forward strand.
GCCAGGGGTAGTCGGCGACGTCCTTGCCGGCGGCGGCTGCGTCCTTCTCCAGCGCTTCCAGGCCCTTTTTGATGGCGTCCTGGTGCGAGCCGGAGAACGCGGTAAACACGAGGTCCCCGCCGTACGGTGCGCGCTCGGCCACAGGCAGCTGGTTGCAGTACTCCACGGTGCGGCGTACCTCGTCGATGTCGGAGAAGTCGATCATCGGGTCCACGCCCTGGACGAACATGTTCAGGCCCAGCGTGACCAGGTCCACGTTGCCGGTCCGCTCGCCGTTCCCGAACAGGCAGCCTTCGATCCGGTCGGCGCCGGCCAGGTAGCCCAGCTCCGCGGCCGCCACGCCCGTGCCGCGGTCATTGTGCGGGTGCAGGGACAGGATGATGCCCTCCCGCGGATGCAGGTTCCGGCTCATCCACTCGATGGAGTCGGCGTACACGTTCGGGGTGGCCATTTCCACGGTGGCCGGCAGGTTGATGATGACCTGGCTGTCCGCGGAGGCCTCAAACACGTCGGCGATGGCGTTGCAGACCCGGACGGCGTACTCCAGCTCGGTCCCGGTGAAGGATTCGGGCGAGTACTCGTAGGTGATGTGGGTGTCCTGGAGGGTCTCTTCGTACTTCTTGCACAACCGGGCGCCCTGCAGGGCGATGTCCAGGATGCCGTCTTCGTCCTGGTTGAAGACGACCCGGCGCTGCAGGACCGATGTCGAGTTGTACAGGTGCACGATGGCCTGCTTCGCACCGACCAGGGACTCGTAGGTCCGCTCGATCAGGTGCTCGCGCGCCTGCGTCAACACCTGGATGGTGACGTCGTCCGGGATGTGGCTGCCCTCGATCAGCTGCCGGACGAAGTCGAAGTCCGTCTGCGACGCGGACGGGAACCCGACTTCGATTTCCTTGTAGCCCATCCGGACCAGCAGCTGGAACATCTTCAGCTTGCGTGCCGGGCTCATCGGGTCGATCAGGGCCTGGTTGCCGTCACGCAGATCCACGGCGCACCAGCGCGGGGCCTTGGTGATGACTTTGTCCGGCCAGGTGCGGTCCGGCAGTTCAACCGTGATCAGGTCCTGGAACGGGACGTAGCGGTGGACGGGCATTCCTGAGGATTTCTGTGCGTTTCGCATTACAATCGGGGCCTTTTCTGTGATTCCTGGTGAAAGGGTGGCCGGGCAACACAAACTCCGCAGCGAGGGTGGGCCTTGCGCTAGATCGCGTCTGAGGCCTCGCCGCGGCAGCTAAGAAGAAGCAGTTCTGCGCGCACCTTTTCACAGTAACACGGGTGCGTAAGATGAAGGAGCCATACCTTCGTAACGTCCACCATGCAGACCGGTAACCCGTAACAAGGCTGCGCCGGGCTGCCTCTCAAAGGAGCATCCGTGCCACTTTCGGGGATCGCCCTGTCCAACATCGACTTCTCTGTCCGGCCGCAGGATGACCTGTACCAGCATGTCAACGGCACCTGGCTCAAGAACACCGAGATTCCGGATGACCGGCCCCTGGAGGGGACGTTCACGGCCCTGCGGGACGGCTCGGAACTCGCGGTGAAGGAAATCATCGAGGACGCGGCCGCCCGCGGCGCGGAGTCCACCGGGATCGAGCAGAAGATCGGGGACCTGTACAACAGCTTCATGGACGAGGCCGCGGTGGAAGCCAAGGGCCTGGACCCGATCAGGGCGCGGCTCGACGAAGTGTTCTCCACCGAGTCGGTCGCGGGGCTCGTGGCGCTGGCCGGGCGGCTGTTCCGGGCGGACGTGGGCGGCCTCTTTTACATCTATCCCGCCCCCGACGCCGGGAACCCGGACCGGATCCTGCTGTATACCGGCCAGGGCGGCCTGGGCCTGCCGGACGAGTCGTACTACCGCGAGGAGAAGTTCGCGCCGGTGGTCCAGGCCTACACGGACCACGTGCAGACGGTCCTCAGCCTCGCCGGAGTGGCTGACGCCGAGGGGGCGGCCGGCAGGATCGTGACGCTGGAGACGGCGCTGGCCTCGCACCACTGGGACAAAGTCACCCTGCGGGATCCGCAGAAGACCTACAACCTGAAATCCGCGGATGAGGCGACGCAGCTCTTCCCGCTGCTCACCACCTGGTTCGACGCCGCGGGCATCGCACCGGACAAGCGCACGGAACTTATTGTCAGCACCCCGGACTTCTTCGCCGGGGCGGCGTCGCTGCTGGACTCCGTGCCGCTGAACGTCTGGCAGGAATGGCTTGCCCTGCGCGTCGTGGGGGCCGCCGCACCGTACCTCTCGGCCGCGTTCGTGGACGCGAACTTCGCCTTCTACGGCACGACGCTGAGCGGCACGCCGCGGAACAAGGACCGGTGGAAGCGCGGGGTCGCCGTCGTCGAGGCCGCCCTCGGCGAGGCCGTCGGCCAGATCTACGTTGCCCGGCATTTCCCGGAAACCCACAAGGCGCGCATGGAGTCGCTGGTCGGGAACCTGATCGAGGCGTACCGCGAATCCATCACCGGGCTGGCCTGGATGGGCGAGGAAACCAAGCGTGAGGCGCTCAAGAAGCTCGATTCCTTCCGCGCCAAGATCGGCTACCCGGACAAGTGGATCGACTATTCCGCGGTGGGAATCGACCCCTCGGACCTGCTGGGCAATGTGGAGCGCGCGCACAGCGCCGACGTCGACCGGCACCTCGACGAGGTAGGCAAGCCCGTGGACCGGGAGAAGTGGCTGATGACGCCGCAGACGGTGAACGCGTACTACCACCCGCTGCTCAACGAGATCGTCTTCCCCGCAGCCATCCTGCAGCCGCCGTTCTTCACGGCCGACGCCGACGATGCCGTCAACTACGGCGGCATCGGCGCCGTCATCGGCCACGAAATCGGCCACGGCTTCGACGACCAGGGCTCCCAGTACGATGGCAGCGGCCTGCTCCGCAACTGGTGGACGGAGGATGACCGTACGGCCTTCGAGGCGCTGACGTCCAGGCTGGTGGCCCAGTTCGATGCGCTCTCCCCCACCGCAGCGCCGGGACACAACGTCAACGGCAAACTGACCCTGGGCGAAAACATCGGCGACCTCGGCGGTCTGACCATCGCCTACAAGGCGTACCTGATCAGCCTCGACGGCCAGGACCCGCCGGTGCTGGACGGCCTGACCGGGGTGCAACGCTTCTTCGCCTCCTGGGCCGCCGGCTGGCGGCAGGTGATGCGGAACGAGGAAGCGATCCGCAGGCTCGCCACCGATCCGCATTCGCCCAACGAGTTCCGCACCAACCAGATTGCCAGGAACCTCGACTCCTTCCACGAGGCGTTCGGCACGGCGGAGCAGGATGGCATGTGGATGCCCGCGGCCGAGCGCGTCAGCATCTGGTAGCTGCCCGGGCCGCCGAAAGCCGCCGGCAACCGAGAAGAGCCGGCCGCGGGAAAGTTCCCGCGGCCGGCTCTTCTTCGGATCAAGGGACCCTGGTGAAGGGACCCTACCGGACGATGAGCTCCGGGTTGGCCTGCTGGCAGACGACGTCCCCGGCGGTCTGGTTGACGATGTCCGAGGGCAGTTCCACCGGGGCGTCCCCGCTTGGGGTGCCTCCCACGAGGTCACTGCCCAGGTAGACCTGGACGCCGGCGACTCCGGCGGCCGGCAGCACCTGCGTCGCCGGAATCCCCAGCAGCGCGGCCACGTCGGCGGCGACATCCTCGAACCCCGCAGCGTAGTACACCGCGGTGGCCGTGACCGGCCGGGCGGCCAGCTGCGCGAGCTGGGTGAAACCGCCGGCGGTGAGGGCCTGCATGATCTCCTGGGTCCGCGCCGGGGCGCCGGAACCGTTCGCCACCGTGATGGGCTGCAGCGTCTTGTCGTAGGCGGGCACCGTCTCGCTGGGTGTCGGCTCGGCGCTGGCACTGGCGCTGGCGTCCGGGGAGGCGGAGGGGCTTGGCGTCGCCGTCGGGTCCGTCAGGTCAATGTCCTTGCGCATCGCGGCGAACAGCTGGGACGCTGCGGGCTCCGCCACCTGCAGGCGGTTCGGGTCGCTGGCCGCCGGGACTGTCGGCACC